>JAXHMK010000007.1 GCA_034521495.1 Balneolaceae bacterium
GGTAACACAAATTTTACCAATTCAAAAAATGATTCACGCACGTTATTCCCTTATATTTCGTTCTTATGTTTTTAATGAGAGGTATTTGCTCAGTTCATGTCAGAATTTAATTTACACTCCCCCTGGGAACCAGCCGGAGATCAGCCACAAGCTATTGAAGAATTAACGGAGGGTATTCAGCAGAACGACAAATTTCAAACTTTACTCGGAATCACAGGTTCAGGGAAAACCCGAACAGTGGCAGGAGTAATTGAAAACGTTCAGAAACCTACGCTGGTGATGAGTCACAACAAAACACTGGCTGCTCAGCTTTACCGAGAGCTCAGCGACTTTTTCCCGGAAAACAGGGTCGAGTTTTTTATCTCCTATTACGATTACTATCAGCCCGAAGCCTACATTTCCACGCAGGATAAATACATCGAAAAAGACCTATCCATCAACGAAGAGATTCAGAGGCTTCGTTTGCGGGCGACGAGTTCGCTTCTTTCCGGCCGGCGGGATGTGATCATCGTTTCATCCGTAAGTTGTATTTACGGTATCGGATCCCCCTCTGAGTACGAAAAACTGATCATCAACCTGGAAACGGGGATGGAAATTCCGCGAAACACGCTGCTCTACGACCTGGTAGATCTTCACTACAACCGGAATGATATGGATTTCACGCGCGGTACATTTCGGGTCCGCGGTGATGTAGTTGATGTATATCCAGCATATTCAGAGGAGGGATTGCGTGTTTCGTTCTGGGGAGATGAGATCGAAAATCTTGAAGTTTTTGATGTAGATTCCGGTGAAGTACTGGACGAGGTTGAAGAGTTCAGGATCTACCCGGCATCACATTATGTTACTTCCCAGGGCCGTCTCGAACAAGCTATTGAACAGATCCGTGAAGAGATGTACTGGCGGGTGGAAGTGCTTCAGGATGAACAACGCTTTCTTGAAGCCAAACGTCTTGAACAGCGAACACTTTTTGATATCGAGATGATGCAGGAGATCGGCTACTGTTCTGGAATTGAGAACTACTCGCGGTATCTCAGTGCCCGAAAACCCGGTGAGCGCCCCTATTGTTTGATGGACTATTTCCCGGATGATTATCTGCTGGTTGTGGACGAAAGCCATCAAAGCGTCCCTCAAATCGGGGCGATGTACGGCGGCGACCGCTCAAGAAAAATGGAACTGGTTGAACACGGATTTCGATTGCCATCGGCTTTGGATAACCGTCCCCTTACGTTTGAAGAGTGGGAGGGCATGATCAACCAGGCAATATTTGTAAGTGCTACGCCAAGTGATTATGAACTTGAAAAATCAGGCGGTGTTTATGTGGAACAGATTATCCGTCCAACCGGGTTGATGGAGCCGGAAATTGAGGTTCGTCCGCTTGGAAACCAGGTGGATGACTTGCTTGATGAAATCCGAATTCGTGCCGAAAAAGATGAACGCGTACTTTGCATCACACTAACCAAACGCCTGAGTGAAGAGCTCAGTGAATATCTGAAAAATCTCGGCATCAGTGCTGCTTACATGCACAGTGAACTTGACGCTATGCAAAGAGTTGAAGTTCTTTATAAATTCCGGCGTGGTGATTTTAATGTTCTCGTAGGAATTAACCTCCTTCGTGAGGGCATTGATATTCCCGAATTGAGTCTTGTGGCCATTATGGATGCGGACAAAGAAGGATTTTTACGATCAGAAACATCCCTCTTTCAAATTGTAGGACGGGCTGCAAGAAATGTTGATGGAAAAGCGATTCTTTATGCAGATAAAATGACGAACAGTATTCAAAAAGTAATTGAGGAAACCAACCGGCGCCGTAAAATCCAAAAAGAATACAACGAGAAGCATGGAATTACCCCACAAACTGTGAAAAAGGAGCTTAAACCGCTGGTGGATCCCTCGCTTATTTCAACACAGGATTTCACGCTTGATCCTAAAAAAGAGGATGAAGATGATTATCTTGAGGTGGTTAAAGTAGCTGAGGAAGGTATTCAGTATAAAGCCAACCCGGCGATGAAAGAAGTTACATTTGAAAGCAAGGAAAAATTTCTCGAATATCTGCGTGACTCTATGTTACAGGCAGCAAAGAATATGGAATTTGAAGAGGCAGCAAGAATACGCGACCAAATCGCACAACTGGAAGAAGAACTATGATTAAAATAACTCCATGAGTAAAATTGATTTTTTAAAAACCTTCATTAAAGACAAAGATGTGGCCTCCGTTACGCCTACATCCAAGCACTGTGTTAAAAAAGTGTGTTCCAATATCGATTTTTCAAAAGATTTTACGTTGGTTGAGTATGGGCCGGGAGATGGCGTCTTTCCGAAATATATTCTCGAAAAAATGTCATCCAACTCTCGGTTAATTTTAATTGAGGCTAATGAGGATTTTGTTGAACACCTGAAGGAAACCATTCAAGATCCCCGTGTTGAAATTTATAATGCTCTTGCCGGTAATGTGGAGTCTGTTTTGAATTCTGAAGATATCGGACAGATTGATTATGTACTATCGGGTATTCCGTTTTCCTTTCTCAAAAAAGAGCGAAAACGGGAAGTGCTGCAAGCTACAAAAAACATTTTAAAGGATGATGGTATGTTCCTTGCATATCAAACAAGCGGACACTTGAAGAAGCCGGTGATGGAGGTCTTTGGAAATTACGATACCGATTTTGTTCCTCTTAATATCCCTCCATATTTCATTTATAAAGTTCACAAAAATGGAACTGCCAGTGCAGATGTGGGATGACGTAACAAAATCTGATTGAAGGCTCATCAGATCAAACCAACAGATGCAGTCGTTTTCAAAAAATAAAATTATTCCTCCTGAAGTACTTTTAAACGGTTACAGGAATGGAATTTTTCCGATGAGCGAATCAAGAGAGGATGAATCGGTGGGATGGTATTCTGCTCGAAGAAGAGGTGTTATTCCAATGCAGAAGTTTCGGGTTTCATCAAATGTGCAGAGAATTATTCGGCAGGGTCGTTACACGTGTAGGGTCGATACCTGTTTTCGGCAAGTAATGGAGGAGTGCGCCAATCGTGATACGACCTGGATTTCAGATGTCATCATCAACTCGTTTGAGATGCTGCATCTCGCCGGACATGCTCATTCCGTAGAGATGTTTGATGAAGATGAAAATCTCGTTGGCGGCTCTTACGGCGTATCATTGGGAGCTGCTTTCTTTGGTGAATCGATGTTCAAAAAAGCTACAGAAGCAGACAAAGTGGCGCTGTGGAATACGCACCAAATACTCAAGAAAAACGGGTTTAAACTCTGGGATACGCAATTCTATACGGATCATCTCGCACAGTTCGGCTGCATTGAAATTTCATCGGATGAGTATAAACAGCGCTTGAATCAAGCTCTTGAGACAGACGCTTACTTTGTGCACCCCAACAACTAAGTTAAGTTTTACCCCACCGGACAACCATTGGCATTTACCGGCGTTCCCGGCGGTGTGTTTGGACAGAGATCTCGGTTATCAGGTACGCCATCCCCATCAGAATCTCTTTCTCCACCTCCGGTGAACAGCAGTTGATACGAAATCGGCAGAAACGTATTCATGATTTCATCCTCAAATTGATTTGTTGGAGCTGCGGTTTTTTGGATAACGATGGAGGTCAATCCTGTTGGAGTAAAAGTAACATTTACAGTTATTAGAGCTGAGATACCGCCAAATCGAATGAGCCGGTTTGAGAATTCAGCAGCAAAACCCGGGGCGAGTTGATTAACAGGTGGATTCCCTTCGTTTATACATACGCGTTGAATATTGTTAGCATTTCCGCCAAAGAAATTTAAGAGTGAATTAATTTCTGATGCCAAAACATCACGAGCCCGAACTTGATTCAGAATTGCGAGTTGAGATCGTCTCCATAATGACTGTCCGTCATTTCGAATAACATTTACGCCAATTGCATTTGGTGTTGTATCAGTTTGAGGTGTGTAACCTGCCGGATATTGAAAACCCAAGAGCGGAACTGCCGGGTGCCCATAGGTTCCTCCGGGATTATTAATTGTGGGAACTCCGCCGGGAATATCACCTCGGGGTATTCCATTCATAATATCCCAATACAGAGCCTCAATTCCGGTTACATTTGCACAAATTTCGGATTGTAGATTTGCTACCTGATTATTCGTGGAGTTATCACTGCAACCAAAAATGAGTATTGAAATACTTAAAATTACCAGGAGTGATTTCAGAATTTTTTGGGTCATCACTGATCTCTTTGAGCTAATTGCATGATAATTGAGCTTCTCTATTTGAGTTGCTCTTTACCCTTCATGCAATGTTTTCATTCAAAAGAGATCATCCGTTTCTCAAAATTGAGCAAAATCAGCCAAAAGTTTTTTCCACTTGGGTTTGCGGTGCAGATAAGTCTTCACAAACGGGCATATAGGAACCAGTTCCAATTCTCTCTTCTCGATCTCTTGAAATACATTCTCCAACAACTCCTTCGCGTATCCCTGTCCCTCTGCTTCTTTCGGAACCTCGGTGTGAGTTAAATAGATTGTCCCTTTTTTGTTGATGATATAATCGACAAAGGCTGTAACATCGCCAACCTGAAGTTCAAAACGTTTCTTTTCTTTGTTGTCTGAAAATAGAGTTTGGGATTTCTTTTTCATGCTTGCAGCAGGTTTTTTTGATAACAAGATCTTGAATATATGTTAATTTGTTCACAGGTATTCCGGTGCAGCTCAACTTTTTGGTTAACCACTCAACCACTGACATTTACCAAGACCGAAGGTCTTTTGCACTCCAGCTTGGGGCACCGCCCCAAGTCTAAATAGAGCCCCCTCTTGGATGACAGGCTGAAAGCCTGAAACAAAACAGGCCTATTTCCAAAAATAAACCGGATCATATTCCACCACATCATACTCCTTCATAAACCTCTCTATTTCCTCGCGGTAACTCATCTTTTTATGATGTTCTTCCTGTTGGGCGATGTAGCGTTTCATTGCTGGTACTTTTGAACTACTTACCGAAAAAGCCCCGTATCCTGTCTGCCAATAAAACGAACGATTGCCTGTATGTTCTTTCAACCACTTGGAAGAACCTTTTTTCACTTCCTCTACAATCTTTGCTAAGGCCACGTTTTTAGATAACCGGAATAGTGCATGCACATGGTCGGGTACAGAATTGATGATTAATGCCGGGCTATCAATTTTTTTAAAGATTCCTGCCATGTAAGAATGGAGATTTTCTTTAACCCCTTCATATATAAAGGGCTGCCTGCCTTTGGTTGAAAAAGTTAAATGCACATAAAGTTTAGAGAGAGATTGACTCATAAGATATTCCTGTTTTGAATTTTGGGATGTCTCTTTTCTTATGAACCGGAAATCTTGAAAACCTTACAGAAATGAATCAGAGAGAATTCTATGGCAGACTTACAGTCTGCTTTTGCTGGTTTGACTTCTTTTCTTGGGGCGGGTGCCCCAAGCTGAGTTGTGTGAGGCCGATGGCCTCTTTTTCCAAGGTTTTATTCTGTCGATTCTTTGTGGTAGAAAGTCGAGTTTAAGTAGAATGAAAAACTTTGATGAATTTGCCTCACTTTTACCCGTCTGACCGCTCAAAGCGGTCTGACGGGTCACTACTTCTTTTCCAGTTCATCTCCTTCCTCAATATTGAATTTCGATCCCACTGGTGGACGATAGTCCTGGAATGGTATTTTTAGCAGGTTTCCGATTCTGTCATTTTCTTCCGGATCCATGTGCGTGTCAATTCCATAGGTCAATTCTTTGGTATCCTCAACTTGTGCAAACGTACCGAAAAGCCGATCCCAAACGGCAAATATATTGCCATAGTTTGTGTCCGTTAGCGGCTGCGTGTAGTGGTGATGAACCTTGTGCATCAACGGAGTGATGAACACATATGAAAGTGTACGATCCACTTTTTTGGGCATCTGGATATTGGCATGGGTGATATGAGCAAACAGTGCAGAAATGCTTTGATAGAGAAAAACAATCCAGATGGGCGCACCGACAACAATCACCCCTAAAATGGTAAAACACATTCTGAAAATTGCTTCTCCTGGATGATGACGAAGACCCGTAGTTACATCCACTGTGGTATCAGTGTGATGAACCAGGTGAAATTTCCACATCCATTTTATCTTGTGTTCAATCCAGTGGATCAGGTAAGCGCCAAAAAAATCGAGCAGCATCACCCCAACAATGCATTGCAGCCAGATGGGCATCGAAATCCAGTTTAACAATCCAAAATTGTTAGCGGTCACGTACTCCGAGGCCCCTAAAAGTAATCCGGCAAATCCAAGTCCAATCAAAACAAAAAAGCCGGTCAAAACTAAGTTGATTGCGGCATGTCGAACTTTTCTATACTTGAATTCAAACAGGGGGAAAACGCCTTCAATCACCCAAAAAATAAAAATGCCGCCGATGAGAATTCCTGCTCGAAAGGTAGTAGGGACATCTTCAAAAAATGTGATGATGGGTTCCATAACTTTGTTTCCTTCACTCTAAATGTCAACAATTTTGTAATTCGAATGGATACCTGCAAGGGACATTTAAAAAAGCCGTGCCCAACATTCATTGAACACGGCTTTAATGAGGCATTGACAATGATGCCTTCATCTGTTCCAGATTTCCGAAACCTCGTGTTGTGGGTTTCAAAGGGTAGACGAACGAGGTGGAGAAATAGTTTTAAAAAAAGTACAACGGGCAGCTTGCCCGTTACCTATAAACTTAAACTACATCCAAAAGATGGAATGTTGAGCTTGAACTTGGATGAAAGTTGAACCAAAAGTAGTGTTAATCCTTTCAGTTTACGGGGTGCCGGACAGGCTGTCCGGCGTACTATTCATCCCACATGGCGCAAGTGTTAAGCGAAGCGTCACTTGTGCCCCTTTCCGTTTGCAAACTTGCATCAGTCTGAGGCGTTCTGTACAACGGACAGCTTGTCCGTTACCGATAAATGTAATTTCCATCTCAAAAATAAAATGTAGAGCAAAGGCCTGGATAAAAGCTGAACCAAAAGTTTCACATCAAATTCAGATTCCTAAGTGCCGGAGAAGCTGTCCGGCGTACTATTCATCCCGCACAGCATCGGCAGGTTCAACGGAGGCGGCGCGTGCGGCGGGATACCAACTTGCGAGAAGACAGAGAAGCATCGTCCCGATCAGAACGATCACAATATCTGAGATTTGAATGGCTACGGGATAGGCGTCAATAATGAACGAAGATGAGAGTTTAACCAGGCCGAATTCCTGCTGCGCCAGAGTGAGTGCAATCCCGATGAATCCGCCAATCACACATCCTATCAACCCGATTTGTAATCCCTGACTTTGAAAAATTTTCTTGATTTTTTTGGGCGTCATACCCATTGAAATCAGGACGCCAATATCTCTTTTTTTCTGAATGACGATCATCGTCAGCGACCCCACAATGTTCAGTACGGCTACCAGCACGATAATCATCAGAATAAAATAGGAGCCCCACTTTTCAAGGTACATGACGTCGTAGAGCGGTTTTTGAAGATCGTACCAGGTTTCAATCATGTATTTATTTCCGATCAATGCCTGAAGATCTGCTTTCACATCCTCAGCCAGGTCCGTATCGGTAAGCTGGAGATCAAGTCCGGTAATCTCATTTCGCATGTTAAACAACCGCTGCGCCGCTTCTAAACTCACATAAACCACATCACCTGCTACAATTTGGTGGGTGTCGTAGCTGTTGCGAACCTCAAACCGGCTGACCCGGGGCGAGGAAAACTGGGTCAACGCACGGCGCATTCCGGAGGGGCTCAACATGGCAATTTCATCCCCCGGTTCCAGTCCGTATCGGTTCACCAAAGATTCACTAACAATGGTCCCCGGTTTCCCGTTACGAACTGAAATATCGTACTCGGTATTTTTTCTTCTCTGCTCCAATTCGTGGAAAAGATCATCATTTTCTTCATCTACGCCCCGAACATTGATCACCTCGTTTTGTCCGTTTTGAAAGGCCAACATCACTTTTCCGTCCACATAAGGCGAAATACTCACAACCTCTTCATGCTCTCGAATCTGATCCATCATCTGCAGATCGAATAACATTGCCGAATTCTGTGCATGTTCAATTCGAATATCAGGATCAAAGGAGAGCAGATAGCCGCGGATCACATCAAAAAAACCATTGAAAACAGACAGGATAACGATCAACAGAGCCGTACCAATAGTAATTCCGCCAATGCTGATTCCTGTAAGAATCGATATCAGGGAGACGTGCTTTTTTGAAAACAGGTAGCGCCGCGATATAAACTGGATAATATTCATTTTCTGCACTTGTATTTTACCTGATCATGTGGTTCTTTTTTATAGATTCATCTTTTGTTAAAATAACAACATTACTGACTACCAGGAATTTAAAACCACGGGTTAATCTTGACTTTAAAAATCGAAGAAATACGAGCAATATCCAACGGCGACCATGGCGATCTGTTTTCAGTGCTTGGCCTTCACACTGTAAACATCAAAGGAAAGGAGAAATTGGTCATTCGCAGTTTTCGGCCCGACGCCAAGTCGATTGTGGTAATTCCGGATTCCGGAAAAGAGGTTGAACTGTCGCGCGTATCTGATGAGGGATTGTTTGAACACGTCTTTTCGCGCCGTAAAAATCGATTTTCCTATCAACTGAAAATTATCCCCTATGTAGGAGATACCTACACCATTGAAGATGCCTATCGATTTGGCACACAGATTTCTGATTTCGATCTGCAGCTTTGGGGGGAGGGAAATCACCATCAGGCATACAAATGGATGGGCTCGCACACTAAAACAGTTGATGGTGTTGAGGGAACACATTTTGTGGTTACGGCTCCAAGCGCGAGTCGTGTGAGTGTAATCGGCTCGTTTAATAATTGGGATGGCCGCGTTTATGGAATGAGAAAATATCACGACCAGGGAATTTGGGAGATTTTTATTCCTCATGTGACTGACGGCGATATGTATAAGTACGAGATTAAATCTCATGCAGCGGAAGCACCTCTCAAAAAATCAGATCCCTATGGCCGGTTGATGGAGTTACGCCCCGGCACGGCGACCAAGGTTTGGAATTCATCCTATGAATGGGGTGATGAAGAGTGGATGGAAAATCGTCAGCAGACGCAAGATCACAATGAACCGATCTCTATTTATGAAGTTCACCCCGGTTCCTGGAAACGAAAAGTAGGCGAAGATCCCGGGTTTTTGAACTATCGCGATTTGGGAGATGACCTGGTTTCTTATGCCAAAGAGATGGGGTTTACCCACATTGAATTAATGCCGATTGCTGAGCACCCCTACGATCCGTCCTGGGGATATCAAATTACCGGGTATTATGCGCCAACAAGTCGCTTTGGAGATCCGGATGATCTGAGATATTTCATTGATAAGGCTCACCAGGCCGGACTTGGAATTATAATTGATTGGGTTCCCGCGCACTTCACCAAAGACGAGAACGGCCTTCGAAGGTTTGACGGTACCGCTCTCTACGAGCACGAAGACCCACGCCAGGGCGAGCACAGCGACTGGGGAACAAACATTTTCAATTTTGGCAGAAGTGAAGTGATGAATTTCCTGATTTCCAATGCTATTTATTGGTTGGAGGAGTATCATATCGATGGACTTCGAGTAGATGCTGTAGCTTCCATGCTCTATCTTGATTATTCCCGAGAGGAGGGCGAATGGATACCGAATCAATACGGGGGACGCGAAAATCTTGAAGCGATTCATTTCCTGCGCCGATTTAATGAAGTAACACACGAATACTATCCCGGTATTCTAAATTTTGCCGAAGAATCTACCTCGTACCAGGGCGTTTCTCAGCCAACATCCTCCGGCGGTCTCGGGTTTGATTTTAAGTGGAATATGGGTTGGATGAATGATACCCTTGAATACATAGAGAAAGACCCGATCTTCAGAAAATACCACCAGGATCAGCTCTCTTTTTCTTTGATTTATGCATTTTCCGAGCAATTTATCCTGCCGCTGTCGCACGATGAAGTAGTACATATGAAGCAATCGTTACTCTCTAAAATGCCCGGAGACGACTGGCAGAAATTCGCAAATCTTCGATTACTCTACACCTATATGTTTGGTCATCCGGGTAAAAAGCTTCTGTTTATGGGAGGCGAATTTGGC
This sequence comes from Balneolaceae bacterium, assembly GCA_034521495.1. NCBI lineage: Bacteria > Pseudomonadati > Balneolota > Balneolia > Balneolales > Balneolaceae > Balneolaceae bacterium. Next base: position 10,105 of record JAXHMK010000007.1, read on the forward strand.
CAATGGAATGAGTGGACGGAATCTCAATCTATCGACTGGCATCTGCTCCAATGGGATACGCATAAAGGCGTCCAACGTTTGGTAAAAGACCTGAACAATATCTATAAAAAGGAACCAGCATTCCACAAAGTTGATTCGCGATGGGAAGGATTTGAATGGATTGATATGAGTGATGCGGAAAACAGCCTTCTCTCATTTGTACGTCGTTCTGATGATCCGGACGATTTTTTGGTCTTTATTTTGAACTTCACTCCGAATACACATGATGTTTATAAATTTGGTGTACCCAAAGCAGGAGAATATGAAGTAATATTTAATAGTGATTCTGACTATTATGGAGGCAGTAATAATGGACCAACGGCAGTTGAAGCGAATGAAGGAAACTGGCACAATCAACCTGCTCATATAAATATTCCTGTACCTCCACTTGCTGGAGTTGTCTTGAAACCAAAATCTTAATGGGTCAACTTTTTAGTTTTAATCTCTTATTATGTCAACTATAAACCTGACAGGTTGACAACTTGTTTTAGGATTTATATCCATCAAAAACTAACAGGTTTAAGACAAAACAATTTTTAGTTTTTTTTAATTTATGCGTTTTCCGAGATCTACCGGCACGCTTGTACATCCTACTTCATTTCCATCTGACTACGGAATTGGCGATTTAGGGCAAGATGCCAAACAGTTTATCAGCTTTTTGCAGGAAACCGGCCAAACTATCTGGCAGGTGCTTCCTCTCAGTCCTACCGGTTATGGTAATTCGCCATATGCCAGCTATTCTGCTTTTGCGGGGAATCCCTATCTTATCAGCCCGGATATTTTAGTGGAAAAAGGATTGGTAACCTATGAGGAGGCAGAAAAAGCCAAACTGCCATCTACAACTAAAACCGAGTATGAGCAGGTATTTACAAATAAAGACCGGCTTTTTGAAATAGCATCTAAAAACTTTTACAGATCGAAATCTGCAGAGCAAGATCAAAAACTTGATGAATTCAAGAAGGCTAACAAGGAATGGCTTGCTGATTATTGCCTGTTTATGGCGTGTTCAAAAAAGCATAACCAAGAACCCTGGAACAGTTGGAAACCGGGGCTTGCCCAACGAAAATCTTCAGCAATTAAAAAATTTACAAAAGAGCATCAGGATGAGATTGATTATCAAACCTGGCTGCAGTTTGAATTTTTTAATCAGTGGTATGATCTGAAAGAATATGCCAATGTACGGGATATACGAGTTGTGGGAGATATCCCGATTTTTGTAGACCACAATAGTGCAGATGTATGGGCAAATCCCAAATATTTTGAGGTTGATAAACAGGGAAATCGGCAGCTGGTTGCAGGCGTACCTCCCGATTATTTTAGTGAAACAGGCCAGCTTTGGGGAAATCCGCTCTATAAATGGGATGTGTTGAAGAAAGATGGCTACTCCTGGTGGATCAACCGGTTTGAGCAGATGTTTGATCTGTTTGATGCCATTCGGGTCGATCACTTTCGCGGATTTGATGAATACTGGACAGTTGCTGCCGAAGAGGAGACTGCCGAAAACGGCGAATGGAGAACAGGGCCCGCACATGATCTTTTTGAAACGATTCGGGAAGAACTTGGTGATTTACCGATTATCGCTGAAGATTTGGGAGTGATGACACCAGGTGTTGAAAAACTCAGAGATGATTTTGAATTTCCGGGGATGAGAATTTTACAGTTTGCGTTTGGTTCCGATGCCGGAAACAGCTATCTGCCCCATAATTTTAATCAAAACTGCGTGGTTTATACAGGTACACACGACAATGACACCACAATTGGGTGGTACAACTCCGCCCCTGAAGTGGAAAAGCATCGTGTGAGAGAGTATACCCGTTCCGATGGATCAGAAATAAATTGGGAATTAATCCGCTACGGCATGCTCTCGGTAGCGGACCAGGCGATATTTCCACTGCAAGATTTTATGAATTTAGATGCCGAACACAGAATGAATATTCCCGGTACCGCAGAAGGCAACTGGGAATGGCGATTTACCCGCGAAATGCTGGAAAATATAGATAGAGAGCAGATTCAGTACCTTGTTAAAATGAGTAACAGAAATTTCGGTTCAGGTCAATAATCAATCAGATGAGATTGAAGCTTTCTAATAAAAGCATCGTTTTGTATCTTGAGCCGTTTCACAATAATATAAATTGATGCATGTCACATCCAATAAGTAATCTTCCTAAACGGACTGAAAAGCCAAGGAACAAAGGAATTACCCTCGCCTTAGACAAAGGTTTTAGTGTAAGACAGGCCGAAGATTTTTGCGAGGCAACATCAAATTATACCGATATTGTAAAATTAGGCTGGGGAACATCCCTTGTAACTCAAAATCTTAAGCAAAAACTTGAGGTATATAACAGTTACAATATTCCTGTTTATTTTGGGGGTACGCTGTTTGAGGCGTATGTATTACGAGATGAGTTAGATAAATACGTTCAGCTATTGCAGGATTACGATATTCAGTATCTTGAAGTATCTAACGGAACAATTTGGCTTTCCGACAAACGAAAAAATGAAATTATTAAAAATCTTAGTAAAGATTTTACTGTATTGTCGGAAGTGGGAAGTAAAAATCCCGATGATATCATTCCCCCCTATAAATGGGTGAAAATGATAGAATCCGAACTCGAAGCCGGCGCATGGAAAGTTATTTGTGAGGCAAGAGAATCGGGAACTGTGGGTGTTTTTCGACCCAACGGGGAAATAAGATCCGGGTTGATTGATGAGATTGCCGACCAGATCTCCATCGAACATCTGCTTTTTGAAGCACCAAATAAAGATCAGCAAGTTTGGTTTATCAGGAAGTTTGGCAGCAATGTTAATCTCGGAAACATTCAGCCCGCCGAAGTTATTTCAGTAGAAACACTGAGACTTGGTTTGCGAAGTGACACCCTATTTGACTTTTATTCCATCGACGACAACGAAATTCGGGATTTATACTCAGAAAATAAATCAGACCTTTCACAAGAATCATCCTCCTAAGAATCGAACCGATTAACTTATTATGAAAATACTTTACGCTGCTGCCGAAATTGCGCCCTTTGCCCGTATGACCTATACTGCCGATATGCTTCGGTTCTTACCAGCTTCTCTTCAGGATCAGGGGTTTGAAATAAGAATTTTACTTCCCAAATTTGGTACTATTAACGACCGGAGAAACCGCCTCCATGAAGTGATTAGACTCTCTGGAATTGAAGTAGAGGTTGGGGATGAAATTGAAACCATGAAGATAAAGGTCGCCAGTATCCCGAACGCCAAACTACAGGTATACTTTCTTGATAATGACAAATTCTTCAAGAGAAAGGGGATGTTCGACAATCCTAAAACAGAAAAATTTTACGACGATAACGACGAACGTTTAACATTCTACAATAAAGGGGTGCTTGAAACTGTTATAAGTCTTGGATGGGAACCGGATATTATTCATTGCCACGACTGGCCTGCCGGTTTGATCCCTCTGCTTGTTCGCACGAAATATAAAGATGAAGATATTTTTAAGAATACTCAGATCGTATACAATCTGCATCATCCGGAAAACAAAGGGCAATTTGATAACGATGATGTTTTAAAACTCCTTGGTTTACCAGATGATGTAGATATTGATTCTCTTACTGATGATGATGGCGCTGTGGATATGCTCAAGGTAGGTTTACAGTACAGTGATCATGTAGTAACCGGAAACCATTTGAAAGATCAATTTGATGATCTGTTTGAGCAATTGAAAATTAAACCAACAAAAATTCAGGGTTCGCCCGAAGATGTATCGAAAAAATTTGCCAACTACTACCGGGAAATTTCCGGCGAAGATCAATAATTTTAATTGTTCTCAAAATAATTCCATTTTTTCTGAAGGAACACAATTTTATGCAAACAAAGGCAGTCGATTCTCAATCGCTGCCTTTCTACTTCTGATTACAGCTTTTCTTTCAACGGCTTGCGAATCTCCCGGATCTGTAGGTAACGATATTGTTGAAGACAAAGAAAATGTTGTATCGGAAACTATTTACCTGGACGATTATACGATTATCCAGGAAAACTCTTTTTCAGGGAGACTTGGCTTCACACCCGTGGGTTCTTATGACGATCCTTTATATGGTAACATGAGATCCGTGGCACTGCTGAAACCGTCTTTATCTGTTTCAGGTGTAGATACCATCCGTGAAGATGACTCAATTTCTCTCCGGCTAATTTTCAACGGAACGATCTACGGTGACAGCCTTGCTACCTCTTCCTTTGAAATTTACGAAGCCGGCGAAATATGGAGAGGTGCAGAATTACGGTATAATGAAGAGATTCCGGTGGATATGACCAGTAAAGTTGCCGAATTCCAGGTGCCGGCCACGCAAGACACACTTATTGTTGATTTAGGAGCGTCCTGGACGGATAAATATGCAGGATATTTTAATTCAGATCCGGATCTTTCATCTGCCGAAAGAGATTCAGTATACATAAGAAATTTTCCGGGCCTGGCGATTGTACCTGCGGAAGGAAATCAAAACATTCGATTTCTGAAAACCCGGGCAGGCCAGCAGGATCCTAATAGTACAGAACAGGAGGAAGAACTAATTACGAGCTTTCTGTTCAACTCGATGGTACAGGATGATGAGGATGAAGAGGAAAATTCCGGGCCTGACGTTATACAGGTGAGAGATTGGGGTGCGTCTTTTACGAGGGAAGAAGAATCTGAAGAATTTGGTAATTTCTTCCTTCATAATTCGGAGAGAGTTCTAAAATTTCAACCGAATATACCAGATACCCTTGGATCAAAAAATATCATAAATGCCCAATTGATTCTGAGCAAAAACAAAAATCCGCAGGAAAATACACCTTTTGCTTCACGTCCAAATACGAATATAGTTCGGGCACACGTTTTTGAAGATGATCCATTTGATATAATGGCCGAAATTTTTACGACTCAACCCAACTTTGGTACCTCTTTAAATGATACAACAGATGCATTTTTGATGAATGTAACCTCGTTTGTTTTGAATGATCTGTATGGGGAGACAAGTGGGCAAAATATTTACATAACTACAGAATCTGTAAATGGACTTATTTATTCATCACATTTTTATGGTCCCAATTCAGATGAAATCAGGAAACCAAGACTTGTAATTACATATGTTGAAGAGTAGGATGTTAAAACGCACCACAACTCTTATTATCGCTTTGTTTTTGATCGCATCAACTGCTGATGTGCTCTATGCGCAAGATGATACCCGGGCAAAATCAGGTTCCTTCTACTCTGCAATTGGTTTTGGAGTTCCTGCCGATGTTTATTCGGGAGCAACCATGGGTATAGGTCTTCCGGGAGTTTCTACCTATGACGGTTTTTCACCAAACATAGCCAACCCGGCTCACTGGGGTTTAATCAACTACACACAGGGAAATATTGCCTTGGGTTTGAATACCTATAGATCTGTTGATAATTCCGCCTCAGCCAGAAACACATTGCTCAATATAGAGGGGTTTCAGTTTGCATTTCCACTTTTGAGAAATAAACTGGGAGTTTCAATTTCATTTACACCCTTAGTCCGTGCAGATTTTAAACGAAACGAAAGCGGATCTTTCAATGCCCTCCCCGGGTTAAATCAAGAAGATGTGCAATACATTATATCCACATTGGGTACAGGGGGAGTGAACCGGTTTGAAATTGGTTTTGGATATCAACCGATCGACAATATTTCTGTTGGATATGGATTTTCAGCAAATCTATTGTCCATCAACAATGAAGTTACTCCCTTTTTCTCGGATGCTCAGTATGCTCCATCGCCCTATGAAGTAGGAATAGAGGGCTATGAATTTGGTCACCGATTTGGATTGTTTGCCTATAAGGGGAACCTGTTCAGACAGGGCGATCAGTTGTCATTTGGAACAGCTTTAACTCTTCCTGTTTCGATTGAAGCTGAAAAATCACTTACAATGTTCAGATCGGTTGAGCAGCAACGCCAACTTATAGAATTTAACGAAAATGACTCAAATCGCAATGGAAACGTTAAGTTACCATTGGAATTTAATTCTGGACTTACGTATAATCTTAGTCGTTTCATGAATGTTGTAGCTGAATTTCAACTGCAACAATGGAGCGATGCTGAATTCAGCTTTAATCCAACTCAGCAAGAATACTTCAAAAACAGGATGAAAACGGGCATAGGGTTCCAGCTTCATCCTTACAGGTCAGAACAGAGAGGTGGTTTCTTCTCAAATTTTAAGTACAGTCTTGGTACAACGTATGACAGCGGCCATCTTTCTATTCAGAATCAGGATATTGAAACTCTCTTATTACATGCAGGACTTGGTTTAGTGTCAAGAACATCGCGTTCGTCAATAGATTTAAGCTTTCATTATGGAATTCGGGGAACAGAATCCTCAAATTTAGTTAAAGAGAATATATGGGGCTTCAAATTGTCACTAAATTTAGCTGAGCTTATGTTTATACAGCAGAGATTTCAATAATAAGTTCCCAGTCACAATAGTTATACTATTACTACAGAAATAATCGCAATACTATGAAAAAGTACATTGTTGCAATAGCACTCCTTTTTACATTGTCATCTCAAGCCTTTGCGCAGAGTGAACCACCATACGGAATGAGCGAAATTCAAGCTTATTCTATTTTTTATGAAAACTACCGGACGGGCAGTTATGATATGGCCCGCCAGTTTGGCAAATGGATGATCGAAAACAAACCTCGAACCATTGAGGGAGCCAACCGGTTTAACCTTCCCCGGCAGTTTGAGCGAATGATTACTGTATATGCTGAGCTTTCCAAGCAAGCCACAGATCCATCTATTAAGTCGGCTTATATTGACACGGCACTTACCATTTATGCCGATGCTTTTGAAACGTTTAATGAAGAAGAAATTAATTATTACGAATGGCATTTAAACCGCGGCAGATTTTACCAGGAATACCAGGATAATATTGAAAACGGCCTGGGTAAAGCCTATCAAGAATACGAGAAAGCTTTTGAACTTAACCCTGAAAAGCTGGCTCAGGCTGCTGATGGTTACTATATTCAGATTCTTCTCAGCAATTATGTGAACAACGAAGAAAGAGATAAAGCTCTTGAAATGATTGATACAGTAGAGCCGATGGCCAGCCCAGGTTTGACAGAGCACATTAACCAGGTTCGAAATGATCTGTTTTCCGATCCGGTTGAGCGTGTCGGTTTTCTTGAATCGAGGTTGGAAGAAAATCCCGAAAACACAGAAATAATGGCTGAGTTGATTGATCTTTACGCTGAAACCGGTGAGCGCCAAAAAGCGCTTGAACTTGGCCAAAAGCTTTTTGAAATGGAACAGACATTTGAGAATGCCAGACGTCTTGCAAACTATGCGAAAGAAGATGGGCGAAATCAAGACGCTATTCGATACCTGAATAAAGCCATTGAGCTAATGGATAATACTGAAGCCAAGAAAAATATCTGGATTGAAATGGCAGAAATTTATCAAAATGAAGGCAATCTTCGGGCCGCAAGACGGGTTGCAAGGCAGGCAAGTAATTTAGACAGAAATTGGGGGCAACCATATATTCAAATTGCCAATATCTATGCTACTGCTATTAGAAATTGTACATCTGGAAGACAGATTGATCGAGATGACAGAACTGTATATTGGTTAGTATTAGATTACCTGGACCGTGCAAGATCTGTAGATCCTTCTGTATCGTCTACGGTTAATCGCTTATATAACACCTATGAACCGGTGACACCCTCTGCAGAAGATAAATTTTTCCAGGGATGGGAAGAAGGTGATTCATTTGAGATTGATGCGGGTCTCAGAGAATGTTATGGTTGGATTAACGAAACAACGACCGTACGATAATTTTTTAATCTATACTGACCTTCCTTATCTTTAATGACTGAGCGCCGAAAACAACAATCGTCGCTCAGTCATTTATTCAATTCTACTCATCTTTGAAATCAAAGATTACTCTTCCTTCCGATTCTCTCGATTGGAGTTTAAATTTTCTAAAATCTATAAATAAATACTGAATGTATGGCTCGTTCACACAAAAATAAGGGGCGAAAATCTAACAAGAAAAAAGGGAATAAGAATGTCTTTGTACCTCAGTTTCACCACAATCAACAGACAAAAATTGGTGGACGGTATAATGGAATTCTCGAGATTAATGAAAAGGGATATGGTTTTGTCCGGCGCATTGATTTTGAATTCAGTTACGATTCCAAAGATCCATTTCTAAAACCAGATGAGGTTAAACTACACGATTTACGATCTGGGCTGATTGTAGAAGGAGAATTTGAACAGGACCAAAGTGGCAATCGTCATGTTCATTCTATTGAGAGAATTAACGGGAAATCTGCAGAAGAGTGGCAGAAAATTAACCGGTTTGAACTTCAAACTCCCATTATGCCCAATGAATACATAAAATTAGGTCATAATGCAGATGATACGGAACTTAGGGTTATAGACCTTATAGCCCCAATTGGCCGCGGGCAGCGGGCACTTATTGTTGCACCTCCCAGAACGGGTAAAACTGTTTTATTGAAAAAAATTGCAACGAGCTTAACTGAAAATTATCCCGAAATTAGTACCGGAATTCTGTTGGTTGATGAACGGCCCGAAGAGGTAACAGATTTTCTTAGATCTACCAATGCCGAAGTTTTTGCATCCTCAAACGACAAGCCCACTAAAAGTCATCTTCGTATCTCAGAAATGGCGCTTGGCTATGTAAAACGAAAGGCGGAATATGGAGAGCATGCCGTCCTTTTAATTGACTCTTTAACCCGGCTTGGACGGGCCTATAATGCCGCACAGGCTAACAGCGGCCGCACACTTTCGGGTGGTTTGGACATTCGGGCACTTGAAATACCGAAAAAAATATTTGGATCTGCCCGGAAAATTGAAGGCGGCGGATCGCTTACAATTATTGCTACTTGCCTGATTGAAACCAATTCCCGAATGGACGATCTGATTTTTGAGGAGTTTAAAGGAACCGGGAATATGGAGTTGGTTTTAGACCGCGATATTGCTAATGACCGAATTTACCCGGCTATAAATATTGCCGCTTCGGGGACTCGAAATGAAGATAAATTTATTACAGACTCACTGGAAGAAAGAAATATGGTTCGGCGTTTTCTTCTGAAGAAAAATCCGAAGGAGTCTCTCTCAATGTTATTGCAGGTAATTCGGCGAACCGAAAGTAATGAAGAGCTTTTCGCACAAATTGCGGCGACAACATAAAGGGCTCTCCTCTTGAGAGGAGACAGAGTTTTTTCAATTCGTTCTTGAAAAAACTCAGAGGTGTGTTTGCAAGATTCGAAGCTTGTAGAAAGCGGGATTCGTTGTCATTCTCCTGAATCAACTTTGTAGATTCGATCCCTCAATGAGGGATTTCCCCTCATTTTATTGATAACGGTCCAGTTTAAACTGGCGGCCAAGATAAAGTTTTTTCGCTTCCTCATCCTCTGCAAGAACTTCTGCGGTTCCCTCACGTAATATTTTTCCTTCAAACATCAGGTAAGCCCGGTCGGTAATGGCAAGAGTTTCGTGAACGTTATGGTCTGTTATAAAAATACCAATATTCCGGTTTTTCAGGTCCGCAACAATTTGCTGGATATCTTCAACAGCAATCGGATCAATCCCTGCAAAAGGTTCATCTAACAGGATAAACTTTGGATTAGTAACCAATGCTCGTGCAATTTCTGTTCGTCGTCTCTCTCCTCCTGATAAACTGTAACCTTTGCTATTGACAACCTTTTCCAGACCAAACTCTTCAATCAACTGATCTGCTCTTCGCTTGATCTCCTTTTTGGAAATCGACAAAAATTCCAGGATCGATTCCAGGTTTTGCCGAACCGTTAAATTTCGAAAAACACTCGCTTCTTGCGATAAGTAACCAATCCCTTTCCGCGCACGTTTGTACATTGGCATTCGGGTGATATTCTCATCATTCAAAAATACCTGTCCTGAGTTCGGCCGGATAATGCCGGTAAACATATAGAAAGTAGTCGTTTTACCGGCACCGTTAGGGCCTAATAATCCCACAATTTCGCCCTGGTTCACATCAATTGACACATGATCTACAACAACTCTCTTGCGGTATTTTTTTACCAGTTCTTTGCTGTATAATTTTAGTGATTGATCTTCGTGGGTTTTCACTGAAGTGATACCATATTAAAATTAAGGCTATGCCAGTTGAAGTGATTTAAAAATTGATTCAAAAAAAGTAATACCGTCTGATGATCCGAGTAAAGGTTCCATTGCGCGTTCAGGGTGTGGCATCATTCCCAAAACATTGCCCTGTTTGTTTGTAATGCCGGCAATAGAATCCACTGAACCATTAAAGTTGGCTTCTTTTGTGAGATTTCCATTTTCGTCGCAATACCGGAAAGCAATCTGCTGATTTTCTTTCAATTCACTAAGCCCTTCATCATCAATAAAATAGTTACCTTCTCCATGGGATACGGGAACGTTCAGAACGGTTCCTTCTTTCATGCCCGATGTAAAAAGTGAACGATTATTTTCAACTCTGATATTTACATTTTTACAGACAAAACGCAGTTTTTCATTATGCAGCATGGCACCAGGCAGAAGATTCGCTTCAAGTAAAATTTGAAAACCGTTACAGATCCCCAAGACCGGGTACCCTTTTCTAACATACTCCTGAACGGCTTCCATAATGGGTGAAAACCGGGCAATAGCTCCGGAACGAAGATAATCTCCATATGAAAATCCACCGGGTACAATTACCAAATCAAGATCACCAATCTCTTTTTCTTTATGCCACAGGAATGTGGTTTCTGCATTCATCACATGTTTCATGGCGTGATATGCATCATGATCGCAATTTGATCCCGGAAATACGATAACTCCTATTTTTTTCGACACGATATTTTATCCTTTAATTTCAGTAACAAGTTGTATTTCTTGCAGTACAGAATTTCGTTTTAAACACTCTTCAAAAGTACCTTCGAATACAGTTGCTTTGCCTTCGTTGTGAACTTTTAGTGTAAGTTCTTCTGCTTTCGCTTTGCTGCATCCCAAAGCTTTTACAAGTTGATTAATGACTTCATCAAATGTGTGCACATCGTCATCATATAAAATTAATCTCCAAGGGGTATCCGGTGCTTCGTCCTCTTCCTCCTCTTCTTTTTCAAGAACTTCAGTTTCAGGCTCTTCTTTCGGCTCCACTTGGTTATGCATAACAAAAATGTTTCGAATAGCATCTTCACCCATATAACCGACCCATTTACTCTTCAATTTCTACTTGAAAATCCTCCATAACTTCGTTGGCAAGCAGTTGTGTACAGGCGGTTTCGGCAAGTTTTCGGGCTTCGTCTTGAGAATCGGCGTCGATATTCATCTCAATGAATTTGCCAATCCGGACATCCTGCACATCTTTCAAGCCTAAATTTTGAAGAGCATGATGGGCGGCTTTCCCTTTCGGATCCAAAATAGATTTTCTAAGTGTAATATTAACTTTAGCTTTATACATAGATATTATAGCATTTTAGATTACAGGCTAAAGTTACGTTTTCTATTTGTCAGCCGCTACCGGTGATCTGGAAAAGAGCAGATACCAAAATGGAAAACTATTAACCAGATTTTAGAACTGAAACCGTAATCCAATGGAAAAGTTGGGTTGGTTAAACTCGCCAAAAACATATTTCAAATCTCCAAAGCCAAGAATGGGACCAAAATCATATTCAGCTCCTGCTCCAATGTTCAGGCCAATTGCCCTGTCAATTACAGAACTATTTGGAAAATTTACTTTCGATCGTGCGAGATTTAATCCGGTGTAGAGGTAAGATTTGAACATAAATTCTTCATAAAAAATATATGCTCCGTTGAGATTTGCCTCAACAAAATCGTGATTATCTTTTGGAAAATAATAGAGTAAACTTCCGCTAAACTGAAAAGGTTGATTTGAAAGACGGTAGTGCAAATCTCCCTGAACTCCCACCTGTTCTATGTCGCTGGCAAATGCTGCTCCAGCCCCCAATTTCACCTGGGCATCTGTTTGCTGTGGAGATAACAAAATGATGGCATAAAAAAGAATCGATATGTGTAAGATTGTTTTCATAATCTGCTTGTGTTTAAAATTTACATCGGTATCGATCAATTTTATAGAAATTACGATTGATAGTTCCCTGTTCTATAGAGGATTTCAATTTATACTCTGTTTGTAAGCATCAAGAATTTCTTTAACAGCTTCTTTTTTTGTTTTTTCATGCATATTCATCCACTTCACGAAAGGCCATCTTCTCAGCCAGGTGATTTGTCGTTTAGCATATCGCCGGGTGGCTGTTTTTATATCCCTGATCATCTGATCTTTTGATATTTCGCCATCTAAAAATTGAATTGCCTGTTTATACCCAACTGTGTTAAAAGCTTGCAAATCCCGGTTAAATCCTTCCTTCAATAACTGTTTGGTTTCATCTATCAATCCATCTTTAATCATCTGATCTGTGCGCTCTGAAATTCGATTATGCAGAATATTTCGGGGATGATTTAAAGCGAAAAAAAGCATCTCTTCTGGCAGTGTAACCGGATCATCGCTGTGAAAACTACTAAATGGTTTCCCGGTTTGATACCATACATCCAGTGCACGAATGATCCGCTGCCGGTTCAGCCCATCCATCTTTCCGGCGTATACAGGATCTGCCTCTTCAAGTTTTTCAAACAGGTGCTCTAATCCTTTTTCCTCTGCTGTCTGATTCAACATCTGAATATTTTCAGGATTGGCTTCCGGGATATCATCCAGGGGTTGTATCAGCGATTTCAGGTGAAGAGTACTGCCACCGCAATAGATAACATTCTTTCCTTTATCTTCTATCTCAGCAGTATATTGATCGCTCCTTTTCTTGAAATCGGCTACACTGTCTTCCTCTTGTAAGTTGAGAACGGAGATATTATGATGAGGAATATTTTGAAGCTGCTCTTCCGATGGTTTGGCGGTTCCGATATCAATCCGTTTAAAGCACTGGCGAGAGTCAACTGAGATAATTTCGCCATCCAGTTTTTTTGCAAGTAAAACAGCCAGAGAGCTTTTTCCCGAAGCCGTGGGACCGGCGATAATTATTTTCGTTTTTCTTTGGTTATGATTTTGCAAGAGAATTCTATTCTGTAAAAAAAGTTGTTTACAATATTTTTTGATCTGTTGGGATCAGCAACATCGCTGTTTTAAAGTTTAATGTAAATGATTTCCCGGCTCAACAGGAGATCCTATTGAGGAGTTACCCCATTTTCTAATGCAAAACGAACTGTAATATATTCTCGTCCCGGCGCTCTGCTCCGGGTTGGTAGTCAGGCCTGCTCTGCTGCACGTATGTAGCCAATATTCGGCGGGCAGAGTACAGCGCCTGTATTTTGTTTCAAAGCCGGGCGGTGAAACAAGGGAATAAGATTTCCACACAGCTTCGGAAATCATCGCTGAAGCCACGTAACCATTTAAAGGGTGGGTGATGTACTAATAAGTAGTCGGACTCCACAGGTACCTAATAACAGCGTTCTATATATTGGTAATAAGCCATTTTCTACCGGCCGGAGAGCAACAGATTGCATTCTGTGTAAATACAGATTTATTACCCTTTTTGTATCAATCTAAATGTAAATTAATACTGATCGTGGAAAGAATATATTTTCAAGTGACGCAAGAATATCAAAGCCTGAATTTATTTTGTAATAAGCCGAGTACTTCTGCCATGCATTTACAACAGGAATTTTTGAATTTACGGCGGCTGAAGTATCTGAATTCAATTTATTTATGCATGCTTGAAAATCTTTATAAAGGAATGATAATTTTGCAGATAGATCATCTTTTTTCTTTGAACTAAATGGAAAAATTCGGTTTTTTATGGTATAGAAAATGTTTAGAAGACAGCAGGAATGAAACCGCTTCCATTACCAGGATGTTAATTTTAGGTCCTGATTGCCAATCATTCCTCATATAGTTTTATATTACACGTTCAACGATTAAAGTATAATCATAATCAAATAGATTAAATTCACATTATGGCCAACATAAATGAAATTAAAGGAGTTATTGGAATTCTAACCGGTGGTGGCGATGTGCCGGGTTTAAATCCTGCCATCAGAGGTGTAACCATAAGGGCCATTCGCGAAGGTTATAAAGTGATTGGTATTCGACGTGGCTGGGGCGGATTGATTGATATCGTTCGCGATGAAAATGCTGATAACAGCGAAAACTTTTTCGAATTAACCGAAGAGGTAGTAACCAAAGCTGCACGAACTGGTGGTACGTTTCTGCATACATCGAGAACCAATCCAAGCAGGGTTAGCAAGGAAGCTATGCCCGACCAGTATAAAGACAAGTATACTGATGATGTAAATGATATTACCGAAGAAGTACTAAAAAATTTGGATTGGCTCGGAATCGATATTATGGTTCCAATTGGCGGAGATGACACTCTGAGTTATGGTGTTCGTCTGCACGAGGAAGGTTTTAAGGTAGTTGCCATACCAAAAACCATGGATAATGATGTTCCCGGAACTGATTACTGCATTGGGTTTAGTACCTGTATCTCAAGAACGATTGAACTTGCGAACGCTCTCAGAACACCAACAGGCTCTCACGAACGTTTTTGTGTGATGGAAGTTTTCGGGCGATATGCAGGTTTTACTGCTATGTTACCCACACTTGCCGGAGCTTCGCACAGATGTATTATCCCCGAGCATAAATTTAATGTAGAGCATCTTACAGAACTCCTGATGGAAGACCGGAAGAAAAATCCAAGTAACTACTCAATGGTTATGATCTCTGAAGGAGCGATGATTGAGGGTGAAGATATGGTCTTTGAAGGAGAAGAAGCCGATGCGTTCGGACATAAAAAACTTGGCGGAATTGGCGATGTTGTATCAGACAGACTTAAAACTCTCTCCAAAAAATATAACAACGGACGATCTGTTGGCGTGATCAATCAAAAATTAGGATATACTGTACGAGGCGGTAATCCTGATGCGATTGACAGCATTGCTCCTATGGCATATGGAAATATTGCACTGGATCTTATCCTGGAAAAAAACTTTGGCCAATTGGTTGTTTTGAACAAAGGAAAATATGGTAATGTGCCGGTTGATGTGGTCACCAGTACTTCTAAAGTTGTAGATGTAGATAAATTCTACAACATTGAAAGATACCGTCCTTACTATAACATTTTCCAAGATCAGCCGCTCTTTATCATGGCAAGCCAAATTGCCAAGTAACAGCTGATTTTTATAAATATTACTAAGCCGGTTTGGATTTTATTCCAACCGGCTTTTTTTAGTTCTGTTTTCCTTATCAGACGAGTAAAAATTCAACATCTAATTGATTCACTCATCAGCTGCTGGTTGCTAATTTTTTTCTGCTGAATCCCACAAATATAGCCCTTTTATTGGCAGCTGAGTTGACCTCGGCAGCCAATCGGAAATCAGTTATTAAACTCTCATCATCTCTCGATTGGAATTAAATATTTGAAAAGAAATAATACACCAGGATTACTGATACACTTAATTTTAGAACAGTAGCCACCAGGAAGCCGACAAACGAACCCATGGCGGCTTTCATTGCAGAACCCGATTTTCGGCCGGAAACCAGCTCACCCACAAATGCACCGATAATCGGTCCGATAATAATTCCAAAGGGCGGGAAAAAAACCAATCCAATGAAAGCTCCAATCAAACAACCGTAAATTCCATATTTCGATCCACCCATTCTTCTCGTGCCTTCCGCGGGAATAAGTCCATCTAAAGTAGCAACAAGAGCAACAACGAGTCCCCACATAATCAAAAAAGTCCAGGTAAACGGCGAGCCTAATGCTACCTGCATGATCAACAACGACATATAGATCAGAGGAGTGCCAGGTATAACGGGTATAAATGCACCCACAAGCCCGGCTATAATGAATAAGATTCCGAGTATAATCCAAAGTATTTCCATGATTATGTGGTTAATTCTGCATGTTTAATAAAATTACGAATACCAACCTTTTTAAGATTCATACTTTAAGAGGGCTTTGCAGAACTCTGACCGTCATCCTGAACTTGATTCAGGATCTCCAGATACTGGCTATAAAGACGAATGGAGAATCTGAATCGAGTTCAGATTGACCAATAACCATGGTTTTGCAAAGCCCTCTTTAAACGTACTATTTCTTACAACAACCAGATGGCTCATTTTTGCTTCTTTTTTAAAAGACAAAATATTAATTATTTAGCCGGGTTATCTCTACAACAAAAAAGAATCTTATGAAAAATTTCCTGTTTATTCTGGTAGTTGCTATCTGTTCGGAGACGATAGCTCCCGGCTCATTCTTCCAAATTTTTAATGTAGCTGCAGATTCTTCAATCGCAAAATCTTCAAAATTCTCTAAAGAGTTCAGTTCAAACAATACAATCAACCTGAGTATTGGCAATTCTCATCAGCTTGAAAAGCTAAAATTTGATTGTGCGAAGTTATATCAGAATTCATCGAGACCAAAAATTAAAATTTTTAAACCAGATACTTCTCTCACTGCCTCAATGCCAATATTGAAAACTGAACCTATTGACAGAGGAATATTTGCTCCGGGATTTGAATGTATTGATCTTGATTCTCTGGATTGATTTCTGTGTACAGTATTGGCCTGTATTCTTAAATGAGTAACATTTCTTGTTTAGTTTTTCTTCTTTTCTAAAAAGTGTTTTACATAAAAAAACTGTCTCTTCACAAAATCATAACAATTTTGAGCTATGTTGCATATTAAGAGAAATTTATTGGAGACCTCAACTACAAAAAGGTGAAAATCATGGAGAAATCAGTAAAAGAAAAGCACGTCTATACGTTTGGAGTTGGTTCAGCCGACGGAGATAGAACAATGAAGGAGCTTCTTGGAGGTAAAGGAGCTAATCTTGCAGAGATGTCCTCAATTGGATTGCCAGTACCACCCGGATTTACAATAACAACTGAAGCCTGTAACTACTACAGCAGCCATAATTCTCAATGGCCAAAAGGATTGAAAAGCCAGGTAAAGAAAGGGGTTGATTTCATTGAAAATATCATGAAAACATCATTTGGCGATTCTGAACATCCTCTGCTGCTGTCGGTTCGGTCGGGAGCTGCAGTTTCTATGCCCGGAATGATGGATACAGTTCTTAACCTGGGTTTAAACGATACAACAGTTGAAGCCCTTGCAAGCCACACGAATAATGAGAGATTTGCTTATGACAGTTACCGCCGGTTTATCGATATGTTTGGTAACGTAGTGATGGGAATACCTCATGAGCAGTTTGAAACTGCATTAGAATCTCTTAAATCCAGCAAAGGAGTAGAACTGGACACTCAGCTGGATAAAAAAGATCTGAAAGAGCTTGTAAACCGATACAAAGCTGTTTATCGGAAAGCCACCGGTTATATGTTTCCTTCCGACCCATTTGAGCAGTTAGAGTGGGCCATTAATGCCGTTTTTAAATCCTGGGACAGTGAACGCGCTATTAAGTATCGGCGAATTAACCACATTACCGGCCTTCTTGGGACCGGGGTAAATGTACAGGCGATGGTGTATGGCAATATGGGCGATGATTGTGCCACAGGTGTCTGTTTTACCCGTAATCCATCAACGGGAGAAAATAAACTCTATGGTGAGTTTCTGATGAATGCACAGGGCGAAGATGTGGTAGCTGGAATTCGTACTCCAAGAGATATCAATGAATTGATGGAAGTAATGCCCAAAGTGTATGAAGAACTTCTGAACTGGGGCAAGAAACTGGAGGGTCATTACGGAAATATGCAGGATATTGAGTTTACTATTCAACGAGGTACACTTTACATCCTCCAGACACGAAATGGCAAACGAACCGGGCATTCCGCCATAAGAATTGCCACAGATATGGTTCAGGAAGGTTTGATTGATAGAAAACACGCAGTTAAAAACCTGGTTGAGCCGAACCACCTGGATCAGCTTCTACACCCGCAAATAGATAATGACAGTGTAAAAGAGGATTCGATTATTGGTGTTGGCCTTGCAGCATCTCCGGGGGCCGCAGTGGGTAAAGTGGTATTTGATTCTGAAAAGGCTGAAGAAGCTGCCCAAAATGGTGACCCTGTTATTTTGGTACGTATTGAAACAAGTCCGGAAGATGTTGGGGGAATGTCTGCTGCTGAAGGTATTTTAACATCACGCGGGGGTATGACCAGCCACGCTGCCGTAGTAGCCAGGGGATGGGGCAAACCGTGTGTGGCCGGTTGTAGTGATATCATCATCGATTATGACAACCAATCCTTCACCAATGGGAAAGTTACACTTCATGAGGGCGACTGGATATCTATTGACGGTGCCCGGGGAACTGTTATTGAAGGACAAAAAGATGTGATTAAGCCTGAACTGGATGATAATTATAAGATGTTTATGCGATGGGTTGATCAGTTCAGAGATATGAACGTTCGAACGAACGCCGATAACTCTGAAGATGCAACTCGGGCAAGGGAGTTTGGAGCGGAAGGGATTGGCCTTTGCCGAACGGAGCATATGTTTTTTGGCGAAGATAGGATACGAGCTATTCGAAGAATGATTATTTCCGATAGTTTTGAAGAACGTAAAGATGCGTTATCAACTCTGTTACCTTATCAAAAAGCCGACTTTAAGGAGATATTTAAAGCTATGGATAAACTTCCTGTTACAGTTCGTCTGCTTGATCCTCCGCTGCATGAATTTTTACCGGAAGAAAAAGAAGAGATTGAGACTGTAGCGAATGAATTGGGTATAAAGCCGTCTGCGTTTGCTCAGAAAGTTCGCTCACTTCGGGAATTCAATCCAATGCTGGGGCATCGTGGTTGCAGGCTTGGAATTACATATCCCGAAATTACCCAGATGCAAACACGGGCTATTCTTGAAGCGGCTATTGAACTAAAAAGAGAAGGGTATACTCTTACCCCGGAGATTATGATTCCGCTTGTAGGTACGTCACAGGAGTTCAGAAGTCAAAAACTTGTCATAGACAATACAGCAGAAGACGTATTTGTTGAGATGGATGAAACCATTGAGTATAAAGTTGGAACCATGATTGAAATTCCAAGAGCAGCACTTGTTGCCGGACAAATTGCAAAAGATGCCGAGTTTTTCTCATTCGGAACGAATGATTTAACTCAAATGACATTCGGTTACAGTCGTGATGATGCCGGTAAGTTTCTTGGTGAATACCTGAAAGAGGGAATTCTGCAGGAAGATCCGTTCCAGGTACTGGATACGGAAGGGGTTGGTCAATTGGTAGAAATGGCAACGAAAAAAGGACGCGAACAAAAACCGGATCTGAAGGTTGGAATTTGCGGCGAGCATGGTGGTGAACCACATAGTGTTACATTCTGCTATCAGCAAGGATTGAATTATGTATCCTGCTCCCCCTTCCGCGTGCCTATTGCACGGTTGGCAGCAGCCCAGGCAGCTTTAAATGTTTAGAAGTTAATTTTGTATATATTTCTCTTTTAAAGATTGGGTTTTTTGATTTACTATATTCCGAATTGTTTACGATACCAACAATTCCTAATTTTGTGCTTAAAAATTACACCGAGGTAATTGTTGGAACAAGCCAAAATCATGTCGGAAGAAGATGTCAATCGCACATACCTGCGATTCGCACATCAATTTCTGGAGCCTCATGACAATCCATCTGAGCCTGCAGTGATTGGAATGCAAACAAGGGGTGTATACATCGGGCGCCGAATTGTAAATATTATTGAAAATATCATTGGCACTAAACCCGATTTTGGAGTACTTGACGTTACATTTTACCGGGATGATTTCCGTTCCAAGCTCAAAATGCCGGAAGTAAAAGTGACCGAGATTCCATTCGACCTGTACAACAGGGATGTTATACTGGTGGACGACGTACTCTACACCGGCCGGACAGTTCGCTCTGCGATGGATGCCCTGATGGATTATGGGCGGCCGAGAAGCATTAAATTTTGTTGCATGATTGATCGCGGGCACCGGGAACTTCCAATCCGGTCAGATTATGTTGGTTTAACAATTCCTACCCATGCCGATGAAGAAGTACAGGTGAAAGTAAAAGAGTTGGATGGAGAAGATGCCGTGTATGTAGTGAAAGGAAGGGGGCTGGATGACTGAAACCGCAGATTATAGCTTCAATAAAAAGCATCTTCTGGGTTTAGCAGATTATTCAAAAGAGGATATTGAATATATTCTCGAACAATCCAAAACATTTCGTGAGGTTTTAGACCGGCCGGTCCCCAAAGTACCCACCCTTCGAGATAAAACAATTGTTAATCTGTTTTACGAGAACAGTACACGGACCCGCTTATCCTTTGAACTCGCCCAAAAAAGAATGGGCGCTGATGTGATCAATTTCTCGAGGGGAACATCCAGTACAAGGAAGGGAGAATCTCTCAAAGATACTATTCGCAATATCAGCTCAATGAAGATTGATATGGTAGTTGTTCGTCACGAAAGTCCCGGTGTTCCCCATTTTTTAACCAGGTGTGTGGATGCAGCTATACTCAATGCTGGCGATGGTGCCCATGAACATCCCACCCAGGCACTTCTTGATATGTTTACAATACAGGAGGAGTTGAAAGGGGTAAAAGGAAAAAAAATCGCTATAATCGGGGATATAGCACACAGCCGTGTGGTTCGGTCGAATATTATTGGCATGAAAAAACTGGGTGCAGAGGTTACTATTTGCGGTCCGAAATCATTAATGCCCAACTATGTAGATGCACTTGAAGCAAATGTATCATACAATCTTGAAGAGACACTGGCTTGGTGTGATGTTGCAATGGCTTTGCGTATACAGTTAGAGAGAATTGAAGGTGCCACGGACCTGTTTCCGAGTTTGCGGGAATACCACCAGTTATTCGGAATAAAAATGGCACACCTTGAAAAATATCCGCAATTCACAGTAATGCATCCCGGTCCGATTAATCGAGGGGTAGAGATGGAGAGCGAAGTTGCGGATAGTGACAGGGCCGTAATATTAGACCAGGTTACGAACGGGCTCGCGGTCAGAATGGCCATTCTTTACTTGCTGAGCGGCGGGGTTCGGATCTAAAAGGACCTTAATTCATAACAATCGTAAAATTCCGCAGGATCCTTTCGAACGATTTTTTGATTTAAAACGTAGAAAAACTCTGTAGAAGTTCTTATTTTGACTGTCATTCAAAATTTGACCATTAGTCATATATGGAAAAAAAACTCACCCGGAAAGAGCGTGAACGCCGAGCACGAAAAGAGCTTATTATTGATGTGACCGAGAAGATCATCGAGGAGCGTGGTTTCGAAAATATCACGATGGATGAGATCGCAGAAAAAGCCGAAATGGGTAAAGGTTCTCTCTATCTGTATTTCAAAAACAAGAATTCTATATTTTTAGCAATCTGTAATCGGGGATCCCAGATTTTAAACCAGGCGATGAGCCGGGTTATAGCAGAAGATATTACGGGGTTAGAAATGGTTGAGAAACTGGGTCAGGCTTATTTTCAATTTATTACTGATAACCCATTGTATTTTAACGCTTTTAATTATTACGAGGGTTTGCGAAATCGCGATGCTTTGCCTGACGGTCCCATGGCGGATAAGTGTGAAGAAAATGCTCGACAGGCGATGACATATATCGTGCGTTCGCTACAAATTGGGATGCAGGATGGCAGTATCGATTCTTCATTTGATCCCAAGCAACTCGGCCTGATTATTTGGGGTGCATCCAAAGGAATTGTTCATATGGCTTTTATGAAACAAAAAGAGGAGCACATAGCCGTTCTTGATGATATTGATTTTAACCTCGAATCACTTATAGAAACTTTTATGCAGTTGGTTGGGCAGGGAATGAAAAATTATGACTACCAGTCAAAAAATGTGTAACAAAGAAAATATACGTACGTAGCAAGTATCTGTTTTAAATAAGATTTCGAAGAAAAAGGAAATGCAGCTAAAAAAGACTCAGCTATCAATACTTTTAATGATCATTCTGATCCTTTGTCCGGGGACTTATCAGGCGGTTTTTTCACAAGATGTTCAGGTGGAATTACCTGAGAGTAATAAACTCACCATAGATCAGGTCATTAAACTGTCGGTTGTGAATAACCCGGAAGTAAAGCGTGCAATTCTATCGGTAGAAAATGCCGATGAACAGGTGAAGATAGCCTGGAGCGAAGTTCTGCCGGATGTGACAAGTTCAGCCACATTTACCCGCAATATTGAAATACCGGTCAACTTTGTACCCGCTACATTTTTCGATCCCAATGCAGACCCGGATGAACTGGTACCCCTTCAATTCGGTACAGATAACAACTGGCAGGGTGGATTCACGGTTTCGCAAAATATTTTTCGGGGTGAGGCTATAGTAGGAATCAGCAGTTCCAGTGTCTTTAAATCTGTGCAGGAGGAAGCTCTGCGTTCAACTGTTCAGCAAATTATCACGCAGTCGAGAAAGTCATTTCATGCGGTTCTTATTGCTGAAGAGCAGTTGAGATTGCAGGAAGCGACAATCAGCCGAATTGAAGAAAATCTCGAAGAAAACCGATCCAGATATGAGGCCGGCCTCATAGAAGAGTACGATGTGCTTCGGCTTGAAGTGCAATTGGCAAACCAAAAACCACAATTGAAAGATGCTCAACTGGCTGTTGAAGAAGCTCACCGAAACTTAAAAGAGGTGATGGCTCTGCCGCTTGATATGCCGCTGGAGATAGTGGGCAGTTTAAGTGAATATCGAATCAACAATCCATCAGAAGATGGAAATAAAAATGAGAACATCTATAATCTTGTAAAAGCTACACCACTTCCAATGTTATCTGAAGAGGAAGCCCTGGATGTGATGCGCGGCAAGCGCGGTGATTTGCGTGTGCTGGATGTGCAGCAGAGCCTGAAAGACCGGGAAATCAGAGCAATTAAGAGCCGGTTTTTGCCAACTATTACTGCAGATTACAACCTTCAATGGACGGCAGCTCAGCCGGGATCACCCAGGCCGTTTGAAAATGCTGTAAGATTTCAAACGCTGATGGTTAACGTAACGGTTCCCCTATTTACCGGATTTGAGAGAATGGCGAATCTGAACGTTGCAAAGATTGAAAAAAGAGATCTTATGGTTCAGGAGTGGGCGACAGAGAAAACGGCCCTCAACGAGTATGAGACAAATTTAGAGCGTCTTAGAAATCTTGAAGAGACAGCCAACGCACGAAGACAAGCAGTGGAACAGGCCCAGCGAGGATATGAGATTGCCGAGAATCGATACAAGAACGGAGTGGGGTCGCAGCTTGAAGTGACCGAGGCAGAACTTCAGGTACGCGAAGCTGAACTAAATTATGCACTCTCAGTGGCTGATTATCTGAATACCAAGGCCGATTTTGATTTGGCTATCGGAATGGTGCCCATGATCGATGAAACTGAATACGAATTTTAAACGGATAAAAAATTAACAATATGAAAATTCAAAGAATAGCAGCAGTGCTTCTTGTACTCGCCCTTTTCAATGCCTGCGGGATGGAAACTGCTGAGGTTGAGCAGGCGGTGAAAACAGTAAATGTGGAAACCAAGCAAGCAGAGCCGGAAACCTTTGAGAGTTACTTGCGGCAAGTCGGTACCGTCAGCACAAATCGCGATGTTCAGGTTTCTGCGGAGGTTAGCGGGCGTATTGTAAACCTCAACAAAGAGGAGGGCGACGATGTGCGGGAAGGTGAAACGGTTATAAAAGTAGATGACCGAAAATTGCAGCAGGAGTTGAACCGATTGCAGGCAACAACATCTCAGTCAAGAGAAAATTACGAGCGACTGAAACGATTGTATGAAGAACAGGATATCGGTTCTGAGATCGATTATTTGAATGCAAAATATACGTATGAACAGAATCTGGCGGCGCTGGAATCTTTACGGATTGATCTGGAAAATAGTTCCATCTCTGCGCCTTTTACAGGAGTTGTTGAGACTGTATTTACAGAAGTGGGCGAGATGGTTTCGCCCGGAACTCCTGTTTTTCGCCTGATCAGCAGTGAGAGTAAAAAGGTAGAACTTGGGGTTCCCGCAAGATATGCCAATTCAGTGGATTTGGGTGATGAGGCTGAGGTTTGGTTTGATTTTGACGCCGAAACCCGATACCAACTGCCGGTTACACTCATTGGAAATACAATCAACCCAACAAACCGGACATTTGCCGTTGAAATTGATCTGCCTGCAGAGCTTAACCAGGTAAAAATTGATATGATTGCCAATGTACGGCTTCGAATCGAAAGAATTGAAGATGCTATTGTAGTCGGCGAAGAGTATGTATTCCAGAAAAGCGGAAACAATGTAGTGTATGTAACCGGCCAAGACGAGGAGGGTAACCCCATTGCTGTAGAACGGGTTGTAAGTTTGGGTTCGGCTTATGGAAATAATGTTGTGATTCGAGACGGCCTTGCCGCGGGTGAAGATTTAGTAACTGTAGGAGCTTCGTATCTGCAGGACGGCTCCAGGATTGTAATTGTTGAAGAGGAGCAGTCTGAAATGGTTGCCGAACAAGAAAGTGAATAAAATTTAGTCATGAGCAAAGATCAATTCAATAGTCCTATTAAAAAGACAACGGCTCCGGCAGAAGACCGCAAAGAGTTTGGGCTGAGTTCATTTTCCATCAACAACAGAGTAAGTGTTCTTGTAATGGTGGTTCTGATTGCCATTTTGGGAGTTCAGTCGTATATGTCCATCCCGAAAGAGGCTCAGCCGGATATTACCATTCCGAATATCATTGTAATTACGCTCTATCCCGGGGTGAGCCCTGTGGATATGGAGAGTTTAATCACCCGGAAACTTGAAGAGGAGCTTGGGACTATCTCTGATATAAAGGAGATGACATCCACTACTACGGAGGGATATTCAAGCATCAACCTGGAGTTCAATACAGATGTAAATATTGATGAAGCGCTCCAAAAGGTTCGGGAAAAAGTGGATTTGGCAAAACCGGAACTGCCGTCTGCGGCCGAAGATCCGATGATACAGGAGATTAACGTTTCCGAATTCCCGATTATGCAGGTGAATGTATCGGGGGCGTACGGGCTTGATGATTTGAAGATTGTAGCCGAAGATCTGCAGGATCGGATTGAAATGATACCACAGGTACTGGAAGTTAACCTGGCCGGGGGAATTGAGAAAGAGGTGCAGGTGAATGTTGATCTCCAGATGCTCAAATATTACGGAGTGTCGATGGGAGATATTATTTTGGCCATTCAGAATGAGAATGTAACCATTCCCGCAGGTGCTATAGACGTGGGCTCCAAGAAGTTCCTGATGCGGGTTCCGGGTGAATATGACAGTCCGTCACCGATTGAAGATATAGTAATTGATGCCCCCAATGACGCCCCAATTTACATCAGGGACGTGGCAGATGTTAGGTTCACTCAAAAAGAAAGAGAATCATATGCATATCTGAACGGCGACCCGGTTATCACACTCTCTGTAACCAAGCGAACGGGAACCAATATTATTGAGGCTGCACAAAGTGTGCGGAATATTATTGATGAACAACTCCCGGGTATGCCTCCCACTACGAATGTAAAGGTTACATCTGATATGAGTGAGGAGATAAACATGATGGTGAGCAGCCTGGAGAATAATATTATATCCGGCCTTATTCTTGTGATTGGAGTTCTGCTCTTTTTCCTTGGTGTTCGGAATGCTTCATTTGTGGGGATATCCATTCCGTTGTCTATGTTTATCTCATTCATCGTCCTCCAGGCCGCGGGAATTACCATGAACATGATTGTGCTCTTTTCACTGATTCTTGCACTGGGGATGCTGGTGGATAATGCTATTGTAGTGGTGGAAAATATTTTCCGTTACCTCGAAGAGGGATACGATAATATTGAGGCGGCAAAAAAAGGGACCGGAGAGGTAGCCATGCCCATAATTTCGGGCACGTCAACAACTCTTGCTGCCTTTCTTCCGATAGCTTTTTGGCCGGGAATTGTGGGCGATTTTATGTCGTACCTGCCAATTACTCTTATCATTACTTTGAGTAGTTCGCTTTTTGTTGGGTTGGTGATCAATCCTGTGCTGTGTGCTGTTTTTATGGAGTTGGAAACGGACGAGAAACGCAGAAAACCATCCATTACCAGGAAAGGGAAGTGGGCACTCAATATTGCTGGTATTATTCTTCTCGGTTTTCTTTTGATGGGAAACCCAAATTTTTGGGGAATGATGATTGTTTTAGGAGCACTTCTGTTTCTCAGTTTTAAATTTTTTATGAAACCGGTGGGCCTCTGGTGGCAGGAAAAGGGGTTGAAACGGGTTCTTACCTACTATGAATCTACATTAAAATGGTCGCTCAAACATCGTTTTAAAGTATTTGGAATTTCAGTCTTAGTGTTGATATCGAGCTTTGTGGTTTTCGGAGTTTTTAACCAGGGAGTTGAATTTTTTCCTGAAGACATCCCACCAAAAAGAGCCTATGTTCAGATAGAAACTCCAGCCGGAACCAATGTAGAATTTACAAGGGATATAGCTGAAGAACTGGAAAGCCGTTTGAGTCAACTTGATAACTATGCGGATGTAGAAACTGTTGTAAATACACCCGGCTCACCCGTATCAAGTGGAATGGAAATGGGTGGAGGAAATACCTCCAACAGGGGAACCATTGCTCTCAGTTTTGTAGACTACAATGAACGAGTGGGAAGTACATTTGATGCGATTGAGCAACTTCGCGAAATTCTGCCCAAAGGAATTGCGGGGGCCGAAATAACTGTAGAAAGACAACAAAATGGTCCTCCAACCGGGAAACCGATAAATCTTGAAATAGCTGGACAAGATCTTGAACAACTCGACAGTATCTCCCGGGAGATACTGTCGATCCTGGAAAACGATCCGATCTACGGAAAGCTCGATGGACTCGAAACAGATCAGCCTGAGGCGCGACCTCAAACCAGGATTACGGTAGATCGTGAAAAAGCAGCTATTTACGGAGTAAACACCAACGATGTTGGAAATACCATCCGACAGGCTATAAATGGTGTTGAAGCCTCTCAGTATAGAGAAGGCAATGACGAATATGATATTACCGTACGCCTTGCTGAGAGGTACAGGGAAGATTTAAGCACGTTGAATAATTTAACAGTGATGGGAGAAGAGGGGCGGCAGATTCCACTTTCTGAAATTGCAAACTGGCATGTTGAAGAGGGCTACGGAGGTATCAACCGAATTGATCAGAATCGGGTTGTTTCTGTACAGGCTGATGTTCGAAGTAACTACAATAGTAACGCCGTACTTGCAGAAGCCCAGCAGTTACTGGCACCTCATCTGCAGGAGCTGCCTGAGGGCGTAACAACACGCTGGACAGGCCAAAACCAGGAACAGGATGAAGCCCAGGAATTTTTGACCAATGCATTTTTCATTGCACTGGCACTGATGGCGTTCATTCTCATTTCTCAGTTTAACTCAATTTCCAAACCGTTTATCGTATTAACATCGGTTATTATGTCTATTGCCGGGGTGTTGTATGGATTAGTAATCTTCCAGATGCCATTCGGTATAATTATGACAGGTATCGGTGTGATTTCACTTGCAGGTGTGGTAGTTAATAACGCCATTGTGATGATTGACTATATAGATATTCTGAGATCGCGGGATAATATGAATCTGTACGATGCACTGGTACAGGGCGGGCTTGTGCGTTTTCGTCCCGTAATTTTAACAGCCATTACCACAACATTAGGACTTGTACCACTCGCAATAGGTTTTAACCTGGACTTTATTGTACTTGCAAATGAACCGCTGCAGTTTTTAACTAATATTGGTGAATATGTTTATTGGGGTGGTGAACAGGCCGCATGGTGGAGTGGCATGGCAATTGCCGTAATTTGTGGTTTAATGTTTGCCACATTTCTTACGTTGATTCTTGTTCCGGTCTTGTACTACATCATTGAAGAGATCCGAAGAGGAACAAACAGATACTTTTTCGATACCGTGAATCCTGCAATTATTATCGATCAAAGCGAGGTGATTAGCCAAAATGGTTCGCCCAAATCACAGGAAGAAGAGAAAGAATACCATCACTAAGAGATCTTTAGGACTGGCGTTTATCCTGTTTTGAAAGTGGTATCTGCCAGTCCATTTCATTATTTTTGAATGAAATTTTAAACCAATTTTTTTGATTTGATCCAGCGTCCACAAACTTTCTATTTGATCTTTGCCTCACTTTTGAATTTTGCTGTTTTTTTTAATTCTGTCTACAGTAAGGCTATGGCCGATCCTGCCGTTTGGATTGGTTACGGTACGGCTATTTCTTTAACACTTGCTCTTGTAATAGCTTTAGGCTCAGTTTTTTTATACAAAAACCGCCCGTTGCAATTGAAAATTGTTAAAATTGGTACTTACATACAGATTGTAGCATTAGGTTTTGGAACAGGGGTGCTATTCTCATTAGGAGGATTTGGTACGTTTTTATGGCAGGAATCCATTGGTGTTGCTTTGATTACTTTATCACTGGCAATGTTTTGGCTTGCGGGGCGAGGTATCAAAAAAGATGAAGAGTTAGTCAAGTCAATGGATCGCATACGATAATCTTTTGAACACCTTTCAGCACTCCAATCGGCCGACCTTAAAAGTACTTTTATTACTTTTTTTTGGTTTAATATCATTTGGATTTGCACCTATCCTGGTTCGTTTTGGAACAGATGTTGAACCATTGGTATTGGCGGCCCTTCGCACAGTATTTGCTGTAATTTTACTATTGCCTTTCTGGCTTTCAAAAGGGCTCCCGGTTAAGCAGCTCAAAAAAAGTGGAGTTCACCTGTTTTGGTTGATTGGTGCAGGATTTTGCCTTGGACTTCATTTCACATTTTGGATCGCTTCCCTGCACTATACCTCGGTAGCTTCGGCATCCGTACTGGTTACTATTCATCCGGTGATTTTAATTATGGCTGAGAGTATTTTGTTCAAGCGATCATTTCGTCCAATAGTTTGGGTAGGCGTATTTGTAGCATTTGGCGGATCAGCGTTTCTTGGTATTGCCGATAAAACATTAGCAGAACAGTTTCCACATGCGTTATTCGGGAATACACTGGCGTTTTCTGCCGCAATTATTTTTGTGATCTATTTTCTAATCGGCCGCAAAATCAGGCAGCATTCAGAATGGATTGATTACGTATTCCATGTGTATTTCTATGCGGCAATAACCTGTACTATTCTATCTTTTGTATGGATAGGTAGTTTACCAGTTGTTACAGGCTCTTCAATAATAGTTGGATTGGCTTTGGCTGTTGGTCCTACAATTTTAGGTCACGGATCGATGAATTATGCGGTGAAATATTTTTCTCCCACTCTTTTATCTACCCTTATTTTATCTGAAGCAATTTTCGCAGCTGTTGCCGCCTATTTTATTTTTGATGAAATGCCCTCATTACTATCTATTATTGCAATGATAACTATTATTTGTGGTGTGGCATTAACTTGGTCAAAAAGGCTC
The DNA here is from genome assembly GCA_034521495.1 of Balneolaceae bacterium. NCBI lineage: Bacteria > Pseudomonadati > Balneolota > Balneolia > Balneolales > Balneolaceae > Balneolaceae bacterium. The sequence goes on from JAXHMK010000007.1 coordinate 39,510, forward strand.
AAATGATAAAAATGACAACAATATACAAGGTTCTGTTTGTGTAGAATTTTTGTTCATTCACAACAAAACTGCTACATTATTCGTAGAAATAGAGGTTAAAAACGTAAACATAAACTCATATAAAGTATTTAAGTTCAAGAGAATCAACTGTTTCTGACCGATAAAATGATTTGTAAAGAAACTTCGTTGTAAAGATTGATTAAATATGGCAGAAGGTAACGTTACAATTTTTTCGGATTTAGTGAATAACGACCTTCATTAAACAGGAACCAACCTGTATTTCATGATGCATAAATCCCCGTTTGTCAGAAAAGAGATGCGAAGACTCTCTATAATTTCGTTACTTCTTTTTTCTGTGACTCTTTCTTGCACGAACGATTCCGAAAAATCCACCATTTCTTCGGAATCTGCCCCAATAACTATCTATGAACCGGTAGATCGTGACTTCGATGACATCAAAGAGGATGGTGTACTTCGAATGATTACATTCTACAGCTCAAATACATATTTCTTAAATCAGGGAATAGAGGTAGGATTTGAATACGAACTGTTAAAAGAATTTGCAAGAGAAAATGACCTTGCGGTAGAGGTGATTATTGTAGGAGCCGAGGAAAATCCATTCGATCTGTTGAACAAAGGCGTAGGAGATGTAATTGCGGCAAACTATACCATTACGCCGGAAAGGAAACGGGTAGCAAAATTTACACGGCCATATAATATTGTAGATCAGATGATTGTCTACTCTGCAGAACAACCGAACAGGCCGCAGACACTGGAAGAACTTTCCGAATCTGATATTCCAATCTCGGTTCGCAGAAACAGTTCATATTATTCTCGTTTAACAGAGCTGAAGGAGGAGGGGTATACATTTAATATTAATCCCATATCCGATGGAATGGATACAGAGGCTGCTCTTTTTCAAGTGGCTGAAGGTAATTTAAAAGCTACTGTAGCTGATGATAATATGTATGATGCATCAAACCGCTACATGGAAGGTTTATATCCCGGGCCGACTATTGCCGAATCAGATACCATTGCGTGGGCTATTCGGAGTAATGCAGATGAGTTGGAATCGAAAATGAACCGTTATTTGTATAAACACTTTCGGTTTTCAGAAGAAAAGGATAAACCTCGGCGATCCACATTCCTGAATGTGTTACGGAAGAAATATTTTGAACAAAGCAGACAGATGGCCCAGTATTACAATCCTGAATGGCAGTACCAGTCGATGGGTGTAATTTCACCTTATGATGAGTTGATCCGGTCAGTTGCAGACTCTATGGATCTGGACTGGCTGATGCTCACTGCCATGATAGCACAGGAATCGAGTTTTAATCCAAACAGCAAGAGCTGGGCAGGTGCAGTTGGGTTGATGCAAATTATGCCACAATTTGTTGATTCTACTGCATACGAAAACTACCAGGATCTATACGATCCGTTGACTAATATCCAGTTGGGCGCAGATGTAATCAAAGATAACTTAGACCACTATTCGTATATCGACAGTACAGAACAGCGTTGGGCATTTGCGCTCGCAACCTATAATGTAGGTCCCGGTCATATGGCAGATGCCCGGCGGTTAACCATCGATCAGAATAAAAATCCAAATGACTGGGATTCTGTATCCAATTCGCTGATTAAGCTGATGCAGCGACGCCATTATCAGAAAGCGAGATATGGTTTTGCAAGAGGAATTGAGCCTGTACAGTATGTGGAAGAAATTATGAACCGATATCGTACATACCAGGCAATTCTTGCATTAACTGAACAACAGCAAGCTGCTGGTTTTACAAATGTTTTAGGCCCCACATTTAACCGTTAAACTTCCTTGGCTTTAATGATTAGGAGTGTAAGGTCATCAAAAAGTTTTTCGTTTGAGAAAGCCAGTACATCGGTTACAATTGCATCTAAAATCTCATTTGGCGATTTATTCCTGTTTTTTAGAATGCACTCTTTCAATCGTTTGATGCCAAACTCCTCTTCGTTACTGTCCATAGCTTCATTCACTCCATCCGTATAAGAGATCAAAAGATCATTGGGATTGAGCTGTACATCCGCCTGTTTGTAAGGTGCCATGGCTTCCATTGCTCCAAGTAATAAACCACCATCAGAAAGCTCTTCAAAAGAATCAGAGTTCTTCCGAAGCAAAAGTGGAGGATTGTGTCCGGCATTAACATAGCGTAGAATTTTATGAGTACTCAGGAATTTAGCCCAGAAAAAAGTAATAAATTTATCAGCTGGGGTATTTTTGAAGATAAGATTGTTGATGCGTTCAGTGGCCTCAGAAAGTGTAATATCAACCGGAAGTAAAACATGCAACATCGATTGCAGGTTCGCCATTAACAAAGCAGCCGGAACCCCCTTACCAGTTACATCGCCAATTGCCAATATAGTATTTCCATCCGGAGTTTTGGCAATATCAAAATAATCTCCGCCCACCTCCCTGGAAGAGATTGTACGTGCAGCCAGGTCTACTCCTTCAATTTCAGGTATGGGATCTGGCAAGAGTCCCTGCTGAATAGATTTTGCAATGGATAACTCCTCTTCCATTCTCTCTTTATCAATCCGTTCTTCAAGGAAATAGGTTTTTTGAATTGAGATAACTGCAAGGTTTGCCAGCGACTTCAGGAAATTAAAGTCAGTTTCTGTATATGGTACTTTATTGGCTCGCTCACCAACTCCAATAATTGCCACTTTTTCATTCTGAACTGAGATACTGATTAAAGCGGCAATATTATTTTCATAAATCCATGGGTATTCATTCGCAAAACTCTCATCAATTTCTACCACATTATCTTCTGTGGTTTTAAAAATATGTTCAATTCGTGAAGGGTCCGGTTGTTTTTTGAGTCCGCTTGAAGTTAGCAAACTTATTTCGTCCTGGTTTTTATAGATGAGAAAAAACGTTCGAATAAAAAGCTGCCCTAAGAGCGCGAATTTAAAAATCCGTGAAATTTTTTCCCGATCCACTAACAAATTAAACTCTTTCGAAAGATCGAACAGTGTGTTCAATTCATGAATGCGCCTGTCCAGATTTCGATACGTATTTGTAAGCTCGGTAAAAAGTTGAGAATTGACGAGTGCAGCGGTTGAGATGATACAAAGTCCTTCGATAAACTCAAGTTCATGTTCTTGAAATGCTTCTTTGTTTGCTTTGCCTCCAAGAAACAAAACTCCGTGATGATTGTTGTTCGTACGGAGAGTAAAAAACAGGCTATGTTCTAATTCACCCAGCAGTTCTTTAATGGATGAGGCTACTTTATCTGCTTTAAAATAGGCTTGTTCTTTGCATTCCTCGGTATTCACAACTTCGTATTGCTTCTCCTCCTCGAGTTTGGGCAACCCTTTTGATTTTTTCAGAGTGTATGATTTTGATTGGGAGTCGTAAATAAAAATTGCTGCTCGCGAGACAAGCAAACGCCCCATAAGAATGAGAAGAAGGTTGTTGATAATGAATTCGCTGTTACGCGATTCAACAAGTATCCGGCTGGTTTCAAGAACGGTTTTCAGTTCAAACTTCGATTGAAGCTCTTTGTTTTTTTTGGATTGATCCACTGTGCCCTTTTAATTTCTGTTCTTACACATTCGAAGTACATTCTCATGATTTTTGGCATGGTAGGAAACTTCATCCATCAATTTTTGAATTAAATAGACCCCCATTCCGCCTCTTTTTTTTCTCTCAATCTGTTTCTTCAGATTTGGTTTCTTGTATTTTCCGATATCAAACCCCAAGCCGTGGTCGGTAAGAGTTACAACCATTTTTTCATCATCAAATTCAAGATTAATGATCACATTCTGGTCTGAATCGTATTTATAGGCATGTTTAATGATGTTGGTGTAAGCTTCATCAACGGCCAACTGGATATCCGCAACTTTTTGTGAAGAAAAGCCCTGTTCTTCTGCATGTCTGGACACAAAATTCCTAATGGCAGACAGATTCTGCGTAGAGGCATTCACTTTTTTTTGATATGTGGTTGCGTTATTCAATTCAGCTGTTATCCTTCTTCATTTAAAAATTTTTTTACGGCCTCTTTTTCATGATCAAGGATATCGTAGAGGGTTGGAAAGCCGAGCAGATCGAACACATTGTAAACCTTGTCATTCATGTCTGTAAGCTTTATATCGCCGCCAATGTCTCGTACATCTTCAATATATGCCATAAATACACCCAGGCCGGCACTGGCTATGTAATCCAGCTCACTAAAGTTTACGATGATATTACATTTTTGGTTATTTATAAGGCGTTTAAGAGAATCCTCAAGCTGGGATGCGGTGTGAGCGTCTAACTCTCCATAAAGATCTAATACCTCAAGGCCGCTGTTCGTGCGGTGGTCAATTTTAAAGTTTTTCATTTACTCAATGGGCTTAATTGAAATGATGGAATATATCTAAAATAGGATTAAGAGAGATAGACCGAAAGTAAGAATACGAATTGAAGATAGGTAGGTTACAGCAAAAAAATAGGGTATCGTACGTATCCGGTACGATACCCTGACTATTCATCAAGAGAGACGCTACTTGAGCGCACCCTATATTACCAAAAAAGATGCCTAAACCCCAAACTTTAATTGAAACAATAGGATGATTCAGAGAAAACCGGTTTTTTTATCTACTACTTTTTACCTACTTAAAATTTAAAGAAAATTCTTTTTGACTGATCTTTTTCAAATGGGGGTAACAAAAATAATTGAAATTAAAAAAGCCATCGCTTTTTTTGCGATGGCTTTTAAAAAGTCGAATTATTGGAATTGAATTATTAATCCATTCTTCGAAGTTTGATATTTCTGAACCAAACATCATCACCATGATCCTGTAGTCCGATGTAACCTTCCTCAGCTACATCAACCCAGTTTTCATTCAGTTCAGGGAATTTACTGTCAGCAACATCTTCTTCCCACTTAGGGGTCCAGAGGTGATATTCTACGACAGTTTCACCATTTTGTCTGTGAACAACGGTACCGTCGTAAACAATAATTTCACTTGTATTCCACTCACCCGCAGGATTTGCGTTTTGCGGGTCTGCGGGATAGATATCGTAGAGGGAAGCAGACTGCCTGTTTCCGTTTTCACCAAGCATGGCATCCGGATGGCGTTCATTATCCAGTACCTGAAATTCGGGCGCAGTCATCCAGATGTAGTCAAATTCATCTGTTTCTTGGCCGAGGTAGAAAACACCGGAGTTACCACCCTCAGAAACTTTCCATTCAAACTTCAGATGAAAGTTGCTGAAAACTTCATCGTAGAGAATATCTCCGCCATCTTCAGCACCGGCTTCACCCCGGCCTGATCCTTTAATGTGCAGAGCACCGTCAACAACTTCCCAGGCTCCGGGGAAATCTTCTCTTTGGTATCCACGCCAGCCTTCGGATGTTTCTCCGTCAAACAACAAGGTAAAGCCTTGTCCCTCTTCTTCTGCAGTGAGTGTATTAATAGGTGCTTCTTCGGCTTCCATTGAACCATCTGTGGCTTCAGACTGCTGATTCTCCGTGTCGGAAGAACAAGCGGTAAAGAGTCCGGCAACCAGGATAAGTAATGTCAGTTTGAAGAAACCGTACCTTTTAAGTGATTTAATCTTCATAGTATAAGATTTTTGGTTTGTTATGATTTGAAATTTATGCAGGCATATTGGGCAGATCCCATCCATCTCGATACTCTTTTCGAATCAATCCATTAGCAAATTGCTGTGCATTGATCTGATCCGTGTATTCTCGACTAAATGTGGGATTTCCGTCCTCAATATTGAATCCATCTCTTTTAATGATTCGGAGATACTCATTAGGGTTGATGTTGGTGAACTCCATGCTTTCACCATCCCACTCGAGTTCTTTATCGAGTTCTTGCAGACGTACGGCAAGCACTCCCATTACTACCATTTCATTAAATGGTCCGGATTTGTCAAATGAAGACTTGGCTTCTGTTCTGTTCTGTGGGCTTTCTTTACAAGCTCGTACCCAATCCATTTGGTGGGCAGCTTCACCTTCAAGATCACCAACTTTAACACGTCGTACAGATTTTCCAACATTTGGTTTATTTGCCGGACAGTAACCACGGATCGGATCCATAGCAACCGTGAACAAGTGTATCTTTTGTTCCGTGCATCAATACACCACCGCCGCGATGGTTCATATCTCTTCCTTCTGGCCAGCCTTCAGGCTTAAGGGGTTGCAGACCACCATCATACCAGTGTACTTCCACTTCAGGAAGTGTACCCATGCTGGTTTCTCGTTCTGGGTAGGTCAATCGAACTCGTTGTGCTGTAGGAGCTGATTCCTGGAGAAGCAGAGTTGAGCTACCTTGCACTCTTGTTGGATAACCAAGTTCAAGTGATTTGAACGGAGCATGCAAAATATGGCAGGCCATATCACCCAGCGCACCGGTTCCAAAATCCCACCAACCGCGGAAATTCCATGGTGTATAAATTTCGTTGTAGGGTCTCATCTCAGCGGGTCCAATAAAAAGATCCCAGTTCATTGTATCGGGTACTTGTTGCTCCTCTTCAGGTACATTCAAACCTTGTGGCCAAATGGGGCGGTCGGTAAATGCTTCAATTTTAGTTACCTCACCAATTACACCATTTTGAACCCATTCTGTTACAAGATTAATGCCTTCGCCAGATGCACCCTGATCTCCCATTTGTGTGGCTACACCATATTCTGCAGCTAAGTTTGTGAGTAATCGGGATTCATATACGGTGTGGGTTAAAGGCTTTTCAACATACACATGTTTGCCCATGGTCATGGCATGAGCGGCAATAGTTGCATGGCTATGGTCTGATGTAGCGACAACAACCGCGTCAATATCATCACCCATTTCATCAAACATTACTCTCCAGTCCCAGTATTTTGCAGCGTCGGGATATTCATCAAACGTACTTTGTGAGTATCTCCAGTCTACATCACAGAGAGCAACTATGTTTTCTGTCTCTTTCATAGCTCTGAGAACTGCGGCCCCACGGCCACCAACACCAACACCGGCAATATTTAGTTTATCACTGGGTGCACGATGTCCCAGGCCGCTAACTACTTTGCTTGGCAGTACGGAAAATCCAGCAGCAAAAGCAGCCGATTTGCCCAAGAAATCTCTGCGGGAAATTCCGCTTATTGAATCTTTTTTATCGAATTTTTTCATGATATGGGTTTGTTTAATTAATGAATTCTATGAATGAAAAGATTTTGGAAAGACCTTGCAGGGTTTGAAACACATTGAGCATCATTTAAAATTTTGCTGTACCAGTTTCTACTTTTTCTTTCCATTGTACTTAACACATCTTATATATTAATCTTTTTTTGATGTTACTTCAATTTAAAACATGAATGTTTTGATAGCATGTAATTAACATGTATTTACAAAATGATTTATAATGCAATACTGTTAAAAATGTGTTGTCTGTCAACGAAACAAAAAACGTTCAATTCGTTTATAAAATTATAAGAACCGCAAAAATTTAATCTAACATTCATTCAAATTTACAGACATGAAAAAAGTACTCATTACAGTTGGATTTTTATTAGCATTTATTTCTGTCAATCAAACCGCTCAGGCACAGTGGTCGGTTGGAGCATCGTATGAAATAAGAGATGAGGACCCAGAAAACGGATTCGGTTTTCGAATAGAAAGGAGCTTTCTGCAAGGGGCACCCCTTATTGATCTTGGTATTCGCGCTCACTTCAGTTATTTCAATGATGAGAATAATGTTAACCGGGATGATTTTACGTTTAGCCGCCAAATAGATGTATATGATTATGGGCTTGCTGCACTCGCTGGGGTAAAATTGGGAATCGTAAAGCCATACGTTGGTTTAGGAATTGGTAACCAGCAATTAAAATTCAATGCAGATGTTGAGGGTTTTGATTTCAATGACTCCAGTTTCTACTGGAATGGATTTGGCGGAGCTGAGTTTACCCTGTTGCCAATTTTGAATCCCTTTATTGAGTATAGAATTGCAAATCTGACAAGTACTGATCAGATAGGTTTCGACAATGTATCAAGGCTGGCTATAGGAATTAATCTGAGATTCTAAATTATTCTGTTGCATATCAAAGTGAGAGAGCTATCAGTTCTTGTTATAAATAATTTTGATGGTATTACATTTCAATAAGGCGAATTATTCCTTAATTTATATAGACTGTATATAAATAAGCGTAAGAGAATTCATGCGCTCTCAGTTGTGTTCATAAATATGCTTCTTGAAGTAAAAAATATTGAGAAAGCCTTTGTAAAGGGTGTTCCTGTTGTTCGGCGGACGACTTTTGGAGTGCGCGAGAATGAGATATTTGCCCTTTTGGGGCCCAGCGGGTGCGGTAAAACAACTACATTACGATTAATATCAGGTTTTGAACAACTGGACAAAGGCGAGATAAAACTTGAGGGAGATCTTCTTTCGTCTCCTAAAAAACATGTAGCCCCTCAAAAAAGAGGAATCGGGTTTGTATTCCAGGATTATGCACTCTTCCCGCACATGTCTGCCCTGGAGAATGTGGCATTTGGCTTAACAGATCTGCCCAAACACAAACGAAAGGTGTTTGCCGAGGAAGTGTTGTGCAGAACCGGCATGGGAGATCATCAACATAAAGGCCCTGCCGAACTATCTGGCGGACAGCAACAACGGGTAGCTCTTGCGCGTGCCATAGCACCTGAGCCAAAATTAATCTTATTGGATGAACCTTTTTCAAACCTCGATGCAATTTTACGCGATACAACCCGAAAAGAGGTCAGGTCAATTATTAAGAAAGCGGGAATGAGTGCTGTGCTTGTAACACATGATCAGGAGGAAGCTCTTTCGTTTGCTGACAGGATCGGTGTGATGAATGAAGGGCAGATAGAACAGATTGGAACTCCGGAAGAGGTTTACTATCAGCCCAAAAATAAATTTGTTGCCCGGTTTTTAGGCCGAACGAATATTTTTGAGGGAGAGATAGAAGACTCAGATGTTATGGAGACAGAAATTGGCCACTTGAAATTAAACAGGAAAGCAAAAGGAAAAATTACCTGTTCCATTCGTCCCGAACATCTAACTATTGAAAGTCCGAATGGCACTTCTGATAAATATAAAAAAGGGATGATTGTTGCGAGGGAGTTTAAGGGTCACGACATCACTTATCATGTTGAGTGTAATGGAGAGAGGTATATTGTGCATACCGATAATAGGGTTTTATTTGAGCAAAATGATGAAGTAGTGGTGCGTCCACTGGAGTCTGCAGTTATATTGGAGAGATAATACTTTTTGTATTTCAGAGCAGCAATATCCAATAAACTTTTCGAAACGTAGATTAAAATCTGCCGTAAGAGGAATCCGAATTCACAGACTATTAAACTTACTTTTTGATGAAACGGCTCCTCTGTTTGCTCATACTTTTCTTTACAATTATAAGACCGGCTTTTTCCCAAATTGAAATAGAGGGAACCGTTTTCGATTCTGAATCCGGGGAAACCCTTCCGTCAGCAACTGTTCTGCTTACGGGCACCTATCGGGGAACTATTACGAATGCAGAGGGTCATTTTTCGTTAACGGTTGATGAACTCCCGGTGACACTCCAGGTGCGGTATATAGGTTTTGAAACAGCTCAAGTAGAAATAACTCAGGAAACATCACTTCCAATTGAGATTGAACTTGGTTTGTCGGTGACTGAGCTCGAAGAAATTATAGTGACAGAAAAAGATCCGGGCCTCTCCATAATGGAGAGAGTAATTGCAAGAAAACAAATTTGGAGAGAAAATCTTGATACCTACCAGGCCGAAGCCTATACCCGGCAAATTTTAAGTAACGATACATCCATTGTATCAATCATAGAGAGCAGTTCAATTGTATTTTGGAATACTGAAGAGGGACATCGTGAAATCCAGGTATCAAGGACACAAACATCAAATATTTCGGAAGATCAGAACTTTGCAGGAGTCAACTATCAACCCAATTTTTATGATGACAATGTTGAGATTGCCGGATATAATATGGTTGGGATTACCCATCCTGATGCTCCTAAATTTTATTTTTTTGAGTTACAGGAGGTTCAGCAGATGGACGGTAAACCGGTGTATAAAATCACAGTATCTCCGCGCCGCGAACGGCAGCCAACATTTATTGGAACAGCCTGGGTACTGGGGCGTGATTATGCGCTTTTGGAGGTCGATTTAAAACCAAATGAGGTAGTAAATTTCCCGCCGCCCATACAAGAATTTAATCTCTCCTATCAGCAGCAGTTTAGTAATTATGGTGGAGAATTTTGGCTTCCTGTAGATATGCGGGTAGAGGGAACGGTTCGCGTTGGAATGGTAGGTTTACGCTTCCCGCCTTTTTTGTTCAAACAAACATCCCGGATATCGGATTACCAGGTAAATACTGCTCTGCCCGATTCGATCTACCAAAAAGACGAGATACTTATGCAGGCTGACTCAACTTTTATAGCGGAAAGAGAAATGGAGATTGAAAGGATACCCCTCACCGCTGACGAAACAACAGCATATCAGACCATTGACAGCACAAGAACTTTTGAGGAAGCCTTTAAGCCGGAAGGTTTTTTAGCCAGAATGGTAGCTGAGGAGGATGGTTCAGCGGACGATGATTCCGGTTTTTTAAATTTGTTGACAAACTGGCTACCCGATGGGTTAGGTGTTCGTGGACATTTCAACAGGATGGATGGTTATCATTTAGGACTTAACTATGAAAATGAGTTTGATGATACAGGATTTAAAATATCTGGATTTGGTGGATATAGTTTTCACAGCGAAATGTGGGATGTGGGGATTAACCTGAACCAGGAACTTTTTGAAGTTGGGAATACTGATATTGGTTTGAATGCTGGTTTCGAACAAATAACCGATGTACGATTTGAATCCCGATTCTATTCACTTGGAATGAACAGTGTGCAATCCTTGATAGGAACCGAGGACTATTTTGATTATTTCAGAAATGAAAAAATGTATGCCGGTATTACACTTGAAGATCTATTTGGAGATACTGACTTAACACTATCAGCCAACAGGGAAAACCATATCTCTTTTGATGAAAATTCAGTGTTTGATTACAGTCTGTTTGGATGGCACAGAACCAGGAGAATCAACCCGCAAATTGAGGATGGAACACTGCATTCTATATCCGGTGAGCTGGCATATAACAAAACCGGAACTGATTTTGGATTTGCCGGCAAAAACCAAGTGATTTTTTCAGCTGAACATAGCAGCGATGCGCTGGGTAGTGATTTTAATTTCACACGATTGAATCTGCGTGCAGATCTGCATATAAACACATTTTACCAGCGGCGGCTATTTGCTAATACGTTGGATCTTACATTTTCAGGCGGAACAGCAATCGGGGATTTACCTCCTCAGCGTTTAGGTATTGCTGATGTTGCTATGGGCAGATTTACTCCATTTGGCGTCATTAAAACTCGTCATTCCCTGCCGTATGCAGGGAGCAAATACTGGACAGTCTACGGTGAACATAATTTCAGAACAATTCCATTTGAACTGCTTGGAATAAATTATTTTGTAGATAAAGGATGGGGAATAATCCTGTTTGGCGGGGCGGGTTATGCGGATTCGAAAGATGTGGAACCGTTCAATCTTCTACTGTCAAATGGAGTTCACACGGAGATTGGGGCGAGTCTTAACAGCGTTTTTGGAGTAGTCCGATTGGATTTTGCCAAGCGTTTAGACGCACCCGGATTTTTTATCGGTTTCAGTGTGCCGCGCTATTTCTAATGGAAAATCTCACCAAAATAAAAAAGGCGAGCCGTAAAGCCCGCCTTCTTAGATCAGATTCAATTAGACCGATTAGTTCATCGGGGTAAATGAATGCGGATTCACAGGATGTGATTCTGCTCGTCGGTTTTTCTCACATCCGGGTGTATTAGCGTCCATTTCGGCCTCGGCACATGGAACTGGTGCTTTACCTAAACCACGAAGCTCAATTCTGTCTTCGGCGATGCCGTTCTGCTTATAGAAATCTGCAACAGAATTTGCTCTCCGTACACTTAACCGGAGGTTATACTGATCGCCGCCAATATGATCTGTGTAGGCGTCAATTCGTACACCAAATGCCTGGGCATCCAGCAGTCTTTCCACATTGAGAGACAACAACTGAGCGGCTCTGTCTCTAATATTTGAACGGTCAAATCCAAAGTTAATAGTGTTCAGTTCTCCTTCTCTGATAAACGGCGGATCTTCTGGATCCAAAGGATTTGTACCCTCTTCAATTTCCAGTCCATCACTGAATCCGTCACCATCAGTATCATTGTTTATCGGGTCTGTTCCGTGAGTGTTCACTTCATCACCATCTGAAAGCCCATCTCCATCTGTATCAGGATTCAGAGGATCGGTTTCGTATTCATTTATTTCATCACCGTCGTTCAGCCCGTCTTCATCTGAATCGGCATTCAATGGATCAGTATTATAAACGTTCACTTCATCACCATCTGAAAGTCCATCCTCGTCAGAATCAGCTACTAATGGATCTGTTCCATGTTCGAAGATCTCATCATAATCATTCAATCCATCTTGGTCTGTATCCGGCTCCAGAGGATTGGTTTCGTACACATAAATTTCGTCGTAGTCATTCACTCCATCTCCGTCACTATCACGCTGTTGAAGTTCTTCATCGGAAAGACTCATCAAATATTCAAGGGTTAACGGATCTGGTTCAGGACCGGGGCCACTCGGGCCACAACCTGCAAACATCAAAGAGGTTATTAAAATTATGGATGATATAAACTTAAATGTTTTGAGCATATCGTATTGGATTATTCAGTTAGCAGTTGTATATGTTTTGGTTCTATTACAAAAATACAGAACGATATTAGTAATCAAAAGGTTTTTTGACTTATAAACCGGAAAGATGATATATTTGATGCCTCGAAAGGGGCTATAGCTCAGCTGGCTAGAGCGTCGCGCTGGCAGCGCGAAGGTCCGGGGTTCGAATCCCCGTAGCTCCACATAAGAGATAAAAGCAAGAGTTGTTTTGGTTTATATTAAGTAGAAAAGCTTTTATCTTACCTATTCGGGGCAAGTTCCATACAGCCAGCTCCCTGTGAACTCCGTCAGGGTCGGAAGGCAGCAGCGGTAGCAGGTCGTAGCGGCGTGATATGGGTAGCTTGCCCTCTTTTTTTATTTGCCCCAAATACTTCACATTTTTTTAAACCTGAGTTAAGGTCAAAGGTCAGAATTACAAACTCTCATCAATATGCCCTGCAATATGTCTGGCATGAATTCTCGTATTTTCAATAAACAGACTGCTGGTATCCATTCCGCCACAGACCACTCCGGCTACGTAAAGTCCTTTCCGGTTGGTTTCTAACGTTTTTTCGTTGTGAACAGGCATCCGTTTTTCATCTTCAGTCAGATCTATGCCCAGTTTTTTCATCAATCCAAAATGAGGATGATAGCCGGTCATAGCCAGTACAAAATCATTCGAAATGGTTTTTATTCCCTCCGGGGTTTGAATGTCCACTTCATCTTCGCGTATTTCTACAAGTTCCGAATTGAAATGAGCGGATATAGATCCTTCCTTGATTCTATTTTCTATATCGGGTAAGACCCAGTATTTAATGGTTTGTTTCAGTTCAGACTCCCTCACAACCATTGTTACATTCGCATTTTTTCTCCATGTTTCAAGTGCGGCATCGGCTCCTGAATTTCCGGCTCCAACAATCACTACATCCTGCCACGCATATTTATGTGGATCATCATAATAGTGAGTAACTTTTGGGAGTTCTTCGCCGGGGATATTCATGAGATTTTCTTGTCCGTAAAAGCCGGTAGCTAACACAACTTTCTCACCCTTGTAACTCCCTTTCGGTGTATTGACCAGGTACTCTCCATCCTTTCCCGTTACAGATTCTACCTCTTCATAGAGGCGAATATTCAAATCATAATGTTCAGCTGCCCGTCGATAATATTCAAGTGCCTCTCCGCGAGTCGGCTTCGGATTATGCGAAATGAATGGAACATTCCCGATCTCCAGTTTGTCAGAGGTCGAGAAAAAAGTCATATTAGCAGGGTAGTGAAAAATGGAATTTACCAGGCATCCCCGCTCGATTATTAAGGAGGGAATATCTCTGTTTTTTAACTCAATAGCCGTTGCCAGCCCAATAGGTCCGGCGCCGATAATAATTACCATAAATAGGGTTTGTTCAGTTTCATTTTAAAAATCAAAAATACGAATCCTGCAGGTAAAATGTCATTAAGCTTGTCGATTGCACAAATAGATGAAATCAGTGAAGATCAGATAAAATCGCAAAAATAATCGCCTATTTTTTTATTAATCCATCCATTTGGCAAGCTCCAAAAACCAACGTGGCCACCCCTTGGTGTAAAATGAGCAGTGATCTTTGAATTTTTCCGAATCTGTTTCACCGGCGTCCACTTGAATGGACACATTGGATCCTGGCGGCTGTGAATTACAAGTGTATCTGTGTTGATTTGATCCACAAAAAAAGCACTTGAACACTGGTAATAGTAGTCCTCTGCATCTTTAAATCCGTGAATAGGCCCGGTAATCTGATCGTCAAATTCATACAATGTAGATCCCCTGAAGGCAGGCAGATCCGGGTATTTGGCTCGTTTTTCTTTCAACTTTTCTGTTAGTGTTTGCAAGAATAGGATGGAGTAGAGCCGGTTGAAACCATTTTCCAGATTCCGGGAACCTTTTTTCAATTCAAAGGGAGTAGAAATGGCAGAGATTGCTTGCAATGGATGATATCTATTATGTTTCTTTAAAAAATTCAGAAGGGCACTGCCTCCAAGAGAGAAGCCCGCTCCAAAAATGGGAGATTTTGGGAAATGATCCTGAACCCATTTAAATACTGTTTCAAGATCATCGGTTTCTCCGGAATGATAAAACTTGCGCTGCCGATTCATTTTTCCTCCACAACTCCTGAAGTTCACCGCAACTGTGGAAAAACCGCGGGTTATTAGATGCTCTGCAAGCTGCGTGATGTAAAATCGCCGTGAATGCCCCTCCAGCCCATGGAATAACACTGCAACCGGACTGGCTGAGCCATTGTCAATTACATCGATTTCAAGGTAATCGTCATCGGGAGTATCAATACTCAGTTTCTCTGAGTGCAGGCCTGGTGATTCAAAAATGAGTGAACAAAGAATGGTGTGAGCATGGCCATTAAAACACCAGGGAGCTGATTTGAATGAAGATTTTTTCTCATGATTCATATGCTAAAAGGTAACAAAGTTGTTTTGAAATCACAGGTAGTTGTGTCTGAAATCATTGAAGATTTTGGCAATCACATTCTTTATCATTTTATCAGAACTTAATCTATGACAACAGTTATGCCCGAATATTCCCAGAAGCAACCCGTGAAGCGAATTGCTGCTATAGACATTGGTACCAACTCTTTTCATGCAGTTATTGTAGATGTATACCCGGATGGAAGTTTTTACACCATTGATAAATTGAAAGAGATGGTTCTGCTTGCGGAAAAGGGGTTTAACAACCGGCTATCTGATGCCGCTTTTGAACGAGCTTTAGATGCACTTCAAAAAATAAAGACCCTGTGTGATCACCAGGGAGCAGAGCGGATATTGGCCTATGCAACCAGTGCAATCCGCGAGGCAGAGAATGGCGGAGAATTAATTCAAAAAGTGATTGACAAAGTGGGTATAAAAATTGTAGCCATTCCCGGACGTGTGGAGGCAGAATTGATTGGACTTGCCGTTCAGCACGGGGTTGAAATGCCTGCCAGTCCCTCGATGATTATGGATCTGGGTGGAGGAAGTGTAGAGTATATTATTGCAAATAAAGAGAAGTTCTTTCATCTAAGCAGTAAAAAACTGGGCGTGGCCAGGATGACATCCCGGTTTGTGGACAACGATCCAATCTCAAAACAGGAGATCCAGAAGCTTGTTGATCATTATCAATCAAATCTCACAGATGTAGCTCAGTCCTTTGCATCACACAGGGCTTCCATGTTGATTGGTTCTTCGGGTACGATGGAAAATATTGCCTTGATGATTGCATACCGGAATAACAAAACCCCGAATTTGAGTGTAAATGAACTTGAGTTTACAGCCAGAGAGTTTTTTGATCTGTATGATGATGTTATCGGGATGAACTATAATGAACGCTCTCAGTTAAAGGGACTTGATGAAAAGCGTATCAGCCTTCTCCCGGCTGGTCTTGTATTGGTTAATTATGTATTGAAAACATTTGGGATTAAGCGGATTAAAATGTCATCGCAGGCACTTCGTGAGGGTATTATCCTTCGGTATATCAAGCAGGAAATGACCTATTTGAAGGAAACAGAATTTATAGAAAGTCCGCGCCGCCGCAGTGTAATGGAACTTGTACATAAGTGTAACTGGCACGAGCAACATTCAAGGCATGTGGCAAAACTTGCACTTCAACTGTTTGATAACTTCCGGGAAGAACTGAGTCTGGAAGAGACAGATCGCGAGTTGCTGGAATATGCCTGTTTTATGCACGATATCGGGTATCATATTTCACACCGAAAACATCATAAGCATGCCCTGTATATTATTCGCAATTCCGATCTGAAAGGATTTAAAGAAAACGAGATTGAGATTATGGCCAACGTATCGCGGTATCACAGGAGATCCACGCCTAAATCGCGCCATAAACATTACGATAAGCTTCCCAAAGAGGAGAAAAAACGAGTAAAGAAACTTTCGGCAATCATCCGTATCGCCGATGGACTGGACCGCAGCCACTATCAAAATGTGCGGGGTTTGGAAATTGAGAAGACAGCCGATCAGGTAATTATTCATATAAAAACAGAGTCTGATCCGCAGCTGGAAATTTGGGGGGCTATGCGGAAAAAAACTTTATTTGAAGAAGTAACCGGAAAAACTCTGAAGATAAGAGAAGTGGAGACATTTTCGCCGGCGATGGTTTAGCTTGGGTTAATTCTCTTCCTGTTGTTTTTGATACTTCTTCAATTTCTGAATGTATTCATACCTTGCTTTTATACCTGTGCGATTTCCATAAAATGTACCCAGTCCACATGCCAGGGCCAAAACAACTAACAGCAAAATTTTATTGGTTAAAGTTGAGGCGCTTACAAAGAGGATCCAAAACGCCGGAGGTAAAAAAATAAATCCGCCAAGAGCATAGTGGGCCTGCGTAGGGGCCGGTACTTTTCTGATAAAACGTTTTACAGCATTATAGGCTAAATTCATATAGATTAGTCCGAAACCTAAAAGTACAACCAGCCCCAGCCAACCCGGCTCTGATACGAGGTAAAGAAACTGATCTGAAAAAATAATGATGGCCAGCGAAATCATAACTACCCATGTTGTGTAAGCAAAAAATCGGGCTTTATCCTGCATATGTAACTATTTTTAGTAACATGATAGGTAATCTAAATTATGGGCATCTAATACCGGCGCGGAACTCTTCCATTCGGAGATGAACTCCTTTCGAGATTGTTTAAAAGAGGTAATTTCTGGAATAAACCTTGAATCTGTCCTCCGGAGAGAGATAACCTGAATGAATAATACTGGAATTCCCCGAATGGGTTGAAGTTGAAAGACAAGTTCCAGCAAACCATCGATCGGTTCAGGCTAAATTGCGAGGGAGTAAGCTCTTTCTCAATAAAATCGTACCCAAGCCGGGTTCTAAAGCTCCATTTTGGAGTCAGGTTAAATTGAATGTTATTGGCATTTAGCACGGCAGATTTTCTGGCATCCTGTCCGTGCCGATAGGTCCATCGATAGCTGAAGTCCAAGCCCATTCTAAATCCACTGTTAAACCCCTGAACAGGTCGCGAAAAAAACCGGGTGTCAACCGGGCTGAAAAATGTTTGATCGTATGGATCGTAGGGCCTGTACTCCGGGGTAGTAATTCTTGCTCCGCGTTGGTTTCCTCCCAGTGTTATATCTGTGGATACACTCAAACTGTAGCTGAGTGGCTGTAAAAATTTGTTGGTATCCTGCCAGATAAACCGGTTAATTTCACGTCCGTCCTGGTCTCTCGTATAAAATGAATACGCGGCACTGGCCCGAATTCTAAAATTGTTTACAGCACTTGAAGAGAGCGAGACATTCATACGTCCGAAATTGAGGCTGTCAGCTGCAAAATTATAGCTCGAAGTTGCTGACAAATTATCAATCAGGCGCAGATTATTTGATTTTACTTCCCCGGTTGAATCTCTTCGAACTCGTTTGGTTTCAAGAATATTCGTAACACCGAAAGACATGGTTCTCTGTTCTCCTGCTCCGGGTCCGCCAAATATGGCATCCTCAAAAATAGAATATTCCTGCGTGTTTCCGAGTGTATCCCGCTGGACTTCACGGTAAATTCCCCACTGGTCGGATGAAAAATCGGGCCTGTAGCTAAAACTTATATTCGGCCGAACGGTATGTCTTACCCCTTCAAAACTTCCCGCCTTTATCTGTGAAATTCCATAAAAAGTAGTGTTAAAACTTAAATTGGTTGAAAAGTCCCGGGTTGTTGTAAAACCAGGTTCTTTAAAAGTTTCGACACGATTATCTTCTTCGTTGAACTCTTTTCGTATTGTGGCAGGATACCAATATTCGTTATAGTTGATCCCGGCGCTCACATTCAGAAATCGGCTGGGGATAAGCTGACCGGCACTAACCTGAGCTCTCTGGATAAAACCGTATTGGAGGTGATCATCCTCGCCGGTGGCCTCCTCATATTTTTGCGGATCTAACAGAGCCTCCAACCAATTTACCTGGGCTGAGTCTGCAGCAATCGGTCGGAAGGTGTAACGGGAGCTGAAGTTGTTTCGGTAATTTATGGAAATTCGTTCATACCACTGTTCATCCATGCCCGGGTTATCGGATTTGAAGGGTGAAAATTGCCGAAGCGAAAAGTTCATTTCGGGACCTGTAAGGCGAGTGGTATTTGTAGAAAATTGCTGGTTGAGGTTCGAGCTCACACTAAAATTATATGTATTTTCGGGATGACTATACCGGTAGGATACACGAGATGTTGTACTTGTTTCGGCGCGTTCATCCAGATCAAATGAATTTCTTCGAAAATAGTCAGCAGTTCTTAGATTTATATTTGCAGAAAGTGAAGCGTACGGTGAAAGTTCCTGGCTGTGATTAACCGATAATCGTTTGGTGGTTGTTTCCGTAAAACCTGGATCAGTCGGCTCAAGACCTCTCTCTTTTGAATATCCAATGGTCACACTCCCGTTAAAATTACCGGTTTTCCTGTACTGCATGCGGGTTTCGTTAAAAATGGTGCCGGATGTAAAAACATCGAATGAAGTTTGTGCGGTAAAGTAGTCACTAAAGTATTGAAACCAACCCAGATTTTGCAGGCCAATACCCCTGGCACCGGTGTTTTGAAATGAATACGTAGGCTCCAATAAACCAGACTGTCTCTGCTCAAAACCAGCGGGAACATATCCAAAGGGAAAAACCAGCGGATAGGGAATATCAAGAATAAATAAACGGGCATTGGTAAAAAATATCTCCTCCTCTTCAACGACTTTCATCCGTTGGGCCTGGATATAGTAATACATGTGTTCCGGAGGGCAGGTGGAATAAATTCCATCCTCAATAAAAACTTCATCCCGCGAAACATTTTTAACTTTTGTACCAATCAGGTGGCCGTCTGCCATACTCATTTCGGCAACCTCAAATTTACCGCGTTCTGTTTCGTAGTTAAATAAAATACGCGTACTACGAAGTTCCTGGTCGTCGCGTGTTAGAACTGGGTGGGAGAGCGTATCCTGTGCGGAACTGGCAGTAGCCTGTAACTGGCTTTTATCGAGATTTAATTCAATAGTGCCGGCTTTCAAGTTTCCGCTTTCATGGGTCACAGTTGCGGCGCCGTAGAGCATGGCAATTCGTTGCTCACCGAAGGTAAATGTGAGGGAATCGCGAGCCTGGAAGTTGACCGATCCTTCAGTGGCTTGTCGGTCGGCACTGCGGTTTTGTGCTGTTTGTTGGGTAGCTGAGCCCGGATCGAGTCCCGGAGGTGGTTGTTGTTCACCTGGTTGAAAATTTCCGGGAATGGGAGTTGAAGTTGTATCTGAAGGGCTTACCTGCAGACTGTCTGCTTCAACCTGGCCATACGCGTTTCTGCTTCCCAAAAAAAGGAATAGGACGAGTAAAAAAAGCCAAATTTTATGGTTTCCAGCAATATGAATCAGCATGCTTTAAGCTAAGCATCACAGCTCTTCAAACGCAAGGCTGGCTGCTCCAAGAAGTGCGGCGTCATTTCCCAGCGATTCATAAATAATATCAAAATCTTCGCGGTAGGGGGGCATCAGGTATTTTGTGGCTGTGGTTTTAGCCGGATCAAGAATAAATTTACCGGCCTTGGCTACACCACCACTCACTACAATTTTTCTGATATCGAGGGTATGTATATAATTTACAATGGCATAGCCAAGTTTTTCGCCGGTTTTCCTGAGGATTTCAATAGCAAGTTCATTCTTCTCCTTGGCAGCGTGATACAGATCTACCGGTTCCAGTTTTTCGAAATCTTTGTGAAAGGTTTTGTACAGGGGGTTGTCTTCATGCTGGCGAATGGTATCTGCAGCATAGCGGCTCAAAAACCGCTGACCAAGATAAGCTTCAATTCCGCCGCGCGTATTGCTGTTCGAAAGCGGTCCATGGTAATCGATGATTACATGACCCAGTTCGGCCGCCATTCCGTTTGTACCGCGGTAAATTTTATTGTTGTAAATGATACCTCCGCCAACACCCGTGCCGAGTGTAATCATAATGAAATCATCAAAATCTTTACCCACTCCAAAACGGGCAGAACCAAAAGCGGCAAGATTGGCGTCGTTTCCAATTACACAATTATAACCGGTACGTTTTTTGAGAGCATCGGCAACATTTTCGACGTTAAATCCCGGAAGGTTTGGTGGATTTTTTACCGTTTTTCGGTCCATGCTTACCATTCCCGGCATTCCCATTCCAATTCCAATCGGCTCTTCACCGTGTCCATCCAAAAGATCTGATACAGCCATTGCAATCCTGTCGTACACATGTTCTTTACCCATATCAGCGTGGGTGGGGATGCAACTTGTTGTTATGAATCCTTTCTTTTTATCTACCAGTGCGGCTTTAATATTTGTACCGCCTAAATCAATACCTATTGCAATCATATCTCAATATTTTGTGACAACAGATCTGTAAAAAAGGAAAAATATTTAAAGGAAAGCATAAGGTATTATTCAGTTTTTTCGACTTTATAAACCGTCTCATTTGGTTTTTTCATACCGTAGTCTTCCCGGGCAATTTTCTCAATCAGATCAGGATTATTTTCAAGTTCTTCAATTTTTTTGTCAAGTTCAGCCGCTTTCTGCTCATACTCAGCTGTTCGTTCAATCAAATCTTCTTTTTGATTTTCCAACTGAATTTTGGTCATTAAGCTGTAAGTATCAAAAAAAAGAAACCAAATAACGATACAGGCAGCAAGCAAGCTGATGAGCAGTGACTTATTCCAATGTAAAGGATTTAAATACTCGGAGTTCATGGTTCTGTATCTATATTTTTACGAAATTAATTCAAATTAAGCGTAGAAACAAAACCGAATGTCTCTATTTGTGGGTGAAAGAAGATTAAATGTTGGGTGTTTTATTGTATTTCTGTTGATTTTTTTTACGGAATCATTAGCTGCACAAAAGGCTGATACCAGTTCGATTGAATGGGTTAAAGTCTTTTTTAATATGCCTGCCGATCATACCGTGGCGAAAGAGAGTAACCTGGCAAATGATGAAGCTGATCTCCTGCAAACATTGATAGATCTTATTGATTCTGCAAAGTACAGTGTAGACTTGGCAGCTTATGATCTTGAGAATCTAAGAGTGGGAGAAGCTCTGACCCGGGCTGCAGAACGGGGAGTACAGGTTCGGGTAGTGACCGATTACTACAATCGGTTTAATGATCGGGAACTGGATGAAAAGATGTGGGAGATGTTGAGGAATGCGGGGATTTACAGCATTGATGACGGAGGTGAGGTTTTCCATCCGGACGGGTCGGTCACCTCAAACCGTTTGACAGGAGCCAGTTATGATATGCACAATAAATTTGCTGTTATAGACATACTCAGTAACAATCCCGAGGATTATTATGTATGGACCGGTTCTATGAACCTGACCTACACAGGCCCCATCAACACCAACAACACAATTCTGATTAAAGACAGTGATATTGCTGAAGCGTATCATGAAGAATTCAGACAGATGTGGGGTGGAAACAGGGAAGTTCCAAACCCGGAAAAGGCACGATATCATAAAGATAAACGGTATGTTGGCGAACGTGTGTTTTTTGTGGATTCAACCAAAGTGGAACTCTATTTTGCACCCATCAACAGGGACGATACCAAGCCTTCTCCTGCTGAAAGAATTCATGAATTGATTGAAAAAGCGCAACTCGACGTAAACTTTCTGGCGTTTGCCATCACACATGATATCCCGATGAGTCAGGAGATGTGGAGGCGTTCTTTTTCTGATGGGATTAGATTACAGGGATTAATCGATCCGCGATTTTATGCACAGTACAGGAATGCCGGTGTGATCTGGGCCACACCCGAATCGCAACTGGGAACGCGAAATATCAGGCAGGCCAACGAACTGAGAACCCTGCACAGTAAAATTATGCTGATAGATGTGACACAACCGTTTGAGAATAATCGCGGAATTGCCATTACCGGTTCGTATAATTATTCAAACAATGCAGAGCAAAATAACGACGAGAATCTGCTGATTATTCACTCTCCACTGATCGCAAACCAATACTACCAGGACTTTATGGGCGCGATGAACCGTTCAATGGGAATATCTTCACCTCCGGTTCCGCAAATTTATACAGATGAATGGTATCCTGTGAAGGACGTCATTGACGGGAACCTGTTTGAAATAGAGCTCGCTGAGGGATTTGGATACCCGGTTCGGCTACTCGGTGTAGATGCCCCGCGAATTTATGTTGGACAAGATTCATCTGAATATTATTCCGGCCAGGCTGCGGTTTTTCTGTCTAATTTATTAGAGGATAAAGAGGTGCGATTGGAGGGATATGATGCCGGGGTGCCGGAATCGCGCTATGGCTCGTTCAGGGCTTATGTTCAGGCACGGGATGAGAGCGGAGAAGTTATGAATGTGAATTCAGAGATGATTAAAAAAGGGTTTGGAGAGTGGACCCCCTACTATCGTCAGCAGCCGGATTCAATTGATACTTTTCAGCGACTCACCCGATTGGCAAAAAGTATGAGAATTGGAATGTGGAAGGCCCCCGATCGTATTGGAGAAAAAATTGCTCGTGTAGAATTGGGCAGCGACGGGGAAAAAAGAGATGTTACATTTCCGATTAACATTAATATTGCAGATGAAACGACTCTGCAGGCGTTGACCGGTATCGGCCCGGCCTATGCTACCCGAATTGTAAAGTACCGCTTTGAGCATGGTTTGTTCAGCGATATTGAAGAACTGACTAATATTCGTGGAATTGGCCCGGTTACTATGCAGAAATTAAGGCCGTACGTAACGATAGAATAGCAGTTATCATCTGCTGGATTACTTGTGTCCTCAGCATGAATTTTAGATAAGTTGTATTCGAAGCTATCAGATGATTAGGTTTTTCAGATCCATAATAAGCAATGCTAAATCATGATTTCGTTAGCTGCTACCAAAAGATTTATTATCATAGGCAGTTATAATCCAAAAGTTAGAATTGAATGCAGTCAAAGATTTTAAATATTGATAAAGTACATAGCAGCCGGGGAGTATCACTGTTCATTTTAATTCTCTTTCTAAGTCTGGCAGGATGTGTGAAGGAGCAAAAGCAGCAACTGAACTCCTCCAAAACGGAATCGTTGGCGAACGCTTATCGGGATCATTTCAAAATTGGTGTAGCCCTGAACCGGTTCCAGGTAAACGGTGAAATACCCAAAGCCACTCCATTAATCAAACAACATTTCAATTCTGTTACTCCTGAAAATCTGCTCAAATGGGAGCGTGTTCACCCGGAGCCAGGTCAATATAATTTTGGCCCGGCAAATACTTTTGTGGAGTTTGGGGAGGAAAATGAGATGTTCATAGTTGGCCATACACTGGTTTGGCATTCCCAGATTCCTGATTGGGTGTTTGAGGCCGATAACGGGGAAGAGATTGACCGGGAAACCCTGCTGCAACGTATGGAAGATCATATCAATTCCGTTGCCGGCAAGTACAAAGGCCGGATTGATGCCTGGGATGTTGTCAATGAAGCGGTACTGGATGAAGGTGGAATGAGGCAATCGAAATGGTTTGAATTGGTGGGAGAAGATTACGTTCAAAAAGCTTTTCAGTATGCAAGTGAAGCCGATCCTGATGCCGAGCTTTACTATAACGATTACAACCTTTGGATCCCGGAAAAGCGCCGGGCAGCAGTGGAGCTTATAAAGAATCTGCAGGAGAATGATGTACCGATTCACGGAATTGGAATGCAGGCGCATCTGAAGATCGATACTCCATCTGTTGAAATGATAGAAGAAAGTTTATTGGCCTTTTCTGATTTGGGACTGAAGGTGATGATCACTGAGCTCGATATCGACCTGTTGCCGCGTGAAGATCAGGTGGATGCTGAACTTCCGGATGACGGAGAGATACCTGACGTATTTAACCCTTATACCAGGAATCTCCCCGATTCCATGCAGGGAAAACTCGCTGATCGTTACGAAGCGCTCTTCAGGTTATTCCAAAAACACAGTGATAAAATCGACCGCGTTACTTTTTGGGGGCTTAATGACAGCCAATCGTGGTTGAATAATTTCCCCATCAGTGGGCGTACCAATTATCCTCTTCTTTTTGATCGTGATTATCAGCCCAAGCCAGCTTTTCACGCTATTATGGATCTTGCTGATTAAAAATCGAATGCTTCAATTCAGAAAGGCAAAAAAATAACCCCTACCGGGTATCAGCCGATAGAGGTTAATCAAGAGAGATTCTTCGTAAAATAGTTGTATTAATGCGTGAATCGGGAGGGGTTCGAACCCTCGACCCACGGCTTAAAAGGCCGTTGCTCTACCAACTGAGCTACCGATTCAACAATTACTTCCTTCTTGTCAAAGACTCTAAAGATAATGGTTTTGCAGATTGAAAATCAACCGTTGATATTTATTTTCTCAACTCTTTTGCCAACTGTCTGATTTGTAGATAGTAGTCATAGCTCTTATAATCATGCAGAACAACATCTTTCTCTTTATCTTAACGGTACAAATAATTTTCTATTTCAATTATATAAAACAACTGATATGGCTACAATTTTTACAAAAATTATTCGCGGAGATATTCCCTGCTATAAAGTTGCAGAAACAGAAACGCATTTTGCCTTTTTGGATATTAACCCGATTGCAGAAGGTCACACCCTGGTTGTTCCCAAGGAAGAGACAGATTACCTGTTTGATCTTTCGGATGAAGATCTAAGCCAGACGATGATCATCGCTAAGAAAATAGCACATGCAATCGATCAGGCTTTGAACCCTATTCGAACCGGGGTGATAGTAGAAGGTTTGGAAGTTCCCCATGCGCATGTTCATTTGGTTCCCATTTATAAGGAGAGCCAAAATGTATCGCTAAGGAATAAGGTAGATGTTTCTAAAGAGAAGATGGAAGTGTTGGCGAAATCTATTGCAGATGAGGTTCGATTATGAAATTTTTGATCCTAAACGGGCCGAATTTAAATCTGCTTGGACAGAGGGATGAAGCCACGTATGGTACGGAAACACTTTCAGATATAGAAATGCTTCTGAAGGAGAGTTATTCAGATCATGATTTTATCTTTGTTCAGAGCAATCACGAAGGAGATCTGATCGACGCCATTCAGTCTGCGCGATCCGGAACCATTGATGCAATCGTTGCAAACTGGGGCGGCTTTACACACTCATCTGTAGCCATTCACGATGCACTGGAACTTGTCAACATTCCTAAAGTGGAAGTGCATATCTCCAATATTCACGCCCGCGAGGAGTTTCGTGAGCGGTCTGTTACCGGCAAAGCGATGGATGGAATCATCACAGGATTTGGAATCAACAGCTATATGCTGGGAGTGCAGGCGGCCTTGCAGCTTATTTCGAAATAAGAAACGGTGCAAAAACTCAGAGAACTCTTTTCCGATACATTGATTTATGGCATCAGCAATGTGCTGGCGCGGTTTATCAATTATTTACTGGTGCCTTTCTACACGGATGTATTCTCTCCGGCGCGCTATGGAATCGTTGGGCTGATTTATGCAGCGATTACATTTCTGAATGTGGTTTTTACATTTGGGATGGAGTCAGCCTACCTGCGATACGCCGAAAATCGAAAGGAAGCTGCCAATATCTTTAAAACAATTCAGCTCAGCCTGCTTGGTTTAGCTACAATTCTCTGTCTGCTTCTCTGGCTGTTGATGCCCTGGCTGCTGCCACTTTTCAATCTCGGGCAGGAAACCTCCGGTATCTTTTTGATGATGTTGGGAATTATTTGGTTTGATACGCTGGCAATTGTTCCTTTGGCTGAATTGCGTCTCGTTCGAAAAACCATTCCGTTCGCAGTTCTGAAACTGCTACATGTTGGTATTAATATTACTCTGAATTTTTACCTGATTTTAGGACTCGATTATGGTATTGAGGCCGTATTCATCGCCAATCTTGCCGCGTCGATGGTTATCACAATGATTGTTTGGGCAATTACATCCGATCTGTTTAAAGGAACCTGGAACCGCGAATGGATGACCAAAGCCTTTCAGTTTGGCTGGCCATTTGTTCCGGCCGGGATTGGATTTGCCGTTAATGAGGTATTAGACCGGTTTTTCCTCAACAATATGGATCCAGCCAATGCCGTACAGTTTTACGGGGCAGGTACAACTCCGGAGGATATTGTTGGGATTTATAATGCGTGCTATAAACTGGCTGTTTTTATGTTGCTGCTGGTTCAGATGTATCGCATGGCCTGGCAGCCGTTTTTTATGCGTCATGCGGATGATGAAGAATCCCCGAAAGTATTTGGCCAGGCGTTTATCTGGTACAATGCGTTTTCCGCAATTCTGTTTTTGATTGTTGCCCTCTTCAGAGAACAGATTGTTGCAATTGAAGTTCCCGTTCTTAATGCCACACTTATTGGCAGTGACTATTGGCTGGGACTCGAAATTGTACCGTATCTGCTGCTGGCATACTGGTTTCACGGCTGGTATATCAATTTTTCATCCGGAGTATTCATCAAAGAAAAGACACGGATTTTATATAAAATTACATTGATGGGAGCGGTTATCACGATCATAGCCAACCTTGCCCTGATTCCATATTTAGGGATGATCGGTTCAGCCGCCGCCACTCTTTTGAGTTATGGAGCAATGGCTCTCACACTTGGAATCTATAGCAAGAAAATCATGCATGTACCCTATCGCTTGCCGGAAAGTTTGGGGCTGATGATGGTTTTCGCCGCACTTGTTTTTGGAGAGCCGGCAATCACAGAATGGTTGGGTACAGGAGAGATTAGCGGGAAAATTATGTTATTTTTTGCTGGATTGGTTGTGGTTGGCGGGTACTTGTTTAAGCTTGCACGCATCGGTAAATAATTTTCTGAGTATTTTGTGCTTTCCTGTCCCAAACTGAATAAAATTCTGTAAGGTATTTTCTGATTTTGGTTCATATAGATAGGGAGAGCTTGTGAAGCTGAACGCCAACTGAATACCAGAATACCAGACGTTCCTACGGAACGAAAGGTGTTTCAGGGCTGACTTTTTGGTTACCGACCAAACATCCCTAACGGGATGAGACTCTTGTGGCATAATGATAACTTGGTTTGTGTTCCGGAAATGATGATCCATAAACATGTTCCGATAGGAACATCTGGTCGGTAACTTGAAAACGCCAAAAAATGTAAATATTCGTTCCGTTAGGAACGTTTCGTGAATGTTGTTTTATGGATCTGTATTTTCCACAACTTCGGTTTGAGTATTCGGTAGAAAATCATCATTCGAAAATCACCACTCAAAAATTCTAACTATGATTAAATCCCTCTACATCAAAGATTTTGCATTGATCGATGAACTGGATGTTCAATTCCAGCCGGGGCTGAATGTGCTTACGGGACAGACCGGTGCGGGTAAGTCGATTATTATTGGGGCACTGCATATGATTTTGGGTGAGCGCGCCGATACCGATGTCATCAGAAAGGGAGCAGACAAAGCGATTTCGGAAGCTTTTATCTATGTGGGAAAAAACGAGTTTCTTAAAGAGTTGCTCGAAGAACAATCCATTGATTATAGCGAAGAGTTAATTTTGAGAAGAGAAATCCGCCAGAATGGAAGCCGGGCGTTTATTAACGATACACCAGTCAATATTTCTGTACTGAAAGAAGTGGGTGATCAGCTTGTGGATCTGCATGGACAATATGATCATCAGCTTTTGTTAAAAGAGGAACATCATCAAAGCGTGATCGACCAGTTTGATTCGATTGAGCCGGTACTGGAAGCCTATCAAAAAGAGTACCGGGCAATGCAGGATTTGCAAAAGCAGTTGCGTGATCTCCAAAAAAAGGAGCGGGAGTTGAAAGATAAAACCGAGCTCTACCAGTTCCAGGTGAAAGAGCTGGAGGCGGCAGAACTTGATCAATACGAGGAGGAAGAACTCCAAGCTGAAATGAATCTGCTGGACAATGCTGAAGATCTTGATCAAAAAGCGGCGGCGATTACGGAGATTGGAAACGGTGATGATGTGAGCCTGATGGATATGCTCAATACCATCAAACTGAACCTGGAAGATATGGCAAGGATTGAGCCGGAGTTTGAAACATATCTCCAGGAAGTAACGACGGCCAGAATCAGCATACAGGAGACGATTCAATTTGCCGAGCGGTACCGGGATCGTATTGAGTTTAATCCGCAGCGTTTGGAAAAAATTCGTCAGCGTCAGTCTGAGCTCAACCGGTTGCAGAAAAAATATCAGCGCTCTGTTCCCGATCTGATCGCTTATTTAAACGAGATTAAAGCGGAACTGAATGTTGCCGAAAATTTTGATTTAGAGATTGAACGAATCGAAAAGAAAATCAGAGAACAGGCGGAGATCCTGAAGGAAAAAGCGGTTGATCTTCATGAAGAAAGAGAGGTTATCGGGAATCAGTTATCAGAAGAGATAGTTGATTCACTTAAAAATTTGGGTATTCAACACGGACAATTTAAAGTAGATGTAGCCTGGCGATTCTCCGAAAATGGATGGATTGAACTTGACGGCCAAAAAGTGAATTGCAGCGTAGATGGTTGTGATGATGTGCGGTTCTTTATTTCAACCAATAAAGGCGAGGATCCCAAACCGCTGGCCGCCATTGCCTCAGGAGGTGAGGTGAGTCGTGTGATGTTATCACTGAAATCGATTTTGGCTCGGGAGCAGAAATTGCCGGTTATGATTTTTGATGAGATTGATACGGGAATCAGTGGTGAGATATCTGAGAAAGTGGGTCGGGTGATGCGAAAGCTTTCAGAGATGTGCCAGATTGTGGCGATTACTCATCAGCCTCAAATAGCCAGCCAGGCCCACAAGCATTATAAAGTTCAAAAAGTGGAAGAGGATGAGAGAACTGTCACCCGAATTCTGCCACTTTCTGATGAAGAACATATCCATGAGGTGGCAAGTTTAATGAGCGGAGAACAGATTACAGACTCTGCTCTTACAAGTGCCAAAGAGTTGATTGATCGCGGTGGGATGAGAAACTGATTTCAGATTACAGTAATCAGTTAACAATTGACAATGTATTTTTTTCGCTTGTGCGTTTTTAATTTTTCACTCTAAATAAAAAAAGATGAGTAAAAAACACTCCGAAAAATATGTAGCATTGGTTGATGATGCTCTCAAAAGAATCCCTGAAATTTCTGCAGAGGAAGTGGCTCAAAAACTGGTTCGAAAAGAAGATTTTGAATTGATTGATACGCGTGAAACTCATGAATTTGAAAAGGGGCATCTGCCTACATCCATCCATCTGAGTAAAGGTGTGATTGAGCGGGATATTGAAAAAGAAATCGAAGATTACAACAAAGAGTTGGTTCTCTATTGTGGTGGTGGATATCGTTCGGCCCTGGCTGCTGATAATCTTCAGAAAATGGGATTTACAAATGTGAAATCGATGGCGGGCGGTTGGCGGGAATGGACAGAGAAAAACCTGCCAATTGAAGATTAAAATATTTTTCAGATTTTCCACTATGAAAACCTGTCTGCTTCTGCTAAATTTTTTGTTGATGACCTCCGCAGTCATCGCTCAAACCAGTGTACTTATAGCTTACCACAGTGAAACCGGAAATACAGAGAGAATGGCGCAAGCTGTTGCAGAAGGAGCCAATTCTGTTGAGGGAATACAGGTAAAGTTGCTCTCCGTTGATCAAATTCAAGAATCCGATCTGTTACAGGCAGATGCCATTATTGTCGGTAGCCCGGTTCACAATGCGAATGTATCTGCCAAAATCCAGGAGTTCATCACCTCCTGGCCGTTTGAAAATCAGCCGTTGAAAGATAAAATTGGAGCCGTATTTGTAACAGGTGGTGGAATATCAGCTGGCGAAGAGATCGTTCAAATGAATATGATTCAAAGTATGCTGCTATTTGGGATGATAATAGTTGGCGGACCGGACTGGACGCAGCCATTCGGGGCCTCTGCAATTACCGGCGAAAACCCTTTCGAAACCGATACTCCCGATAAAATATCTAATCAGTTTTTGGAAAAAGGACGTCTGCTTGGACAACGAGTCGCAACAACTGCATCAGATCTTAAGGGAAAAAATAATTGAGTTTTTTTATGTAGCACATCTAATATTTAAAAATAGATTGTACTTTTCAGTATAGAGAAGAAAAAGGGAGGAAAGTTATGTCGAAAATTTTCCATAAAATTATTGATGAACAGATTAAATCCTGGGAATTGGAAAGTTCCTTTAAGAACAAGATTATCACTCCGAAAGGAGATCCATTTCCTGTGATTACTATTTCCAGGGAATTTGGGGCTCGGGGTGCAGCACTGGCTCTGCTGATGGGAGAAGGAATTGGATTTAAAGTTTGGGATCGTGATATACTCCAAACAATAGCCAAGAAGCTGGGCAGCAGTGAGAAATACCTGGAATCACTGGATGAAAACCGCAGGATACTGATTGAAGATGTGGTTGTAGGGCTTATGAAGAATGTAAACACAAATGTAAATTATCTTCGTACGCTAACCAGGTTAATACGTACCATTGAGTATCATGGAAATGCGATTATTGTAGGCCGGGGTGCTAATTATATCTGTAGAGATCCACATTCTTTTCATGTTCGAATTGTATCCCCAATAGAGAAAAGAGCAGAAGGATATTCCTCCAGGCAGGGCATTACCAAAGCCGAAGCCTTTTCGATTATAAATAAAACTGATGCGGAGAGAGCCGAATTTGTTCGATACTATTTTAAAAATGAGATATCAAAAGCTTCCGATTATGATCTTGTACTGAATTCCGGAATATTCAGCCTGCAGGAGATGATGAAAATTATTGTAGAGGCTTACGAACAGAAAAGCGAATTGAAACTGGAACGGCTAAGTTATTCATAAGATTTTGCTAAAAGTACCAGTTTTTGATTTGATTAAGTTGAGAATTTCCTTTAAATCAAAAGAGCTGAATCATCCAACCAAAACATATACCATATCATGAGTAATCAGATTTCAAGAAAAAAATTTATTGGCTCCTCTTTAATGGCGGCAGCCGGTCTTTCCATTGTACCCAGTTCAGTTTTAGGTGGCAAAAGAGTTGCGCCCAGCGATAAGCTTTCACTTGGATTTATCGGCACGGGACGGCTCAGCCCAACACTGGCAAATGGTATGCTGGCATTGGATAATGTTGACATTGTAGCTGCTTCGGATGTTTATAAAGCGAAACTTGATGCATTTGAAGATCTTGTAAGTGATCACTACAAAGAGAAAACCGGCAAGAACTATTGGACTGGATTTCGCGGCTATCATAATTACGAAGATATGCTGGCACGAGATGATATTGATGCCATTGTAGTAGCCACCCCCGATCACTGGCACGCTAAAGCATCGATTGATGCGGCGAATGCCGGAAAACATATTTACTGCGAAAAACCACTCACACACACAGTTGTGGAAGGGCGGAAACTGGTCAACGCTGTGGAGGAAAATGATGTAATTCTGCAGACGGGAAGCATGCAGCGTTCCTGGGAATCGTTCCGTCATGCTTGTGAACTGGTTCGGAATGGTTATTTGGGAGAAATTCAAAAAGTAATTGTTAGTGTTACCGACCCGGCTATTCCCTACGATCTTGAGAAGGAACCGATGCCCGAAGACCTGGACTGGGATCGATGGGTTGGACCTGCTCCAATGAACGTGTTTAACTCTCTCGTAGCACCTCCGGTTGAAGATGGAAGCTGGCCGCGCTGGAGAGATTTTAAAGAGTATGGTGGCGGCACATTATGTGATTGGGGCGCACATATGTTTGATATTGCCCAGTGGGCACTTGGAATGGATGATACTGGTCCTGTTGAACTGATTGCTCCTAAAACTCCGGTTCCCAAACGCGGACTGAAAATGATCTACGCGAACGGCATTGAGATGTACCATTACGAATTCGGCAGAGGACACGGCGTAGAATTTCACGGTACGGAAGGCACTATGCAGGTTTCACGTCAGTTTGTGGATACCAATCCCGCCTCGGTTGCCACTGCTGAGATTAAATCATCGGATGAGAGGTTATACCACAGCGACAATCACTATGCGAATTGGATTGATGGAATTCGAGAGCATAAGCAAACCATCTGCCCTGCCGAAGTGGGTCACCGATCTGCCACTATTTGCAATATCGCCAACATTGCCTACTGGGTGAACCGGGATTTGAAATGGGATCCCGAAGCCGAGCGTTTTGATGATGATGAAGCGAATAGTTATCTGGATAAGGAGTATCGGGAAGGGTATGAGGTTTAATCTATAGCAGCCGTCAGACCGCTTCGAGCGGTCAGACGGCTCAAAGCTTATTACGTAGATCGGTTCACCTGAGCCGATCATTTACCGGTTTATCTTGAACAAACTTTCTGAACGGCGTTCGCCGAATCAGGTTCTAATCGGATGCTTTAGACAAAGTACGAATCGAGTTATGAAGCTCCTCCCTGAGAATTATTTCTATGCATTACTTTCAAACCTCTATGTATTTTTCCAAAATATACTCCCCTTTTGTGAATCAAAATGGATGTCAGATTCAAGGGGTCGTTCCAGAAATGAACAAATTGAGTTCGATACCCTTTTTGAGATTTTAACAGAAAAAACGGAGAATTAAACATGTCAGCAAAAAAACAGTCAAAAGGTGTTTGCTTTTTTTGTGAAAGAGAAATGACTAAAGGCGGAATGCGCATGCATTTGGCTTCTTGTAAGGAACGCCAACAATCAATAGGAAAAATGAAGGATGGAGAACATCCAATACAAAACCTCTATCACCTGCAGGTATATGATCCATACGATGCTTCTTATTGGCTGAACCTGGAAATGAGTGGTGCAGCCCGGTTGGAAGCTCTTGACGACTATTTGAGAGCGATCTGGCTGGAGTGTTGTGGCCATTTGAGTCAATTTTATGCTGATAGGCGGTACGGTACCGAAATTGCAATGGCAGAAAAAGTTTACAGTGTGTTCAGACCCGGAACGGAAATCACGCATATCTACGATTTTGGAAGTTCAACAGAACTCAAGATAACAATGGTTGATCAACGCCGGGGAAAGCCGCTTACATCTAATCCCATTTTTTTGATGGCACGAAATAATCTCCCCGAGATATCCTGTGACGAATGTAAAAAGCCAGCCGAATGGATCGACTTACCAAGCCTGTACGAGACCGGAGAGTATGTTGTACTTTGCACGGAACATGCGGATAGTGATTCGGATCTGTATGAAGATGAATGTCTGCCGATTGTGAACTCACCCCGGTCGGGAGTTTGTGGCTATACGGGTCCGGCTGAGCCGCCGTATTGATTTTCCAATTCCACAAATTCTTGTACCATTTATACAGTACTGACGCAAGCGTCCGCTTGTGTCTATATGTTCCTTTAACCGCTAAACAGGGATCGGCTCAGTGAGCCGATTTACAAAGTGCGTTCCAATGTCTCTGCCAAAATCTCCGCCGGATGTTTAGCTTTTCGATCTACTCCGTCAGCAATTTGATGCCGGCAGGAAAAACCCGGTGCACAGACCAGGGACTCATCCGGTAAATCACGGAGCGCAGGGAACAGAACCTGTTCGCCTACCTGCATGGAGACTTCATATTTATCTTTCTCATAGCCAAAACTTCCGGCCATTCCGCAGCACCCGGTTTGCAACTCAACGGGATCAAAACCAAACTGTTTGAAGGTTTGAATCAGCGGATCATTGCCTACGAGAGCTTTCGTGTGGCAGTGACCGTGGAGGTAAACCTTCCGATTCTCGCCTAACTCTCTGGGTTCTTCAGAGGCTAACTCTGTGTGCAGAAACTCCTCAAATAGGAAAGATTTTGCAGCGATCTCTTCTGCTTTTTTAATATCAGATTCTTCACACAGATCCAGGTATTCATCACGGAGGGTAAGCAACTCACTGGGTTCAAGGCCAATGATCGGTATATTCATATCTGCGAATGAGGAGAATCGTTTGATATTCCTCTCGCAAATTGATTTGGCTTCATTCAGAAATCCTTTGGAAATTTGAGGTCGTCCTGTTGGCCAAATTCCGGGAATAAGTACATTGAAACCAAGTGAACTCAAAACCCTTAAAGCAGCTTTTGCAATTTTTGGTTCATGGTAGTTTGTGAAAATATCTACAAGCAGTACAACCTGCCGGCCAGCTGGATTCTTAAAGTCCGACCCATTTTTATTGAACCACTTTTCGAATGTCTCAGGAGCAAATTCAGGCAATTTTCGTCTGGAATCGATCCCACCTATTTTTTCAAAGGCTTTTTTAACAGGTGTTTGTCGGTTGATGAAATTCGTTGCCTTCGCAAAAGTTGAAGCCAGCGGATACAATTTCTCAGGCTGCCCAAAGAATTTTTCGGCAAGTGTTGCTCCCTTTTTTTCATGCCATCCATTCATGAACTCAGCTTTCATCTTGGCCATATCCACATTGGCAGGACACTCGCTCTTGCAGGCTTTGCAGCTCAGGCAAAGGTTCAAGGCTTTCTTCAGGTCCTGCGATTCAAACGCCTCAGGATCTTTCCCGGAAAATAGCTGGCGAAACAGGTTTGCGCGTCCGCGTGTGGTTTCTTTTTCATTTCGGGTGGCATGATACGAGGGACACATCGTTCCGCCACTTTCGGCCATTTTCCGGCAGACACCGGCGCCATTGCACAATTCGATCGCGGAACTAAAACCGTCTTCTTGTCGCCAGTTGAACACGGTATCATTTTTCGGTTTTTGATAGGTGGGCGGAAACCGCAAATTGGCATCAAGCGGTTTTGGATTGACGATTTTTCCTGGATTGAATCGATATTCCGGATCCCAAATCTCTTTTACCTGCCGGAGTAACGGAATCATCTCTTTGCCCAACACTGTTTTGATGTAAGGTGCCCGTGCCCGCCCGTCTCCATGCTCACCCGAGAGTGAGCCGTTATATTTCTTCACTAAATCGGCCACTTCCTGCGCAATATCTTTTAATTTCTGAAGCCCTTCAGGTTTGGTTGTATCCACAACGGGGCGAAGGTGTAACTCCCCAACCGAGGCATGAGCGTAAAAGACACAAGTTGTATTGTGTTTGTCCAAAATTTCTTGAAACTCTTTGACGTACTCAGGAAGATCCTCAACCCGAACGGCCGTATCCTCCACAAATGTTGGCGATTTTGAATCGCTGCCGAGTCCCATCAACAAACCGAGCCCGGCTTTCCGTAAGTCCCAAACACGCCGCATTTTATCGGGATCAGTCAAAACGGGGTGAGCGTACCCAAAATTTAAATCCTGCAATCTTGCTTTCAGGCCGGCCGCTTTTTTAGCAAGCTCATTCGCATCATCCCCTTCAAATTGAATGATCAGAATACATTTGGGATCGTCATCCAGGAAGAAGCGGTTCTTTCGCTGTTCAATATTTCCCTTTGTGGCATCCAGGATAATATCGTCTACAAGCTCCACGGCCGCAGGCTCCCATTTTACAGCTTCCACAGTTGCAACCATCGCTTCGTGGAGTGAATTGAACTGAGGAATTAGCAGCGTTTTTTCTTTGGGAAGTGGAGAAAGATTTACCTTGGCCGAGGCTGTCATTGCCAGCGTACCCTCACTCCCGCACAAAAGTTCAGCCAGGTTAAACGGACGCCCGCCTGGCGTGATCGGCTCCATTTCACAAAGTCGATCCAGTGCATATCCGGTATTTCTTCGAATGATATCCGGATGGGGATAGTGCTCAAAAATCTCTTCTTTATGCTTCTTCAAAAGATCCAGCATTTCGCGATAGATATCACCTTCTAACGTTTCAAGCCTACATTTTTTATCCAGCTCTTTTGAAGCGAGAGGCTTGAAGATTGTTCGTGAGCCGTCACTCAGAACCGCCTCAATTTCCAGAATATGCTCGCGAGTGGTTTTATGTTTAATGGAAAACGATCCACAGGAATTATTGCCTATCATTCCGCCCAACATGCAGCGGTTGGTTGTAGCTGTATCGGGCCCAAACTGTAATTGATACTTGGCGGCTTGCCGGTTCAACGTGTCACGAATCACGCCAGGCTGTACATGTGCAAAATGGTTCTCAACATCGATCTGGTTGATGGAGGTCATGTGTCGGGACACATCCATAATAACGCCGGCTCCTGTGGTCTGCCCTGCAAGGCTGGTTCCTGCACTTCTCGCAGTAATTGTAAACCCCTTTTCTTTCGATTGTTTTACGAGTTGCTGTATGTTCTCAAGTGTTTTTGGAAATGCCACACCCTTCGGCACTTCCTCGTAGATGGATGCATCGTTGGCATATAAACGGCGGGTTAGAGAATCGGTGTAAATGGAAGACAATATGACTGGTTTTTCTATGAATAATGATTGAAAAGGAAGTGTAAGTTTAAAACTAAATCAATTCAACCTGATAATTCATAAACTGCGAGTCGTAACTAATCAGAGAAATATCTTCAGATATGGATTGAGCAATAATTAATCGATCAAAAGGATCTCTGTGATGATGCGGAAGGTTTAATAAAGTATTTAAATGTTCTTTTTGAATAGGCAATATAGAGATCGATCTTTTATCCAATTCTGCATGTAAATTATTAGGCAGTTTAATTTTGTTTAGATTTGCTTTGATCTATAGTTCCCACAGCGTTGCAACACTAACTAAAACTTCATTAGAAATATTTTCTAAAAGTTCTTTATGAGTGGATTCAAGCTTGTTTGGTTCTGTTAAAGCCCAAATAAGAATATGGCTGTCAATCAATAGTCTTTTCATCTGGGAAAAGTTTACTATGATTAAACATCTTTTCTATTTGTTCATCTGCATCGCTAAATTCGCCATGTACTACCAGTTTTCCTTTTAAGGTTCCGAGCTCTCTCTTATTCGCTTTTTTAATTTTTTTTAACTCAGCAACAGGTTCTTCATTTTGAGAAATGATTACTTCCCCCCCCTCTAAAACCTCCTTCAAAAGTTCAGAGAGATGAGATTCTGCTTCTTGTATGTCTATGATTTTTTTCATGTGAAATATTTTTCCAACTCAATGTATCTAATAACGACAAAAAAATCACAATATGATGATTTTTATCTATGGATTGATTTTTAGAGTCAGGTTAATCTCGTTCAGGTGTTCCGTCCAGGAACTCTGGTGAGGGCCCTCTGCTCCCGAACAAAGAAATAGCTAATGTAGTAGAATCGGTGCCCAGCAGAGCAGGTGTGGTTTTGTCGCAGGGCAGAGCACTGCGACAAGGGCTGGTTAATCTAAAGAGAAAAAGAGATTTCAGCTTTTTTTACGATCTCATCCCCGATGGACAGGCCTGCTGTAGCTGCCGGGCTTGGAGCATTTAAAACATGAATTTCGCGGTCGGTTGTTTCAAAATAAAAATCATCC
Organism: Balneolaceae bacterium; assembly: GCA_034521495.1. Taxonomy (NCBI): domain Bacteria; kingdom Pseudomonadati; phylum Balneolota; class Balneolia; order Balneolales; family Balneolaceae; species Balneolaceae bacterium. The sequence continues at coordinate 77,427 of JAXHMK010000007.1, forward strand.
AGCAGTTCGCCATCTGGTTTCAGAGCCATGGCACGAACTCCCGAGGGCGACTTTTTCAGATCGTCTAACGTAATAGAGGGGATTAATTTCTGAAGGTTTTTTAAAAATCCACTTTTGGAAAAGGAGCGATATATTTCATCGAGTCCCATCTGCCAGTGCTTTCCGGCAAGTTTCCAGAAGCCGGGAAAATCAAATGTTTCAATGGTGTCATTCAGGTCAAAAGAGGTTTTTTTGTAGCCCTCGCGTTTGAATGCAAAAACCGCATTGGGTCCGCACTCTACTCCACCAAGAGCCATTTTTGTAAAATGAACGCCCAGGAATGGAAATTCAGGATTAGGCATCGGGTAGATCAGGCCCTTAACTTTATGTTTTGCTCCGGCCGTCAACTCAAAATATTCTCCACGAAACGGCACAATTTTAATTTTTGGCTTGATACCGGAAGATTGTGCAACCCGATCGCTGTGAAGTCCCGTGCAGTTGATAAAATGTTTAGTTTTGAATGTCTCCTTGTTCGATTGCACCGATAAACACCCATTGGTTTGATGGACGGCTTTAACCGGAGTATCAAACAAAACAGAATTCCCGAACTCCTTAAGCTTGCTGTGAAGAGACTGACAAACCCCGGTAAAATCAACTATACCGGAACAGGGAACATGAATGGCGTGAACACCCGTCACAAAAGGTTCAATCTCTTTCATCTCTTGTTCATCAATCAGCCGGATGCCTTCAATTTCATTTTGCAAGCCTCTTTTGTAAAGGCTGTGAAGGCGAGGAAGATCTTTATCTTCTGATGCAACTATTATCTTCCCGCAGATTTCATGTTGAACACCATTTTCCTGGCAATACTCAACAATCTGGTGACGTCCATCCACACAGTTTTTTGCCTTGTAGCTTCCCGGCTGATAGTAGATACCGGAATGGATTACACCGGAATTGTGCCCGGTTTGATGGGCAGCAACTCTGTCTTCTTTTTCGAGAACAAGAATAGAGGCATCCGGGTATTTTTTTGAAAGTTTGTAAGCGGTTGATAACCCTACAATACCGGCCCCGGCTACCAGAAAATCATAAATCATTAGCACTATATTTTACATTCAAACATATCAAATATAAGAATTGTAGTTGGCATTCACATGTTTTTAAAGCTTCAAGAATGGCAAATCAAACCGTTAGATAATCGTTAAACATTTTTGCTGAAATCCTGTTATTTTTAACATTCAATTTTTAAGGAAATAATCACATGAAAAAATTAAGCATACTCGGAATATTTTTCTTTTCAGTTCTTTTGATCGGTTGCGGAGGTGAATCGGACTCGCAGTCAGAGGGTCAGGCTCAAAACCAGGAAAATCAGACGGATGAGAGTATTGTTCAAAATGCCGTATTTACCGATCTGGATGGAAATGAAGTGAGTATAGATGAGTATGAAGGAAAACTCGTACTTATCGATTTTTGGGAAACGTGGTGTGGTCCCTGTCTCCAGGTATTTCCTGCAATGCAGGATCTTCGGGAAGAACATCCTGATAAATTCGAAGTTCTGGCTGTTACGGTAGGTTTAAACGAAGGGCCTGAAGAAGCCCGGATATTTGCCGAACGAAATGATTATGATTTTGAATTTTTATACGATGAAAACGAGGTTTTCAGACGATTGGGAGGCCAGGGAATTCCGTTCAAAGTTTTTGTAGATCCAGAAGGAAACCTGATAACCATTGAAATGGGATCATATGGACGAGAAGCTGATTATGAAAAAACTAAAGAGCTTCTTGCTAAATACTTTGAGATAGAATAGAAAATATTAACGGGAGTTGAACCTTATGATAAACTTTTCCGTTTATTCTTAAGCAAAATTTAAATCAATACTATACTAATTAGATGGAACAACAAGTAGATAAATTACCGTACAAAGTAAAAGATATTGGGCTTGCCAGATTTGGACGCCAGGAGATTGCTCTTGCTGAAGCTGAAATGCCCGGATTGATGGCAACCCGCGAAGAATTTGGTGAATCGAAACCGTTGGAAGGTGCTCGTATTGCCGGTTGTTTGCATATGACGGTTCAGACAGCCGTTTTGATTGAAACACTGATTGAATTGGGAGCTGAAGTCCAGTGGTCTTCCTGTAATATCTATTCCACACAAGATCATGCCGCCGCCGCAATTGCAAAATCGGGCGTGCCTGTATACGCATGGAAAGGGATGAATGAAGAAGAGTATAACTGGTGCATTGAGCAGACCCTTTTCTTCCCGGATGGCAAACCGCTCAATATGATCTTGGACGACGGCGGTGATCTCACCAATATGGTTTTAGATAACTATCCTGAATTGACTGACGGAATCCGAGGTATTTCGGAAGAAACAACAACCGGCGTTTTGCGACTCTATGATCGCGTTAAACAAGGAACATTAACAGTTCCGGCAATCAACGTAAACGACTCCGTAACTAAGTCTAAGTTTGATAACAAATATGGTTGCCGAGAATCTTGTGCCGACGCCATTCGCCGTGCCACAGATGTGATGATGGCCGGGAAAGTTGCCGTGATTGCCGGTTATGGTGATGTTGGAAAAGGATCTGCAGCTTCATTGAGAGGAGCTGGTGCGCGTGTAATTGTAACTGAAATTGACCCAATCTGTGCCCTTCAGGCTGCCATGGATGGTTATGAAGTGAAACGAATGGCCAACGCTGCTAAAGAAGGTGATATTTTTGTGACAGCTACAGGAAATAAAGATATTCTCACAGAGGAGCATTTCAGAATGATGAAAGACAAAGCTATTGTCGGAAATATCGGTCATTTTGATAATGAGATTGATGTGAAATGGTTGAAAGACAATGCCGAGGAAGAGAATATCAAACCCCAGGTTGATCTGTTCCGGTTCGAAGATGGCAAAGAGCTGATTCTTCTCTCACAAGGCCGCCTGATGAATCTCGGAAATGCAACCGGTCATCCAAGTTTTGTGATGAGTAACAGTTTCACCAATCAAACTCTTGCCCAAATAGCACTTTGGAATGAAGAGTTTGAAGTAGATGTACATGTTCTGCCAAAACATCTCGACGAGAAAGTGGCCCGTCTGCATCTACAAAAGATTGGTGTGGAGTTAGAAGAGCTTTCTGAGGAGCAATCTGAATATATCGGAGTACCGAAAGAAGGACCATACAAACCAGATCACTATCGATATTGATCTTTGATCTGATTTTCGAACGAATTAAAAAGCCCGTCTTGATTTCTCAGGACGGGCTTTTTTGCTTTAAAGCAATCTGGAGACATGGTATTTTTAGTACCAACTAATAACTTTTTTCAATTGAACCTTTTTTAAGCAGCTTGAAAGTTTGTGCCAAAAAGGAAAAATACCATGTCTTTAATATTTTACGCCTCTTCCGTAAACTGAACATTCAAATCCAGTTTTACTTCTTCTGAAACGACCAGGTTACCAGCTTCGGTGACACCGTTCCATTTCAACCCAAACTCTTTTCGGTTGATGGTGCCCGTTACTTCAAAACCGGCTTTGGTATTTCCGTAAGGATCCTGAACTGTGCCTCCGTATACAGCATCGAGTGCAACCGGTTTTGTGTTGCCGCGAATCGTCAGATTACCAATCAGCTTGTACTGCCCGTCGCCAATTTTTTTGAAAGAAGTAGATTCAAACGTCAGCTTCGGATGCTCTTCTGCATTGAAGAAATCATCTGATTTCAGGTGTGCATTGCGGTCTTCATTATTTGTATCGATGCTGTTGATATCTGCTTCGAAGTAGATCTTTGCATCTTCAAAATCTTCATTTTCAGTTTCAACGGAGGCATCAAAACTGTTGAATTTTCCAGTAACAGTTGAAATTACAAGATGCTTCACTTTAAAATTAATTTCAGAGTGAGCAGTATCGATTGTCCATTTGATGAGTGTTTCTGTAGCCATTGCTTTATAATTATGTTTTAATATTAATTAGTTTAATGTTAAACTAAAATAAGCTGGTAGAAGTTCTGCTACAAATAAATTTTATTGATGGATATTATAGAGCACTTTACTCGTGCCGAAGGTCCTCCTTCGGCACGCCAACCCGAAGCTCCGCTTCCAGTCAATCATCACACCAATCAAAAGGACTCAAACATTATAGACGTTTCACATGAGAGCTTCCAAGGGAAATGTTCCGAAGGAGACCTTCGGAACAAGGAGGAAAGTGAATTCAATTTAGAGCTTAGCAGATCATCACTTACTGGCGCAAGTGTTAAGCGAGGCGTCACTTGTGCCGCTTCATTTCCAAAGAGGAATTTCAAGACGTAGGGGCAATTATGAATTACCCCTACGATTATAAAGGCGTTTACAGTTCTTTAATAGAGATATTCTTGAACTGAACTAATGATGGAGGACTTACCCATTCTCCATTTTCATTCTGGCTTCCGTGATGTTGAAGCGCAATTTGACCCGATTCAGGTAATCCCGGAAGATGAGCATGATCTAAAACTTTATGGCCATTCAATTCAACCGTTAAGTGTCTGCCTTCAACAGTAATTACAAAAGTATTCCACTCGCCAATATTTTTGTCAGCATTGATGGCTGGTGTTACTCCGGCGCGAACATCGGCAGGCATGGAAGAATCGGTTCGGTAGCCATACACTTCACCTGATCCAATTGGCCAGTTCCAAATATTAATCTGGGCTTTGGATGTCCCGCGCACGTAAATTCCGGAGTCGGAATCGGGAACGCCCATTCGAATCACCTCGCCATTTTCATCTAACTTATGAGAACCATCGGGCATTACAATAGGTACATTGGGATTGGTATAAGGCACTTCCTTAATACGCCAGTCTACTTTTAGGACAAAATCTTCATATTCCTGCTCAGACCACAGGGCTTTGTCTCCCTCGGCTTCACTCATGGCGTCGTAATCAATCACGCCGTCAACTACTTTCCAGTGCCCATTGTCGCCTTCAGGAATCATCCAGCCGGAGAGATCTTCTCCATTAAAAAGAGACACCCAATCATTTTGTTGAGCAATTGTTGAATCTAAGGATGTGAGACTCAATATCAGAGCTAAAGAAAGAAAGGTTTTTAATATCAGAGTCGTATATTTATCGCAAAAAGTTGGTGTTGATTTCATAAGGTATATGTTATGTTAGTTCAAAATGAGCAAATGAATCGAATGTGTGTTGATGGTATTTGCACTATATCGATTCAAGAAATTTATGATAGATAAAATAGAGAAGCCATCATAAAATTGTATTTATTGTTTTCATTTCTTTACGATTCTGTTGAAAATTTTAATTAGAGTGAAGGTTTCATCATCAACCAGTAGACAAAATCACAAATAGTTGACAGTAGGCAATTGCCAAACTCCAAATTTCCAAAAAAACATCGATGAGCGAACAATCAACTAATCGTCCTCAACATTCCTAAAAGCATCAAACCACATTCCAGCCTCCAGCTATTCACCATTATCTTCTTCTACTATTTCCGGTCTCTGTAAATAAGGAAGCCCCTCTTTAATCCATTTTGGGGCAGGCTTACCATTCAGGTAGTGGTCATGCCATTCAAAAGCTCTGGTAGCGTAGTCAATCTGATTCTCCTCGCGGGCCAGCCCATGATTCTCGCCTTCATACACCAGCATCACAAAAGGTTTTTCCATGCGGCGCATGGTTGTATAAAGCTCCACGCCCTGGTTAAAATCAACTGCACCGTCATCCGTACCAAATTCAACCAAGAGTGGTGTTTCTGTATTCTTCATATTAAAAATGGGAGAATTGTCGATGAATTTATCCCAGTCCATCCACCACGGGTCCGGGAAGCGTCCCTGTGAAATTTCAAATATTCTTGCATCCGTCATACCAGAGTTCCAGTAGATGGAATTATACATGCTGACCATATTGGTAAGCGGTGCACCGGCCACGGCAGAGTTAAACATATTGGTTTGTGTAATAATAAAAGAGGTTTGATAAGCTCCCCAAGAGTGGCCCGTCAATCCCAACTTATCTTTATCTATCATCCCGGTTTCTAAAACCTTTTCTACCGCCGGCAGTACAGATTTTACAGCCGACATGCCCGGATCCCGCAGCTCATAGGTTATATCGGGCTGGAATACAAAATATCCCTCAGAAGAAAAGCGTCTGAAATTATACGGATTCGTGCGAGTTGGAATGGTGTAGGAATGCATATCCTGGGAGCGCCGCTCATAGATATAAACAATCATGGGATATTTTTTATCGGGATTATAATTTGCCGGATAGAGCAGCCGTCCCTGAAGCTTTTTCCCCCGCTCATTATGGAAGGTTATAAGTTCGTCATCAGCCCAGTAGTAATTCTCCTGTTGAGGATTTGTGTTGGTTAGCTCAATGGGATTGTTAAAATCTCTCTCAACATAAAAGAAGTCAGGCGAGTCGGTTGAACTTTCGGCTGAATAGATAAACTTTTCGGCATCTTTGGCTTTGTTGAGTCTGTTAATCTGCTGGTCTTTATACAAGAGTGTATGTAACCTGTCGTTATTACCGAGTCGGGCGTAGCCTCTCTTTTTCGTATAATCGCCATACATGTGGAAGTAGAGCGCTTCGTCTGGTTCAACAAAATCGTCTTCCATATCGAGGTAAACCTGGCGATAGCGAATACTATCCTGTGATCCATTTGTTAGTTTTTCAATCACATCGCCGTCAGGTGTAGCACGATAGACATCATATTCGTCGTAGAGCAGTATCCATGCATCATCTTTAGCCCATCTGCCATTACCGAAAGGGGGTTGTTGCTCACTTCCTGTTACTATGTGGTAGTTTTCAAACCGCGTATTTACATCCCCGGTTAAATTAATCTCTTTTCTCTCTTCGATGTCATACGCCCGCCATTCATTATCCCAAAAATAGAGCAGATAGTCGCCGCCCGGTGACGTATTGACAATTTCCCTTCGCTCAAGAATTTTTTCCCGCTCTCCGGTATTCACGTCAATCAGGTATATATCCCTCCATTCCTCTTCAAATGTAGGCTCATAAGGCTTCTCTACATAACCAACGGCATGTTGATGATCGCCGGTCAGTGAAACATTCTCCATTAAACTGTCACCCAGTTGCACAAATGAGTCTTTATCTAAATGCCACGCAGAAAGATGATTCTCTTCTTTAAGTGAATTTTGTAACACCTCTTGGCGCGGTTGAATCTGGTCGTCTTGCCAATGCCAGATTTCAACATTTGTTGGATCGAGGTCTTCATCAGGATCTACATCCTGTTTCTCGTTTTTAGTGCTGTCAGTTTCTGCCTCAGAATCTCCGGGTGTATCCGGTTTTGTTGGTTTTTCATTCTTCTCCCATTCTTGTATGCCAAAGAAGATTGTATTTCCGTCATCTGTCCAAATCAAGTCCCGGAATTCAACAATGCGGTGATCAGCCGGAAATTCTTCAAACCTATTTTGCCTGAATACATTAGCTTCTGTTGAGGATGGTAAATTTCGGTAGGCATATATCTCATGAGTTTTATTTTTGTATTGATCGTTTGTTATGGCTTTAACAAATGCCAGTGCATTTTCTTCTTCACTCCAGGTTAGATTTTTAAAATTCGCCGTATCACTTTCCAGAACGGCCATATGTTGGTTCTTCAGATTTAAAAGCTGCACTCCATTGCCCAGTTTTTCTGATGCATCAATAGCTATGGCGAGGAGAGTTCCTTCTTCATTAAACGTATATTCAGATACGTTCCCGATGAGCTGATTCTGCCCGGTTTGGAGATTTCGAACAACAATCTCGCCTCCGCCTTTTTGATCCTCCGGTTTGTACTTGTTCATGACAATGTGATTCCCTGTTTCAGAAAATTCAAACTGTTGGATATTTTCAAATGTATCCACATTGGCAGATGCCAGATTCATAAGGCCAAGCTTGTACTGAACTCTCTCGTTTTGTTGCTCAAGATTCTTTTCTTCTTCTTCCGAAACTCCAATTTGAAACGCTGCCCACTCATTATTTTCAGAAAATTCGGGGCTGATACCATGCATGAATTTGTGTTCACCTGTTGAGTCTGATGCAACTTTTTTTATCATAAGCCAGCCGTCACCATCTACCAACTCAATATTATAGGCAAACCAGCTGCCATCATTGGAAAAAGCTGTATTCGTGATACGCTGCCATTCTTCATAATCATTCGGTTCCAGTTTAACTTTTTCATTCTCCTGGGCGAGCAGAAATGAAGAGAAGCTGAAGATCAAGACAAGGAAAACTGCACAAAAACGGTTGAAAAAAGACATTTTTAAAGAATGGGTTGTATTTGATTCATAGTTAACCTTCACAGTACAAAAAAATAAAAAAGAATGAAACAGGGTCATTTATAATCAAAATAGAATCACTGTAAAGATTTTTAAGTAAAAAATTTCAATGTAACGTTCTGACAGCTGAGAAATGGAAACAGTGCTTTTAAACTCGGATGGAGAAGTTGTATCAAAGATTAAAAACACTTATTTTTCTGTTCTTTGATTTTTCAGGAAAACCTGAATTCTTCATTGCGCCCGTAGCTCAACTGGATAGAGCGTCTGACTTCGGATCAGAAGGTTGAGGGTTCAAATCCTTCCGGGCGTACTTACTGAAAACCCCGTTTAATTAGCTTTAAACGGGGTTTTTTTATGTTTTTTCGTCATTTTGACCAGCTTTTCTTGTGAAGGATTTTCACATAATCGGCAATATTTCTTGAAATGGTAGTACATTTGGTGGTACATTGGTAGTACAGAAATTAGAGTTCTAATAGCCAAATGTACTACCATGGCAAGCCTCAAAAAGAGAGGAAAAACCTATTCCATCGTATTCAAGACTCGAGAAGATGGGAAGCAGATAACTAAAACCTACGCACTTGGCACCTCCTACAAAAAAATTGCCGAGCATAAAAAAGTTGAATATGAAAAACTCTATCAACGTGGAGAGATCAATCCCTTTGATGATTCATGGAGTGTAAGGGAATACGAAAAATCTCAACAAGAGAGTTCTAAGCCAGCGGTAGCAGACAGTTACTATCTGGAAGATTTGAAGAAGCAATTTTTAAAATTCAAATCGCATGTTTCTGAACCAACAAAAAAAGGATACCGGTCTGTTATTAATCTTTTCATTGAACATGTGGGTCGATCCATGACAGCCCCGCTCATAAAAGCAAGTGATATCCGTACCTTTTGTTTCAAGCCTGGGTACGCCAATGCTACACAACGAAACTATCTGCGGCATCTCAAGGCTTTCTTCAACTGGATGAAAAATAAAGAGATCATTTCCAAGAACCCCTGCGATGATGTAAAACCGCCAAAGAAGAAGGATAATTTGGTCGAGAAAATCTTCGATGAAGAGACGCTGAATGATATCATAACAGCCTTTCGGAAGTACCAACTAAAGCATAAAAAATCGGGAGCGATAACTCACGATTCGCAGAAGCAGCATTGGTTCAAACCTTTAATCACTACTGCATACTACACGGGATTGCGAAGGAAAGAGTTGGTTCAACTTCGTTGGGAGCATGTGAATTTAAACAAAAGAGAAATACATGTAACGGATACGAAGAACGGGAAGGAACGAACGGTTATCATTTTTGATCAGGCGTATGACCGATTAAGAGCCTGGCATAAGCTTAATGGTTACCCAAATAAGGGACTGGTATTTCCAAGTCCCAGGTCGACAAAGAAATTGGAAATTGCGCTTACGGGCAATAATGTATCCAAGGTTTTTAAATCGTATGTAAATGAGGCCAAGGTTAAAGACACCATTCACTTTCACTGTCTACGGCACTCATGCGCAACGTATATGATTCGTCAGGGTTTTGATGTAACGATGGTGAAGGAGATGCTGGGCCATAAAAGCATTGAAGTAACCATGCGGTATGTCAATTTAGTAGTGAAAGACCGAAAGGATCGTGCGATTAAATTAGGACTTATAACCAAGAATTGATGGGGAATAAGAAAATATTCATAGAAAAAGATGGGAAGACAGAATCAATCGAGAAGACCATTCTGTATTTAATGCTAATTGGAGATGAATTAAGAAGCCATTCAGTAGCTCATTATGTTGGGCAGGAACAATCAATCCCGATACAATTATCAACGAACTTCGTCGAATTTAAAAATCGGGATTTAAAGCATCTTCAAACGGCATTGAAACCATTCAATGGGTTTGATTCTGAAAAGTTTAACGAAACTTTTAAAAATGAGCTTTTGAAGCAGTATGAAAAGCAGAAAAATGAATCAATTAAAGGTGCTTTAGCATTTGCCCGGGAAATAAATTGATCTCGAAGAAAAAAGAGTTAGACAAAATTCACTATACACCCTTCAAAGCATTGGCAGTTTCTCGGATAAATGAAAGTGATGATAAGATTTATTTTCGCTATTTAAGTAATAGCCTAATTGAAACATTAATCGCGAGACTCAATGATATTTCAAAAAATATAGCACAGATAAAAGCTATTGAGCATGTGGAAATGCACTTAAATCTTTCCGAAAAGTATACTTACAAAAAGCTTGTACGAAGTGTCGATGAAATATATGATAAAATGTTCAAAGGCAAATCAAATGAAAGGTCACTCTCAGAAAATGTAAATGAAGCTAAATCGAATTTCGAAGTTTTAGGACGAATTGACTTCATACTTAGCGAGAGTAAGCTATTACCAATCCATTTATAACAACTTTAAGTTAAAATTTTGAGATTTGACTTATTAAAACTCTGAAATAAAATTCACTTTTGAGCACTCAATGGGAAGCATTTTCAGGTTATTTAGGATTTTAATAAAAAACCCCTTCTCAATTAGAACTTTTCTATTAAAATCTCATCTTCTAAGTTGCTGATATGAAATGTCTTTATATCCCATAATCCATATGTTTCATCTGTTAATTCAAACGAAACATATGAGTCATGCAATCAGAAAAAACGTTACTCCAACAAAATAACCAAACTCGAAGATAAGCTTGACTTCGTAGTTAGTGCCCTTCAAAACAAGCGCAACTCTTCCAAATATCTGACAGCCCAGGATATTGAAGCCGAATATGGTATCGATCAAAGAACGGTACTGAACCGCAGCAACCTCCATCCGAGTGATGATGGGTTTATACCCAGCCTAAAAATTAGCGGGAAAGGACGTCGGAAGTACTTCGAGCGGAAAGTCATTGATCGATTATTGAAACCGGCAACGAAGAGGTAAAGATGTATGAGTGAAAAGTAAGAAGGTGGTCTGTAGTTCAAATACCAGCATCAACTGATTTGAATGATACTCTTATCGACTAAAATTAAGATAAGGAGAAACATAATGATTCAGTAAAAGCCGAGCTGCAGTTGATGATTTTTATGCCTATGCTCCAGAAAATAAATTCATATACATACCTACAAAAGATTTATGGCCTGCGAGAAGCGTTAATTCAAGAATAAATAAGGTTGGTACTAATAACTACACTAAATCGGAATAAAAGCTATCGAAGCTACAGAATGGTTGGCCAAAAACCGTTCGGTTGAGCAGATGACATGGATGCCAGGTCACCCAATGCTGTTAGAAAATAAATTCGGTGGTCAATGGAGGCATTGTTGATGCTTATGGTTCTACTTCTTTCAATTTGTATCAACCCCCAAAAATCGATCTTGGAGATCCCGATAAGGCTCATAAATGGATTAACCATGTTACAAAAGTGTATCCGGAAAATGTCGATCATATCTTTTGTTGGTTGGCTCAACGAGTGCAATATCCAGAAGTTAAGATTAATCACGCTTTAGTTTTGGGAGGGCAGCAGGGGATTGGTAAAGACACGATACTTGAACCCGTTAGACATGCAATTGGTCCCTGGAATATGGAAGACGTAAATCCAAATCAACTTTTGGGGAGGTTTAATGGATTTATCAAGTCGGTAATTCTGCATGTCAGCGAAGCCCGAGACCTTGGAGATAAAGATAGATATAAGCTTTATGAGCATTTAAAAACCTTTACAGCTTCTCCGCCGATGGCGCTACGATGCGATGAGAAAAACAGGCAGGAATACAGCGTGCCAAATTTGTGCGGAGTCGTCATAACAACGAATCACAAAACAAGCGGGATCTATATACCCGCAGATGATCGCCGCCATTACGTTGCATGGAGCGAAATATAACAAAGCCAGATTTTGAGTGAAGATTACTGGCAGATTATATGGGATTGGTATGGCAATGGCGGTACCAATCATGTAGCTGCTTTCTTGAAGGAATATGATTTAAGCAATTTCGATCCAAAAGCCCCGCCACCAAAAACGGATGGGTTTTGGGAGATTGTAGATTCAAACAGAGCTCCCGAAGATGCAGAGCTTGCTGATGCACTCGACAAATTAAACAACCCTGATGCCGTGACGATTAACATGGTAGCAGAAGCCGCAGGTGGAGATTTCTATGATTGGTTGAATGATCGCCGAAATAACAGGCAAATACCTCATCGTTTTGAAACGGCTGGGTATATAAGGGTGAAGAGAATGATGCTGCAAAAGATGGTTTATGGAAAATTGGAGGCAAACGTTCTGCAATCTATGCAAAAAAGGAACTTCCTAAACGAGCAAGAATTGAAACCGCACAGAATCTCAAATCAGAGGTACCATTTTAGAATCAATAATCAATGTAATCGGTGAAGTAGGTGATTATATATTTTACTTAACTCAACTCACACATGTGTTTTCTTCAATCAGTTAAATCAGTGTATATATCTGTGTGAGTGAAATGTAAAACCACTGACTTCACTGATTTCATTAATCAAGAAGTTGCGAATAGATAACGATGAAATCTGTATTAAACGTCAAGATATCCTGCTTCAAAAATTACAGAACTTCCGACAACCCGAAACCGGTGAATTTGTTACAGTGGCTTCAATCTTCAAAATACGCTAAGCAGGTTCAACGCATCAGGGAGATTAAAGACAAAAAAGAGCGTGACGCACTTAAAGGCAACTCTGCCAGCTATCACTCCATCTGGCCAGTTTTCGTATCGATCAAAAGAGAAGCTAATTGAGCATTCAGGTTTGATACAATTCGACATTGACGGAAAAGACCATATAAATATTGCCAACTTTAAAGCACTCAAAGAAGAAATATCCAAAATAGTAAACGTGGCTTATGTCGGACTGTCTGTGTCCGGGAAGGGATACTGGGGACTCATTCCGATTAAATATCCAGAGAAGCATAAAAACCATTTTAAGGCGATGAAAAATGCATTTGGGAACTATGGAATCAAACTGGATGATAAGCCTTCACATGTAGCCTCTCTGCGCGGTTACAGCTATGATCCTGATGCATACTTCAGTCACAATGCAAAACCTCTCGAACTTCTTTATGAATCTAACAAATCTTCAAATCAATCAGGGAAGAGGAAAACCTATAGATTTCAAACGGATTCCCATGTTCAAGTACAGAGGCTTGTAAAACAGGTCGAAGATAGGAGAATCGATATTACTGATTCGTACGATATTTGGTTAAAAATAGGATTTGCGTTGGCCGATGAGTTTGGCGAGTCGGGCCGAGAGTACTTTCACTCTGTCTCACAATTCTACCCAGGTTACAATGAAAGAGAAACAGACCAGCAATATTCTCACTGTTTACGCACAAAGGGGAAAGGGGCAGCTACTGTAACTATTGCCACCTTTTTCCACTATTGCAAAGCCAATGGAGTTACATTGAATTGATACAACCTTTTATTGACCTGTAAACATAAACGGTTCATTATCCTTTCTTGATCTTTAAATATGCTTTTATTCATAATTTCCACTCAATACCTCTGATACACATGATCAAACACCTCATTCACCGTTGAGGTGAACAGGCGCCGGTCGTACACATCGGGGAGAATGTCGTCAAACTCCTGCTCGATGGTTACTTTCACATCGGAGATGTAGCGCTGCTGTTTTTTCCAGTCCTGCACCAGCTTCTCCTGCTTCAGCTTTTCAATCAGATCGTGAACTCCTTCCTTGATCTTTTTTCGTTCGGCCGGTTTCAGATCGATTTTCTCGCGCTGGGTGACGATATCGAAGATAGCCAGCTCCTCCTCATCCATGTTCTCTTTAACTGACGCGTTCTCCCTCCTCACTCAAGTCTTTGGCCAGATCGAACAGCTCTTCCAGCTGCAGATCCACATTGATGCTGTAGTTGTTGTACTTCTCAATCATCTCCTCGAACCGCTCTTTGAAGTCCATCCGGGTACGGTTCTGCTCCACCATATCTTCGATGCGTTCTTTCAGTGTGGTTTTAATCTTCTCCAGCTCAATACGCTTATGCTTCTTTCTTGTTGAAGCGCTCTTTGAGCTTCTCAAAATCGATCTTCCCGATGTCAATCAGTTCGGTATCGTAATCAATCGTGTAACCCTCACTGACAATCGACTCGTCCAGCTTCTTTTCAATTTTATATTCTACTTCAGAGATATCATCCGGCTGAAACGGCTCCAGTACTTTGATCTTGTCGGCAATTGCTTTTAATGCAGACCGTACCGGCAGATATTGATACGCATCAGGATCGGGCAGGATCGCCTTGTAGAGCTTGTTCACCACCCGCGCATGTTTGTTGAACTCTTTCTTCTTCTGATCGTTCATCAGAACTTCCTCAACGGCATCATCTACCGACTCATCCAGCTCCCTATACTCCACAATTGCTTTGGCAAACTCATCCAGGTAGACAGTCTGATCAAATCCTTTTGCCTGAATGATCTTATCCAGGTCCACTCCCTGTTCATCGCAGAATGCTTTCGCTTCCGCAATCGCCTCTTCGAGCTGACGAACCAGCTCCTCTTTATTCTTCACCGGCGCTTCACCGCCCTCATCCTCTTTCTTGCCGGTCGCATAGATAGCCAGAGCTTTCTGAAGGTTGCGGAACACTCCCACATAATCCACAATCAGGCCGTTATTTTTGCCCTCAAACACGCGATTGGCCCGTGGCGATGGTCTGCATCAGGGTGTGGCTCTTCATCGGCTTGTCGAGGTAGAGAGTGGACAAACTGGGCACATCAAAGCCGGTGATCCACATCGCGCAGACAAACACCAGGCGCAGCGGATTGTCCTCATCCTTGAACATCTCATCCAGCGGCTCTTTCTCAATTCGCAGCCGGTGCTTTTTGATATCCAGCCCTTTTGCCTCAAAATCCCGGATCTCATTCTGGGACTGGGAGATCATCACGGCCATATCGGTCTCGTTCATAAAATGGACTTTCTCCAGTAGCTGCATTGCGCCGGGAACCGACAGCCGTTTTCAGCTCCGCTTTATACTCCTGTAATTTCTTCTGCCAATATCTTTTCAACCAGGTCATACATCTTGATCGCCGTAAACCGATCCACGGCAATGAACAGTCCTTTGCCCATGTATCCCCTGTTCAGGAAGTGTTCCACAAGATCTTCGGCAATGGTCTCCAGCCGGTCGTTCCGGGTAAGCAGGTGATACTCCTGCCGGAACTCCCGCTCCAGCTTCTCCTCCTGTTTCTCGTTCAGGTTGGCATCATCCAGAATCTCAGCCAGCTCTTCATTCAAATCTTCGTTGGTGAGCTGAAGCTCCGGAATGCGGTTCTCGTAAAACAGCGGTACGGTAGCACCATCCTCAATGGACTGCTTAAAGTCATACACGCTCACATAGTCCCCGAATACCTCCCTCGTCTTTTCATCTTCTCCTTTGATCAGCGGGGTTCCGGTGAAGCCGAGAAATGCCGCATTGGGCAGAGCCTTCCGCATGTTCATGGCCAGCACATCGTACTGGGTTCGGTGCGCCTCATCGGTCATCACAATGATATCCTCATCTTCGCTGAGGACCGGGAACTCCTCGCCGTCCCGTGCGTGGAATTTGTGAATCAGCGTAAACACATAGCGGTGATTCTCCCGGAGAAGCTGCTGAAGCTGTTCCTTGCTGTCGGCCCGCACGGTTTTCTCCGGTTCGGTAACAGCTCCTACGGAGGCAAAATTCTTGTAGATCTGATCGTCCAGGTCAATGCGGTCGGTCACAATCACAAACTTCCAGTTGCCCGGCAGGGCCCGCATGATCTTCCGGGTGAAGAATACCATCGAAAAACTCTTACCGCTCCCTTGTGTGTGCCAGAATACGCCAAGCTTTCCCTTGTTCTTCTCGATGTGTCGTACGGCCTGAATCGCGTTGTTCACTCCCAGGTACTGGTGGTTTTTGGCCAGCAGCTTTTGAGGTTCCCCGCCGGAGGTTTTGAACAGCACATAGTGTTCCAGAAGATCCATCAGGCGCTCTTTCTCACAGATTCCCCGGATGGCTGTCTCCAGGCTCACTCTACCGGGCTCCTCCTCATCGCTGATCTTCTTCCACTCGTTAAAATGCTCCCAGGGTGAGGTGATGGTTCCTACTTTGGTATCCGATCCGGTTGGAGAGGATAATCACCTGGTTATACCAGAAAAGCTGAGGAATCGTATCTTTATAATCGTGCAGGTTATCGTGATAGGCTTCATAGAGGCGTCGGGCCGGTTTCTTGAGTTCAAACAAAATCATGGGGATGGCCGTTGACAAATCCGATCAGATCGGGCCGGCGCCGGTGCATCTCGCCGGATACCCATAGCTGACTGACCAGCAGATAGTCGTTCTTCTCGGGTTTTGACCAGTCCACTACCTTTACCGTATGCTGAACCTGCGTTCCCTCGGCGTTCCGGTACTCTACATCCACGCCATCGCGGATCAGGTCATACACCTGCTGATTGGCTTTGACCGGATGAACCGAGGATCGGTCTCGTGTAATCTCTTTGATCGCCTCTTCAATCTGTTCATTCGGAGATATCCGGATTAAACGTCTGAAGCTTTTCCCGAAGAATATTCGTCAGCACTACCTCTTCCGTGGTCTCCCTGCTCAGATCTCCCTCTGCTCCCAAAACCTCATCATAGGCATTGTACGTTTTCCAGTTTAGTAACGCTGGAAATAGTTCAACGGCGGGTTGTTCGACGGATGCTGTCTTCGGTGTATTTAGACATAGTAACCTTCTTTAGCTTACTAATTCTACCATTTCTTCATAATGTCTCTCGTCGTATTTTTTCACAAGATTTAAAACAGATTCGATTGCTTCCTTTGATTTAGCTAAATGGGTTACATCAAATCTTGTAAATGATTTGTTGAGCTGTCACCATAAAATAGACGTTTAAATAGTGTCGTAAAGCTGTCCCTTCCTCTTGAGTTATAGCACCTTTCTTAACTACTTTTTCAATTTTACTATGCATTCCTTTTTCGACAGGAGCACGAACTAAAAAACATCTCTAAGTAACGTCTTGCTATATTGGGAAAATGATAAACAGATTCATATGAGTCATCATTTTTCATTTCTAATGTATAGCAACTTAAATAAGTAGTGATATTCAGATTCGTAGTCCTGTAGTAACGAATCAAGCTTGACAATACTGGAAGACCTAACATTTTCATTATTGGAACATTGTATCATAAATCTCGATTCTTTTTTTCCCTCATGCTTAAACCATTTGTTTAATTGTCTTAACAATTCAAAATTGTGGGTTAATAAAATCAGTTGTTTCAGCCTTTTTACAATGCTCTTTAATAAAAGAAAAGGCATGAGATAATGGAATTGGCATCAACTGATACAGGATCGTCAATTACAACAATACAATCATCGATATCAGAATCTTGCCGACTTGTAAGAAAGTATATGAGTGCCAATCCCAGTTCTCTCACCTTCACTCAAATTTGTAGCCTCTTTATCACCTCTCTTGAAATGGAATCCTTTTGTCTCTTCTTCAAAGGTTACTTGGATTTCATCTCTACCTAAATATTGCGTCAGGTACTGACTTAAAGTCTCTGCAGCCTGTCAATTCGCCAACATTTTCATTTTCAAGTTCATCGATTTTCTCACTCAATTTTCTTGTCTTCTTTTGTAGTTCCTCTAAGGTTTTTTCAGATTCTTCTTGATCTTTCTTCAAGCTTGATCAATTCAGTTATATTTGATATTATATGAGATTTCTCCGAGACTCTTTTTTTCTTAAAATTTCATCCTCAAAATTTCTACAATTTCATTATGATCTTCGATAATCAAATTGATTTTGCTCTACAATATCATATATCTAGATTCTAATTTCTGATTAAACGTTATTTCAATTTCTAAAGATTTATGAAGGTTATTCTCCTTCCTTTCTATCTCACTCAATAGTTCTCGGAATATTCTTTTATATTTATTTTCAAGTTCTTCAAACTTCATGAATTTTATTTCAAAGTATTGCTGGAGTGTGCTGTCAATCTCTGATACATGGGGTATCTTTAGATTTATATTAGCATTTTTTACCTCCCGTTTAAGTGAATCTAATTTCCGCAAGAAATCATTGTACGTATCACTAAAATGTCCCTCTAATTTCGTAACTCTCTCTTTGGGGATTTCTTGATTCAAAATTGACATATCCCAAGATCATTTTCTATATGGATATTAAATCCATTTCTTTCCATTTCAATTTCCGGTTTTTCCTTCAGTTCAGTTATAGCCTTTGAAACCACTGTCTCTTGTAAAAAACTTCTTATTGATTTATATAATTCTGATATACCCGTGATATTCAGTTTAGCAATAGACGATTTTTCTTCGGAGTTTGATGGATAGCTTTTTTTATTTTAGCTGATTCATCTTCATATTTTATGAGATGAGTATAGTCCTCACTTCTTTTAACTGAAGGTGCTCTTTAATCGTGAGTTTATGTTAGATTTGTCATAATTGGCATACTTATCGGATAGTCCCTCAGTAGTTAAAGTGTCTTTTATGATTTTCGCATTATCTTTTTTCATTTCGATATATCTTTTTATATCGTCTCTTTCTTTTTATTTACATCATGCTCCTCATTTAATGATTTACGGTTTTCTTTAAGCCTATCTGCTTCTTTCTTTTTGCTGGCATCATCTTTTCCCAAAAATGCAATAGATCAGCCTGAATTTTCTCCCATTTAATATGCTGATCAATAAATCTTCATTGAAAACTCTTATCAAAGGGGCAGAATCAGTATTGTCCTTATTTATTACTATTTCATTGCCATTGTCATCAGAAAGAGATCAATTCAAACTCACTATCTCTGAATCTTTGAGGCATCTCTCCTTCAGGCTCTAATTCCTGTATTAATTCTGTCAAAGTGCTTTTTCCCGAGCCATTCCATAGGTAAATAACATTATAACTTTTGAAATCTTGGAAAGACTAGGATTTGGCCACTTAAAATCCTGGAGAATTTAAACCTCTTTTCAGCTTCTAATTCTTTTTTAAAATCATAACATTGCTATCTTTGAACTTCTATTTCCCCAGAGATCAGTTTAGGCAAAAGTAAATCTCTGGTCTTTTTTAGCTTCTCATTCCTTTCTCTCAGGTTATGAGCTAAATCAGATAGTTTTCCTGTTCTTTCCTGGAATTCTGCAGTTGTTTTCCTTGGGCAATGCAACTTTCATTTTTCGAAAATCTTTTGGTTTAACACGTTGGTGACTTGTCAAGGTGCCACCGGTCAAACTCCTGAATCTTCCATAGAATTTTTTGGAACTCAATAGACCATAAACAAAAGTTCATTTCAAAATACCGCCAACTCCATTCAAGATCAAAAACTCAGTTGAAGTCAAGCAGCGTCGATCAGTCTTTGGCTTGGCATACCGTATTCGAGGAATTCGTGAATTAACTTGGAAATAATAACAGCATCGTTTGTCTTCAAATTATTTTCCTTGTACTAATACTCTCACCCTTAATAACTTCCGGTCGTTGCCCCTCATCATATGCAGAAAAACTGTAGTAATAAAACCCTTCATCAGGGTAATCAATAGGTTTTAACCCTTCATTGCTTTTGTTTACGATATCTTTTATCTGTTTTACCTGCCACCCTCAGGAACCTCACCAAAATCCATCCCCGATCCACCAACTCATCCTCATCATAACCGGGATAACGATAATGCACAACCACTCGCGGTAGATGAGCCGGGCCATCTCCTCCAGGATGGCAATGCGCCGGGTGTTGTTTCAATCAGGTCATCAAAGGCAGAGAGATGGAGGCGATTTTTTGCTGAGATGTTCAAGTGGAGGTATTTAATGTCTCGATAGCACGTTCATTTCTGCACGCTGTTTGCCTTGGAAGCCCCTGGCAACACTGTTTTGCGTATCTCGTATAAGTTGACTTATATCCAGGTAGTAATACATGTAATTTATATCCAAACTTCTTCTTTAGCTCAAAAACAAAAACATTAATAATGCCAAAACGATTTAATTCCATCTGATTAGATGTGCAGTTTCCGCATCTTCTACGCGCAGTCCTGGTCTAAAAGCGTATCCCGTCTTTAAATCGTGCTCTGCTATCTCTGTCACATCTACAAGTTTCAAGAGTATTTGAACATAAACCCGTGGATGGATTTACCATTCAGCCATGCCCAAATAGTGATGAACTTCTTACCTTATTTCTGCAAAACCTAGGTCCACTTTATAACTGTACGAATCTTTGAAAAGCATTATGTCTTTATTTAATATAGCTCTGAATATTTTCAGAAATCTCATTTTCCAGTGTCGAAGCCTCTACATTCAACAATTCCAGCTCCTCATACAGCTCCTCCAGTCGCACTTTAAAATCCACATCATCCTCTTCCCGCTCGGCCACGCCCACATAGCGTCCGGGGTTCAGGCTCCAGCCCTGTTCTTCAATCTCTTCAATGGTAGCCACTTTGCAGAGGCCGGGAATGTCTTTGTACTCTCCATTCGGAAAGAGCTCGTTCATGTTTTCCGGCTGGGTAATCGTATTGCCGTCGGCGTTGTACTCTACATTCCGGTTCAGCAGCCATTGGCAGGGTGTCCTCCATCGCCTCACCCCGGTACCGGCGCACGAATCGCCGGCCAGGAAGTCGATCTGCTCGGCGGGTAAAGTCGCGGTGGGCGCGGTCAATCTGCCGGTAGATGTTCCGGGCATCGACAAACAGCACCTTGTTCTCGCGGTCGGTGCCTCTCTTGCCCTTATCAAAGAACCAGAGCGTACAGGGCAGCGTCACCGTATAGAAGAAGTTGGAGCCGATGGAAATAATCACATCCACCACGCCCTCCTCAATCAGTTTCCGGCGGATCTCCATCTCGCTGTGGCGGGCATCGGCAGCAGAGTTGGCCATTACAAACCCGGCGCGGCCGTTTTCAGGGTTCAGCGCACTGTAAAATTCCTGTATCCAGAGGTAGTTGGCGTTGTCCGTACTCGGTATGCCCAGCGGGTAGCGGGGATCGCCTTCAATCGCTTCCTTATCCACTCCGCTCACGTTAAACGGCGGATTGGCCATCACATAATCGAACTTGCGCCACCACATCGTGAATGTTCTCATAGTAGCTGTTCCCTGACCGGATATCTCCTTCCAATCCATGCACCGCCAGGTTCATCTTGCAGAGGCGAACCGTGTTTTCCACCTTCTCCTGTCCGTAGATGGAGAGCACATCGCCGCTATTCTGCCGGTGGCGCTCCCGGAAACTTGGCACTCTGCACAAACATACCGCCCGATCCGCAAGCTGTATCCAAAATTTTACCACTAAAGGGTTCGATGATCTCAACAATCAACTGTACCAGGGTAGTCGGCGTAAAAAACTCTCCGCCCTTTCTGCCCCTCACTCATGGCAAACTTGCCGAGAAAGTATTCATAGATCTGTCCGAACACATCCCCGCTTACTCCATCACCAATGTTGGAGAAACTTTTCAGGAGGTCTTTCAGAATCTGATCCCCAAATTTCTTGTACTGCCTGGGGCAGCACATCCTTTAGCTCGGGATTTTCCTTTTCAATCGCCTCCATCGCCTCATTGATCTTCTGGCCGATATCCTCCTTCTCCGGAAGCTCCAGCAGGTAGTCGTACCGGGCATGCTTCCGGCAGGTAAATGGCACCTTTGGCCTTATAACTGGTCCGGCCCGATAGTTACCCGGCTGCTGCTTTTCTCTTGCAGCTCCTCATGCACCGGCTGAAACCGGTGCCAGGCGTAGCGAAGAAAAATAAGCCCGAGTACCGGTGTGGAATATTCGTAGGAACTGAGGGCGGAGTTGGCGCGAAGGTTGTCGGCCGCTTCCCAAAGGCGGTTTTCAAGGTCTTTGAGGGTGTCTGATGTCATAGATGAATGGTGTTGTGATCCCGATTACTACTCAGTGAATTTTTTCTCAACAGTGGATAGTAAAGAAAATGAGATAGGAATGGAAATGGAAAGCAGTATAGTGTATAATTCACGCATACTTACACAAATCCATTTTAAAAATGTCGTCTGACACAGAACCAACTATACTCCATATACATAACCGACTATCAAACAATACTACTTAACCTTTTTTTATCTCTCGACCAGTGCTGATTTAAATTAATCGTCCTTATTTCAACTGGATGCTGATTGTACTGATATTCCAAGTCATACTCTTCTGAAATAGTAGGATATAATAAGATTCCTTTCGTTCTAAAATTACGTTCAGTTCCATCCTGTTGATGCATTAGGTAGCTAAATAATTGATAGAGATTTCCAGATTTGATTTTATCTGTATCATAGTTCCTTTGCATGGTATCCTTATAGTACTTCGTATCAATAATGATCTTTTCATGCGGTTTACGCAGAGTAATATCTGTTTCCATTCTTGGTAGATACTCAAGGTTTTTATCATCATCGACGTCAAAATTCCAATAGATATATTCTCCTCTGACATCCCATTCTGAATATTCTCTCTTGTAATAGTTCAGGACAAACTTCTCGAATAGAATAGCCATTTTATCCTCATCTCTTGTCACATCAGAAAAAGCCCATGTTCCCTCATCTTCATTCGGTAGTTGATTTTCGTAAATTAGCTGACAAACGTTTAGTAAAAACTCATAAAACCGATTATTCCTGTGTATTTTTATCTTGTCAAAAACAACCGGATTTAAATCGATGATCTGAATTCGAGGAAATCTTCGGAGAATCCTTCGAATATCATGCTTTAAATCATCATCTAATCTCACCGCATATAACAGTTGAAATAAGGTAGTTATGAGGATCTGATTATGAAGAATATCCGCAGAATATTCGTCATAGTTACAGACTGCATGCAACCGTTGAAAAGAGTTCTGTTTAACAGATTTACTAACTTCTAATTTCCCCTTAACACCAACACTTTCTTGTGTATGAGAAACATAGTCGTGTTCCAAACCACGTTTTAGAAGAATCCTCGAACCATTAATCAATACTTGGGATAATAATTCAAGCAGATCATGTCTACCATCGGTTGACACATTTACCCGATCCTTTTCTTCAAGTTTGTCCCAGGCATAGCATAGCAGAAAATAGATGTTCTCAACGGGAATCTGCATCAGATTAAAGGCTTAGAATTTCATACATCTTTCTTACCTGATCAGAATTATCGAACCAGATCTCTTCGAGCAGTGGTTTGATCTCATATTCAATAGTTTCCTGGTACCAATCTCCATCATTTTGATTATTCTTGAATGTGCAGAAATAACTATGACCAATCCGAAATCCTTCATTCAAATCTTTTTTAATAACCTCATTAACCTTTCTGACTGATGTATGAATATGATCTCTCAGAGATTTTGAAACCCCTTGTGTTTCAAGAAAGGCAGAAAAATTATCATCAAATATTGGTTCTAAGCTTATAAAAGCAAAGCGCCGGCGCAGAGCATAGTCAATGATCGATAGTGAGCGATCAGCGGTGTTCATGGTACCTATAATGTGGAGATTCTCTGGAACAAAGAAAGTATCTTCTTCATCCTCGGCATAGGTAAGCTTGGCTGCGTAACTGCTATTTCGTTTATCAGCTTCAATGAGCATTAGCAGTTCACCAAAAATCTTACTTAAATTTCCACGATTAATCTCATCTATAATGAGAAAAAAATCTCGTTCTTTATGTGTATGGGCTTTTTGGCAAAAATCATAAAAAATCCCATTTCTTAAATTTGTCGCTCCATTTTCAGTAATCCGAAGGCCTTGAATGAAATCCTCATAACTGTAAGACTGGTGGAATTGAACAAATTCGATTTGAGAGTCATTTTCATAACCCATAATCTGATAGGCCAACTTCCGAGCGATAAAAGTCTTCCCTACTCCGGGAGGACCCTGTAAGATGATATTCTTTTTGCGCTTTAGGATTGATATAATTTCCTCAAACTTTCGCCTTGA
The DNA here is from genome assembly GCA_034521495.1 of Balneolaceae bacterium. Classification (NCBI taxonomy): domain Bacteria; kingdom Pseudomonadati; phylum Balneolota; class Balneolia; order Balneolales; family Balneolaceae; species Balneolaceae bacterium. The sequence continues at coordinate 101,441 of JAXHMK010000007.1, forward strand.
TATAAATGGTTTGTCAGGGTCGTTATCAAAATCATATGGTTTTCTTGTACTACTTTCTAATTTACGCTCTTCGGAAATATTCTTTTGGTCAATAGTCGCCCTGATAATATCATATTCTTCCTCGCTCAAGGAAAAAAGACTCCCTTGGTTATTGATAAAAACTTCACAATTATTGAGGCTTGGGTCACTTTTTAATTCATTCCAGCTTACGGGTACTTCGAGTTTTTCGATAATTTCAAACTCTATGACTTCTCCCTCATCTTCGGATTGGTGAAGCTCCTCAGTAATTTGCATAATAGCCCGAATCTGTTTGGATGGACTACTCTCATAACCAACCATAATATCGCCTGATTTAACCGTCTCGAAATATTTGTAAATCCTCCGTTTGTTACCTTTTTCATTACGTGAGGTATAGGTTTGTCGGTCTCCCACCTTTTGATCACTCAGACTCCAAATAGAAGGATTAGCATTGAGCCACCAATAATTGATCTCGCTTGGTTCAGGATCTGGACCCTTTATAGAAGCATTCACACTGCTATAATCCAAATTGTGTTCATCAAATACTCCGGTTAATTCAGGGTACAGTCTTACATACTCACTAAATATAAATTGCCATGTTTTTGTCGGACTAAATGTATCGGGCCAAAACAGAGTCGCGTAATCTTTGAATGTATGAGATTTATATTCATAAACTTTAGTAGTAAGCCAGTTTACCTCTCTTTGATGGGGATACTTATCGTCCTCATGATACTCATATTCGCCAGTTATAATACCTATTCCAAGTACTTTATTGACTCCTTGATTGGAAAAAACAATATCGCCCAGTTTTGCGGTTTTAAATAACCAGGTATTCCATGTTTGATTAGAAGAGCTATCCGTTGGCAACCCAGCTCTCTCATTTAGTTCCTCTCTACTTTTTGCATTAGAAATATCTCCCATTCCAAGATCTTTATATCCAATTCCAATTCTTCCCTCTTCCTTGAACCTGTCCCAGTCTATAGCTTGGGAGCCGGGGCTAAATTTATAGTAGTTACGAGGACCTTGATTTAGCTTAATTATCTCAACTTTTAGTCCTTTAAGAACTTCTACTACATCTGAATATGTTTTTATTTTGGTTAGTTCTTCTTTTGGGTAATCTTTGTCTAAATGATTTCTTTTAATGTCCCTCCTGCCATTAAACCAGCTTTTGGTTTACTGCCAAAACGAACAAAAAATTGATAAGCATCTTTATGGGATTCTTTTTGTGGAGGATATAAAGCCAACCAGGATATGCTACTACCAAAACTCTGAGCTCCTCGAAAATCAACAAAATGAACTTGGTAATCAGATAAGTCTAAATCCTTTTTTAACTGCTTGCTGATTTGTTTAAAGATATTGCCGAACTGTTTCCTTCACTGTATCTCGATAGAAAAAAGGGTAAAAGAGTGGCCAAAATCTTGTCCAAGACCAAAAGGGCTTGGTCTCTTTGGTTGAAGCATCCATTTTATCCAGCTGATTGTCAGGAACGTAATTTAATTGCTCTCGCTTCTTTTTTCTTATTTTATTTTTAATCTCTTCTACAGTTGTCGGAGTTACCTGTTCTCCATTCAATAGCATACCCGCAACCTCAGCACGTAGCATATTAATAGGTTGATATGGTAGCTTAGGATCTCCATAGTCTTCAAACACGCTTTGAAGCTTATCCTGACTTAAATTATGTAATGCCTCAAATAATGCCTTATCATCATTTTCATATATTTCATACTCTTTGGCCAAATTGATGAGATATTCGAATTGTTTTTCCATTCTTAAAGGCTTTTTAACGCATTAATTATTCTTAATAATTAGAAATTGCAATTTGAAAAATACCGAGAGTAAGGACCCATATAGCGACACAAGCCAAAGTCCCGGTTTTTTCCATCAGGTATACAAAAATTGCTGTGGTACCCTCTAAAATTTTCAAAAGCACCCCGCTCAACCGGCTCCTTCAGAAAAGCTTTGTTGATTGTGTTGCGTACTGTTTTTGCCTCGAACTTCATTCGCAGTTTTTTAAAACGTTTGTTGGTTCTCTTCTAAATGATATTGGGGTAAAATAATAAGAAATGAAAGCGAATGCAAAGCTGAAAGTTTAAAATCACCACTAAAGTTGCAGGAGATACAAAAGTTTAGGGCAGAAATGAAATATTTTCACAGAATGTACACTAATTTGGGAAATTAGGAATACCAAGCCCTTGCTAAAAAGAGATAGGCGCTTAGAGGCGGGATTTGGTCAAAACGGGGTATATGGCTTATGAAGGATGGTTTTTAGTCTATTAACATTTTGTATTCGAAAAAGATCCTTCGATAATTGTAATTTTCTAATCTTTTATGTTTTGTTAGTTGATGCTACGATTTTAAAGAAAGATACGGGACGCAATAGATTGGTAATGAAACAAGGAACAAGTTATTTATTCTACTTTCTTACAGCTGGAATTATTCTAATTCTTATTTTAGTTGTATCAAGCTGTGAGAGACCTAACCAAAGAAGCAGTGAGGTTAGTGGAGAAGTATCTAATAGTGAATCAGGTACTTCAAATACAACAGATGACATCAATGCAAATAAAGTTTCTTTTTTTGTGGACAACTCAGGGGGGATGGTTGGGTATGTAAACCGGGATGAATCTCAAGAAGGTGTCAATAATTTTATACTGGCTGTATCTAATCTTGCCCAAAATCCCAATTTTAGGAGAGATGATGTAGAACTTGATTACAACTTAATCAATGGACCAAGAGATATTGTAACCACACCATTAGGGAACAGTGCTCAAGAGTTCATAAACTGTTTAAATCCAACCTGTTTTAACCAGGGAGACGTTAGTGGCAACGATCTAAACGCAATGTTTCGCAATGTTTCAAATTGCATTAGACCATGCAAGTCTAAACAACATCTCTGTTTTTGTTTCTGATGGTATTTATGACATTCAAGACAAATCACAACCAATCACATCAATTATATCAGAAGGGTTTGAGACAAGAAATAAGTTCATCGATCGATTAGAATCCGAAAATATCCAGACTCTACTTGTAAAGTTGGAATCCACTTTTTCGGGTGCTTATTATTATGGAGTTACAACGGATGGCATTGTAATTAACCAGAATCGACCTTTTTATGTTTTTATTCTTGGTAACTCAGGGATACTTAATAATTATTTTGATGACCAATATTTAGAGAACCTATCTGGCTATGTAAATCATACTAGATTCTTTTTGCCTACTGATTATCAAGTTGATTATGAGCCATCTACAGCATACAATAGAAAAGGAAACTTCAGGCAGGATAGAGAGGACTCAAACCGTTTAATTGAAGTAGAACAAAACCAAGCCGGTGAATTCGAATTTTCTGTTGGAGTTGACTATTCAGACCTTCCATTATCCGATGATTATCTCACTGATAATGATCACTATGAAGTAACTGGCTATTTTGAGGTTATCAAAGTTGAAAAGTATACTCCAGAAATGGTTACAAATATTACAAGTTTTACACCTACCCATTTGATAACTCTAAAAGCTACCGGCTTACCTCAAGGAATAATCGATATAAAGCTGTTAAATGAACTTCCGGCATGGGTGCAGGAGACTCATACCGATGATGATCGTAATATTGAAGGTGATTCTACTAAAACGTTTGGGTTTAAGTATCTGATTCAAGGGATAGTTGATGCTTATTCAGAAGTCTCTAATCAAAAATATTTAACAACTAAAACAGTGACTTTGAGCAGAAATTAATATGAAAGATTTCTTTGCTAGTATTTACGAACAGATACTCTATGATGGTAAGTATCAGCTTATATATGATGCTATGTATAATGACCAAGGATATGTTGCAATAGGTTTAATGTTTATACTAATACCATTAGCTATTATGGCTATTTTTTATTTTGAAAGATGGTTCCCCTATCTAAGAGGTTGGCATTGGGTAATAGCCGTTGTGGTTGGATTAATAATTGTATTTGCCAGTACAGTGGGGGTTTTCAACCTAACTATATTAGGGACAGGAGATCAGCAACTTGCGGCTGCAATTGCTAATCCTGATTCTGGTTACTACGAACACGCTTCTGTTCTAAGATATTACTATGGTTTATACAATGTATTGCTTGCTTTCATTGTATCGCTATTGTATAGTATTTTATTTAAACGCTTTAGTAAACTTCATTCACATCTACCTATTTAAACAAGAGAAATATGGCAAACAGATTATTTGTATTTGGTATAGGCGGAACGGGCGCAAGGGTAATTAAATCACTGGCAATGTTGATGGCGAGTGGTTGTAGGTTGGGTAGTGGTATTAAAGCTGTGGTTCCAATATTGATTGATCCTGATACTGCTAATGGGGATTTAAATCGTACAAAAGATATATTAAGGCTTTATCAAAGCATTAGGGCAAAGATTGATAAGCCAGATGATTTTTTTGGGCAAGAGTTAAAAACAATCAATGAACTGTCTCTTGACGCAACAGATATAAATCCTGAATATTTTCAATTTAAACTCAAGGGAGCTCATGACAGTAACTTTAAAGATTATATAGGATATAATTCTTTATCTGAAAAAGATAAAAAGTTCTTGGATCTGTTTTACTCTAATCGGAATCTTAATTCAGATCTTGATGTAGGATTTAAAGGCAATCCACATATGGGATCAGTGGTATTAAACCAGTTTACCGAGTCAGATGACTTTACGAGATTTGCACAGGTGTTTGCTCCTGGTGATTCAATATTCATCATTAATTCAATATTTGGAGGTACGGGTGCAGCAGGGTTTCCTCTGCTCTTGAATACATTAAGACATGAAGGTTTAAATTTGCCGAATGCAGTACAATTTAGGAATGCACCAATTGGCGGGCTTACTTATTTGCCATACTTCAGAGTGGAAAGCGACGAGGATAGTGAAATTGATTCGGAAACATTTGAAGAAAAAGCTCAGTCAGCCCTTAGCTATTATAATCGGACAATCATTAAAGAGAAGAAAATCAACGCGCTATACTTTCTTGGATTGGATGGTGCCACAAATGTTTATGAAAACCATGAAGGAAAAGAGAACAAAAGAATAAAGCACATTTTCTGGAATTAGCCGGAGCGTTATCAATCTTTGATTTTTCGACAGAATTGGATAAACATAAAGTAGTAAATGGTCAGATAGTAAATGATACACAAATACCTCAAATCCGCAAGGATTTCATTTGCATAAGATAGTACAATAACAGTACTCATTTTCTAAAATTTGATTGACAATACTATCGTATTTGTAGATTTCCCGTGATTCTTTGCTGTTTTTTTACCACTGTTGACCGCTATATGATCACCATTTTGCTGTATTTTTTCACCTGTTGATACACCTTTTCCACGGAGTTGGATCAACGGATTGCAGCAGTGGAGGTGACGGGGCGGTTTGCTACTCCAAAAGCAGCTCGTAGCCCTTACCGGTGTAGAGTTTAAGGATATTCTGCCTGCCTGAGCGAATCCACTTGGCGGGAACGCTAATGAATCGAAAGATAAACTTTTTAAGCCGGTAGGTGGCCTTCAGCCAGGGATGCGCTTCGAGTAGAGGCTGAGGATGTAACGATAGAAGTTGGCGATGATGGCCGTGAGAATCATAAAGGCCGTGTTCTGCGAGAGGAACGAGCAGGGCAGCCGTGACCAGCTAAAATCGTTGCCCATGATATCAAAGACCCGCTCACTGGCTCCGCGTTTGTTGTAGAAGGCAACAATTTCCTCCGGGGAGCTCTCACGATCGTTGGTTAGAATGGCCCGGTAGGTGTAGGCAGACTCGCTGAACAGATCGCCCTGCTGGTCGTCTCGTTTGATGCGGCTGACGATCAGCCGATAGGAGGTTTGCCCGTCAAAGGGCCGCCAGTCGGCCAGCTCGGCCACATCCATCGGCTGCCAGTTCAGCTTCACCGATGTCCAGTCGTCCTGGTCGATCGCCGAAATTTGCCGGAGCATCTCCGCCGAGCGTTTGGCCCGAATATAGAACCGGTCGGTATGGGCTCCTGCAAGCTCAACAACCTTCTGCTGGTAAGAGGCTGAATCGGCCCGAAAGCGGTCAATGCTCACATCGTGGGCATTCAGCCGTTCGAACAGTCGGTCGAGGGTTTCGTGCTGGGCAAAGCTCGCCTGGCTGTTGCCGTTGCGCCCTTCGATGGTATACCGGCATGCCGTCAATGCTGGCAACCCCCGGCTGGTAGCCGTGACACTTTTTATAGGTTCGCGCCGCATCCCATTTCTCGGTTTCAATAACCTGGTTGTCATAGTCCAGAGTATAGCAACCCCGGTTGCTGAGTTGTCCGGTGGTCGCGCAAGGCTTTCACCAACAATTCGTTTAGCGGCTCATTCGACGTTGAACGTGTGGTTCGACACCGCTGGTTGGATGAGTAAGCTGGCGCGGAGTCGCAGGCCAGCTGCTTGACCCCGCGAAGCAGCGTGTCGGGGCTGCACGGCGATGAGGCCCCGCGTGCGGCTGGAGCGGGCTCGCGCAGGTGCTCGGCCAGATCCTCGGCGCAATCCCCGCCGGTAAACAATACAGCTCATGAGGTTGGCAACAATGTCGCTGTAGGAAAACCCGGCCGTTTGACCTCTCGGAGCCAAGGTGCCGGTCAATCAGTCCCGCCAGCCCGCTACTGTGAAAACTTTCCAAGCAAAAATCTAATCCGCCAAATGGTGTTATCTTTTCCGATGATTTTGTAATATGCATGTCTCACTTCTTTAGGGTGTTTGGTCTCACCTAAATAAGTGAAATTATTCGAGCCAAAAAAGCCTGAATCAACAACATTCAGCCGCTTTTTTGGCTCTTTTTATGTATTGCCTTGCGGATTTTAGGAAATAAAAGAGTTTGGTGTGATTCGTGAAGATGGAGCGATAACATTTGACGATTTACATGCGTCACAAGCTGATCTTTTAAAAGCAAACTTACACGGTTTAAATTCTTCTCAAGATTTCTATCAAAAGGGCTGAGTAGATCTTCTGGGGGTATCCGCATGGACAAAGAATGGTTTATTAACAAATGAAAGAACCATGCTTGATAGAGAGTTTTTTAACAGTGCTAACTATAAAAATTACCATAGTTGAGACTTACTCCGAAAAGTCGTTTAAATTAGGTGAGTATTCAAGAATTAAAGCAGTGTATTTTTAGATATTTCAAGGCCTATTTTGTATATTCTAACTTCATAAATAACAGTTAGATACTATGTTTAAAAAGTCTCCAAAACACCCTCAGATTGACCTGTTATCCTCGGCTGGCCAGCATCTCGATGAGCGCCGCCAGCGTCAGCTTCGCGATCCCCATCGATGGCATAACTCCTTTTACGAACACGTATTCAGCCAAATCGATGAATCGATCTTCCATGTTCTGTTTGACCAGCAGATGGGCGCACCCAACGCCCCGGCCCGGCAGCTGGTGGGGATGATGATCCTTAAAGACGGATTTGGATTCAGCGACGAGCAGCTCTTTGAAGCCTGCCGGTTCCACCTGCTGTTCCGCCAAGCCCTGGGACTTGTCAATCTCAACGACCCACCTCCCACCGAATCTACCTATTATCTGTTTCGAAAGCGTATCTATGAGTATGACCGCGAGCACGGCACGGACCTGCTTGGCCGGGTGTTTGGGGCCATGACCAGTGATCAGATTCTTGAGTTTGATGTTGGCGGGCAGCAGATTCGTATGGACAGCAAACTGATCGGCAGCAATATCGCCAGTTTTTCCCGCTTTGAGCTGGTCTGCCGGACGCTGAAGGTGTTTTGGCGAAGTCTTTCCGAACAGGCTCAGGAAATTGCCCCCCAATCGGTGTACCAGGCGATGCAGGAGCTGGCCGCCGAGGACGCTCAGAGCACCGTTTACCGCTCCACCCACCAGGAGATTCAACAGCGGCTGGAAGACCTTGGAGGCCTGGTGGCCAGTCTTCTGGATACGTACAGCTGCGAGGACAGTTCTAAATACGATCTTTTGAAGCAGGTTTTTACCGAACAATATACGATCGATGAGGATGATGATGATTCAGGGCAGGTGAGCGCACGGGATACCCAGCAGATCACCGCCGACAGCATCCAGTCGCCTGATGATCCGGAGTGTAGCTACCGGCGTAAAGGCGGCCAGGCGGTCAAAGGCTACACCGTGAACCTGACCGAGACGATTGACGAGGAACAGGAGTTACAGTTGATTACCGATGTGCACCTTGCCCCGGCCGATTGCAGCGATGCGGACATGGTGGGCCCGGCCATCGAGGCCACCGAGCAGCGCACCGGCCGCCACGTGGACACCTGCTACGCCGATGGGGCCTACAACCGAAGCCTGGCCAAAGACCAGCAGGCTGGCCAAGAGCATGTGGAGATGGTATTGAGTGGTATTCAGGGCGCTCCCTCACGCTTTGAGCTTACCGAAACCGAGCAGGGAGTGACCGTCCATGACACGAAAACCGGCACCACCCATCAGGCGGAGCCGGCTCGCCGCCAGAAAAACACCACCGAACAGCGATGGAGGATCCGGCTGGACGAGGGGCAACAGTACCGGTATTTCGGGTCGTCGGCCATTCGGGCCTCAGCCCGGCGGCAGGCAATAGCCGAGCGCCCGGCGAGCGAACGCAACAAACGTAATAATGTGGAGGCGAGTATCTGGCACCTGACCCATACCTTACGCACCGATAAAACGTGCTATCGGGGATTAATCAAACATAAATTATGGGCATGGTGTCGGGCCATATGGGTGAATATGAGGCGTATTCAGCGATACATAAGCCAATTGGATGAATCAGGCGAACAAACCGGGTACAATACCCCGAAAACTGTTCAAATAGCCTGATCGAAGTAGGCTAAACTATGTAATGATCAAAAATTTAGCTTTTCAAAAATATTTCTTAAACCAAAGCCGCTTTGACAGGTAAAATCGAAAATGTACTTTTCGGAGTGGACTCATAGTTGAATTTTGCAATTACTTTGATGAATGGATTGAAGAACTTAAAAAGAATGATCCGTCATTCACCCTTTAAGCCTTATGTGTCTCCGGGTAATTCACTTGATTTAATCAATAATTCAGAAGAGCCGTTATCTAAAGATGGTTTTAAAGAGTTGGATAGACAGAATGGTTTTAATATTGATAAGGTGGGTGGAGTCAAAAGAAAAAGAGTTTACCCAGTTAATAAAATTATTTGAAAGATCAACAAAAGAAGTTTTGGAATCTAAAAAGCTTATCTAATAGTTATGGGAAAAGTATACCGATTACATGAAGGAGCAGAGGGTACAGGATGGTTTACGAGTAAAATTTTTAATGATGAAGAATTAGAAACTATCTTGACTGATGGGAAAGAGGTTGCGAACTCTATTCCTAGTCCGTTTGCGAGAATAGATTTGGTTAATGAAGCATTTCGATGGGTTGCACAAAGGGAGCTGGAAGGCAATAAAGCTCAACACAAGCTTGTATCTGATGCGTTAGACATTGGGCAATTGATATTTTATTCCAAAAAATTTAAAGATAATATTGAGATAATTGATTACAACCCGAAACAAAGAATTTCAGATAACTTTGGGGATGTAATTAATAAGCACAGAGAGTTAGCGAATACGTTTGAGGTTTATTGGAAGCAAGATGCGGGCGTCTACAATTTTAATAAGACTAATAGAGTTCATTTTGTTTTATATAACAAAGAGATTATAGGTGCAACATCACCAAAATCATTGTTCTTTTCTGCACCCTTTAAATCCGGATTGAGAGATGAGATAACTATCCAAAGAGCTACTGGAAAGTATTTCGGAAACAGCGCTGTTCCACTTCACAAAAGAGAATGGGATTTTGTTGAATACTTGTACATCCTAGCTAACCAGCAACAGATTCCAGACCACTTTGCAGATTTATTGAGTATCTGGAAAAAGCTAAGGAGGTGATGAACAGTGATAAAAGAAGAATGATCAATGAGTTATCTCCAGGCCGGATAACGGAATATGAGAAATGTCATGTTACCGGTGAATCTACAAACTATTGTAAAGTGATAGATTATTCACTTCACGTAGCCAAAGAAAGGTAAATGATATAGAAAAAGAAAGTGACTTTGTTATCAAACCCGATTATGAAATAAAGGAGAAAAAGCCCCTTGTACTACCTAATAGCACATTTTCGGAAGAGTGGTCATATACGACCAAAGATGTAAAATGGACTCCAAATGAATACAATGGTAAGATCCCTAATAAAAATGATTCAGATTTAAATGAATCTAAACTGCCTGTTGTAGGAGATCAATACCCCTGGTTGAGTGTCGACAATTTTTTGTCAAAATATATTATTGAACTGCCTTACTATATAAATTCTAATAGATTTATCACTGGCAAGAGCAAGGAAGGAAAAAAGTATTTATTACCGCTTACGAAAACATTTTTTAAATACTTCGAGGCGTCAAATGTTTCTGAAATGCTTCAAATCGAAGAGCTTTTCACAGGGGACCGTCATAGTAAAACTTAACATTAAGACAAGAGGAGGATTAGTTAAGTTTGAAAAGCAATATAAAGGGGCTGAGAAGAAAAAGTTGGATCTTCATCTTGCAATACTACCATTCATAAAAGTTGATACGAACGAAATTCCACTTGAGTATACAATAGGAATTATTGATTCAGATATTAATAATAACAAAAAGAATAGCTATGGAATAACTTGCTACCAAAATGGAATAAGAATTAATGTTAGCAATGGTGTTATCAGGTCATACGGTGCTACAAAGTCTGTGTACCAAAAGACTAATAATTACTTTGATGCAGTAAAAATTGAATTAAATAGAAATGTCAGTGGCTTTGTAGTTCCAAAAATGCCGGAAGTATAATCCGAGCGGTGAATCATGTGCCTATTCTATCGATTTTGGTACTACAAATACTCACATAGAATATATTCTTGGAAACAATGCGGAAAAATCTTACACGGTTGAAAAAACTCAACCAATTTGGACTTCACTTTTAGATAGAAAAACAAATCAAGAACAATTTGAATTAAATATACAGACTATTTTTGAAGCGTGAATTAACTCCTTATTCTATTGGTCCCAAAAGTGATGGACAAATAAGCTTTCCGTTGAGAACGGCACTTGTTGAAAACGATATTCTAAACAATAAAAAATCAAAATATGAAGTGTTTCTGCAAGTAAATAATTATTTGCTTTACGAACATGTTAATGAGGGGACTAGTTTAAAGTTGATTACTAATTTGAAATGGGAGGATTTGCACGAAGAGGAGAATTTAAAAAAATTACAAGCTTATATTGAATATCTAATTCTACTGATAAAGTATAAGTCATTATTCAATAATATAGCCCTCACTAATATAAAACTTACTTGGTTTTATCCTGTAAGCATGAGTAAATATCATAAAGGTAGGCTGAGTGAAATATGGTCTGAGAAAATGGAAAAAGTGTTTGGCTCTCACTTCGGAAACGAGAACGTAAGAAGTTTGCCGGAGAGTGTTGGGCCGTATTATTATTATTACAAAGAGAGCTATATCAGGTCTGACATTATCAGTAGATGTCGGGGGCGGCTCCACGGATGTATCCGTTTATGATGAAGGCAAAGTGAAATCATATATCATCTTTCAGGTTTGCTGGTGATGCAATATTTGGTGACGGATATGGTAAAGATCCATCCAGAAATGGTTTTGTCAATTTGTTTAAAGATAAAGCCTTAGAATATATAGAAGGGAATAATGATACAGCTAAAGAGATACTTGACGGAATATTAGCCAGAGAGTCATCAAAAGATTTTAGCAGTTACCTGTTTGCATTAAGTAAAGGAGATGGTCAATTTGATTACTCAACTTTGATCAAGAATAACAGAAAGATCAAGTTAGTAGGTTATTGTTCTTTCATGCATCATTAACCTATTACAGTTGCTAAAATGATGAAAAACAGAGGGGAAAGTATTCCAGTGAACTTACTATTTAGTGGGACTGCTGCAAAAACTATTCACTTACTTGATAGTAGTGATGAGTTAAAGCAGGTATCAAACCTCTATCGTTATTTCTTTGATAAAGTTTATGAAAACTCAAAGAAGAGTGATATTACTTGTGAAATATCAAATATTCCCAAAGAACTGACTTGTAAAGGTGGATTACTGAGTGTTGATATTTCAGATCAGGAATATGAAAAGGTGTTCTGGTTGGGCGGACAGGGAACATTTGATCAAAATATCAACCTTGACGATTTGTCAAGTAGTGTCAGGTTCAATGAAATATTAGATGGTAAAACAAAATATTTTCAATCTGAAATTGAGGAGTTTTACCAGTTACTGGATGAGTATAAACTTGACCATAATTTAGAAGAGTACTATGGCATAGGCCGGGAGGCTTACAAAGTGTTTAAAGAGACTCGCGGTAAAGCTCTTGATAAAGAATTGAAAAAAGGAATTAGACAAACAATTAAAGAGCAGCACAGCGGAGATAATGATCCTGTTGAAGAAACACTATTCTTTTTCCCTCTGATTGGAGAGCTAAGCAGACTTGCTTATAAATTGTCAAAAGAATAGTAGGATCATCATGTGTCGAGTTCTCCTATTTATTTTCTTGTTACTAATTACCAGTTGTTCAAATAGAAATAATTCAGTAGTTGATAATAAAAATCAAGAGCAAACTGAACAGATTCCTAATCCGCAGAATAACGAGATTGAAAGTGATACTGAACCTCAGAACGAGGAAAATGTAGACAATCGGTATATTGTACCTGATGAAGGATTTATAAGCAAGTTGGTCTATTGGGGCTTAATTCTGCCATGATAATCGGTCTATTTTTACTCATTTATTTCAAAAGAAGACAGTATAAGGAAGAGATTAAGCAGGAGAAGGAAATGGCCTACAAGTATTTTTCAAAATATGAAGAAGCAAATCGAATATTAAAAGGCTTCAACAAGAAAATCAAAATCTGCGAAGTACAATAACAAATTTAAAAACTGATAAGCGAGAATTAAAGGATTACAATCAAAACTTCAAGCAGACTCCTTTGGTAATAAGGCTGATCCTACTATCCATGAAGTTTCTAAGGTTGAATCAGAAACAGTCAACGATAATAAAGTAGATCAAAATGTATATTCAGACAGTCAAAGATCAGGAACTATTCTTTACTGTACCTAACGAAGAAGGAAAATTTAAGCACTTAAATGGGATAAGTACTTGTGAAGAGAAAAGACTTTATAAATTAACTTATCAGAGTGGAGAATCTGAAGGAATAATTGAATTCGTATCTAGTAAATATGATGGTGTAGCAATTAATCTCAAAGACTCAATGATAAAACCGGCTTGTAGTATTACAGAAGAGAATGAAAACAATCCTACTACAGTAAGTCAAATCAACCCAGGTAAGGTTAAACGCGATGGGGAAGAATGGGTAATTGTAAATAAGATTGAGGTAGAGATTTTATAATGGGATTCTTTCAAGAAGTAATGAACAATCCATTACTGCAAGCAGAGTTATTTTTAATTCTTATTTTTATTGCTTTACAGGTATTCTTCTTTTATAAAACTTATCAATCTGCAAAAATCCTCAAAAATATTTTTGAAATACCTTTAAGGCTTCTAAATATTAATAAGAATACACCGCCATCAGAAAAAGTTATACTATTAGAATCAAAGAGTAGGAATGAAGTCAATCAACGGATAAAAGAATCCATCAATAACTATTTAAGTCACAACAGAGGTGCAACTGTTAACTATAGTATTATTAAAGATATTATAGAAAGAGAGAATAGATTGAGAAGGAGAGTGAAATTATACAGGCTATTCCTATACCACTTTACCTTGGACTATCTGCAACAATTGTAGGAATTATATTCGGACTATTTGCGATGCCGGACTTAGCACAAGAAGCGAACAGTAGTGTTTCAAACGGGGTAGGAGACTTAGCGGGAATCAACGCTTTAATAAACGGTGTTAGAGATTGCAATCGTAGCAACATTGTCAGGTTTAGTCTGGACCATTCTCCTCTCTACATCCGTGTATAGTAAGGCTTCAAAAAAAATACTCAAAGATAAAAACTCTCAACTAAATTACCTTCAAGAAAATCTTTTACCCGAACTATTTAAAGCCGAAGATGCAGGTGTTATTGGTTTAAAAGCAAGCATTGACAACTTTTCAAGGTTGACAACGGATGTTGTCCAGGAAATAAAAGAGGCCACACAGGCTTCAAAAAATCAAATATTATCACTCAGCAAGAAACATTAGACCGGATTGAAAAACTTAATGTAACAAAGATATCCAAAGTAAATTTGAGACTTTCGATCGTCTGGAAAGAAATTTGGAATCGTTTTATGAGTTTTCTGAATTCATTGATCAACTGTCTGTTATATCTGGAGAATTAGGCAGGTTCTCTAAAAAAGCTGACAGCATTGATAAAGTTGCTCAAAATATTGACCAAACATTAGAGGAGTCGAGAGATCTGACAAGGTTTTTGACGTCACATTTGAAAAAAATGGAAGACATGGGAGATGTTGCTCTTTATTCGTTTGATCTTTCTGAAAAACGATTCAAAGACGCCGTTGATAAGCTAGTTGATTCGACTGCTGAAAATGTAAATAGTGTGAAAACTATTTCTGATGAAATCGAGAATAACTTTGATAAAGTATATGAGCAACTATTTAATAAACTTGGTGAAATTGCTCAACTTCATATAGACCAATTCACAAAAGTATATAAAAATTCGTTGCCAAAATTCCAGAATCAGACTACTTAAAGGAGCTTGAAGAAATTAAAACGCACTCTGTAGGATGTACTAAGCAGGAAAACACCAGCACCGATTCAAATAAAGTTGAATTGGCCGTTAAACAACTCGAACAAATCAAAGTATTATTATCAAAACTTGATTCTAATACCAGAGACCTAAAAGTTGCACTAAGATCGAATAATTCAAGAATGCCATCTTGGTTTCGCAATTTTCTTGAGTGGTTGAAATCTATTTTTAGTTAGTAAAAATGAATAATAACAACAATTTATTTTGGGTTAGTTATTCAGATATTATGACAAGCTTATTCTTTATAATGCTTGTCCTTTTTGTGATTACTGCTGGCTATTATTACAACAGATACCAAATAACTCAAGACAAACTAAACGAAATAAAGGCAATTGAAACGGCCTTAAGCTCCTTGGATAGAAGTTATTTCAATTTTGATGAAGAGAGTAAACGTTATCGTTTAAATATACCTGTGGAATTCAGCCCAAACAATGCTAATATTTATGAACAAGAAGAACAAGTACTTGAGGAATTAAATCATGCAGGTAATGCATTATATAATAGATTAGACAGCCTTCTTCAGGTAAATGAGCAGACACATCTTTTATTGGTAATCGAAGGGAATACTCAACGCTCTGGTGGCAACCATAAACTTTATCCCGATATTGGATATAAATTAAGCTATAAAAGAGCTCTAGCATTATATAACTATTGGAAGAATGATAGTAAGTTAGATTTTAGAACATTAACAGATAAATATAGTAATCGGTTTGAGTTGATTATTGCCGGAAGTGGATATTTTGGTTTGAACCGGGAACCTGATGGATCACCCTTAAATCGCCGATTTACTTTGCAAATAACATCGAAGTATACTTTAGAAGCTACTAATTAAGCTTTTGCCATGTATAGACTTGTTCTAATATTAGTATTTGTTGGCATCTTTTTCACTGGCTGTTCGGGGTGTTCCGAATCTGGTATTAGGCATCAATCCACAAAAAATTTCGATGATGAGCCTTATAATAATGGTGGAAGAATAGCTACCCCATCGCAAACAGATCTAAATAGCTCAAATGAAAAAGAGCAGAATTTATTAACTCAGAATGAGGGAGTCTCACTAAGTAATTTATACAGTGCCAGTAAATCTGCGGTATTTACAGTTTATACATCAGACAATGAAATGATATATCAAGGCTCAGGTTTTTTTGTTAGTATGAGGGATTAGCAGTCAGTAACTATCACATTTTCGAAGGAACATTCAGAGGGAATGAAATGATTTTGACTGAATCAGGTAACGAGTATAAAATTAGTAGGGTAATTGAACAGGACGAGGAACTTGACTACATCATATTTAAAGTAAGTGGTAGTTCTAACTTTAACACACTTAATATCGCAGAGTCCAGGCCAAAAATTGGTGAAGAGGTTTTTGCTATTGGAAATCCTAAAGGTTTAAGTCATTCTCTGTCAACAGGTATCATATCTTCATACAGGAGGGGCGTTTACTTCAAACAACAGCAGAAATTACTCACGGAAGCAGTGGCGGTGCTTTGCTAAATATGAGGGGAGAAGTTGTAGGGATTACAACCGGTGGAATTGGTGAAGCTAATCTAAATTTTGCTATAAATATCAAAGAGTTAAAATTGGAAAGATATCTTTGATAATATACTAACGAATAAGTCTTATTCATGAACCGGATATCGAAAATAAAAGCTCTCTCTTTGATAGTAGTTGTTTTGGGGGTTTTGTATCTGGCTTACTCATTCCTTCCCAATAGTAGTGAACTACCTTCTTCAGGATTAATAAATGATCAATTAAAAGTGCATTTTATTGATGTGGGGCAAGGTGATGCAACGCTGCTTATGGGGCCTGATTTTACCGTTTTAGTAGATGCAGGACGACATGACAGAAATGATGTTGTTCCATATTTAAAAGAACAAAATGTTCAACAAATTGATCTTCTTATCGGAACTCATCCACATGCAGATCACATAGGTCAATTCCCACAAGTTTTAAATAATTTCTTAGTTAAAGAAGTATGGTTATCAGGTGAACTTCATACATCAAGAACATTCGAGAGAGCTATTGATGCCATCTTGGCAACAAGTGCTAAATATCATGAGCCAAGGACAAATGATAATTTTATGTTTGGTTCTTTAAAAGTGGAGATCCTGCATCCTTCAGAGTTAACTGGAGATTTAAACAATGGATCAATAGCTTTCCGGGCAATATTTGGTGACATAATTTTTATGTTCACTGGAGATGCCGAATTTGACGCTGAACTTGAAATTGTTAAGAGTAGCCAAAATTTAAAATCACATATTTTGCAAATAGGTCATCATGGATCAAAAACATCATCTACAAGTCAATTCTTAAGAAAAGTTAGTCCAGAGTTAGCGGTATATTCAGCTGGATTGGAAAATGGATATGGACACCCACACCCAGAGATTATTGATAGAATGAATAGTCTAAATATTAAAATGTACGGCACAGATATAAACGGCACAGTTGTACTAACTACTGATGGTAAAGTGTACCATATTGAATCACAAAATGAGCAGGAAGAAAGGGTTTATTATTCAGATTAAAAATTAGTTGATGAATTGAACTTGAGTAATTGAATTTAGAACATCCAAACAAATGAATAAATGATAATCAAAGCGGTTATTGAAGATATTACAACAGAAGGTATCGTAATTTTGCTTGGAGAAGAAGAAAAAGAAATTACTATTCACAAAGATAAACTTTGGCATATTTCCGATTACAAGGTTGGAGATTGGTTGGATGTTATTTTTGAAAAGGGAAAAATCACATCAGTACAATTAAACCGAAAGAACTGATAAAGTTAAAAAGAGAGTTCAAGAGAAGATGGATATGTTAAGCAACGGGGCAGAACTAAGTAATTGTGTCCTCAACAATTCCATTATAGACTTCCAGGAAAGTTTTCAATAACACTCATAACACGTTAAAAGATATTGAAATTATCAGTACAGACTACTGGAATAAAATCGTGGATATACTTCAGAAAAACTGGGCTTGATTGATGGACAACCTGATGGCAGGGCTACTGTTTTTTTTATTACTGATGCATCTACTATTTTTGACGAAATGGAGTTTGAATCATCAGAAGGAGCTAAAAAAGGCTTGTAGCATAATGATTTTAAGCGATATGAGGATGACCCATCTTATAAAAATTTTATTTTCCCGCCAAAACCACCATTTAAACCGCATTAGGACAATACCCGAAATATCTTCTTCAGGTAAGTATTGGAGATGATTACATATCCTTTTCGCAAACGCAAACCCACATATCAAACGGCAGCTTATGTAAAAAAAAGTTCTTGACCCTAATAAGGTGATTAGAGGCCAAAAACTGTTAAAGTTGTTAGAGTTATGTACACCATAGTTGCAAAATCCGAATGGATAACCACCGAGCCTTTTTTATTTTCTGGAATTTGTTTCTGCTGGTTAATAGCTGTTGCAATATGAGGGGCTTGATTTATATGATTATTTGAATTTTGCAGAAATATAATTGCTACACCCAGACCGGTTGCAGCTCCGACAAGTCCGCCTCCTGGATTATCGGTCATGCTATATGCAGTAATTGCAAAGAGTAATGACAGCCCACCACCGATAACAGCTCTACTCATTGGCGTATCATTCTCCAATGCTTTCCCAATTACAATAGGAAGTGTGGCCATACCGGTCGGACCGACATAGTCTTGCCCCGTTGGAAGCAATGAATAGTTATTGGTTACGCCTTTTTGCTCGGTATCTTGGAGTTCTTCTCCCTTATTTGTCCCTAATTCGGCCTTATTCGGGTCATCTTCGGGTGGATTTGAGCGTTCCTCGTTGTTTTTCGGGCTCCAGCCACTTTCAATTAACAGAAAACTGGGTACATCGTAACCGAGAATTCGTCCAGAATCTGAAAATTCTGCCCATTCATTAACAGGATATCCGCCGCAACTGTAACATTTATGTGCTGCCTCCGATAAGGTAGCAGGGGCAACGTCAAGAATTTCTGCTAATTCGGCACCCGTTACCGTGGGTTTGCTTTTTTTATCTTTGATATCAAGGGTTTCTGTACTCATGATTTATTCCTCGTTGTTGAATAGAAAGGCTAATAAGGCAAGAATGCCGCCCGTAAAAAGGGCTGTTCTTAGCTTTTCTATGAATTGTTGTTTTTGTTTTTCTGAGATTTCGTCCAGTCGTCGGTTTAGCTGAATCATTGCTGCAAGAGCAAAATCGTTGGGGCGGGCATTGCCACGCTCCCACTTAAGGACGGCCTGGGGTGTAACCCCGAAATGCCGTCCGAATTCGGCCAAACTCCAACCGAGACGCTCTCTAAGTTCCCTGATATCTTCTGACAGCATGGGTGAAATTAACCTAATTAGGGGAGGAATGTCAACTTTGTTATTAACTTAGTTAAAATCAAGTCTATTAGAAGAGAAAAAATGATACACGTATCCAAATAAGGGTAGATAGCCAAAATTTTCTTAAGAACTATCTTGATAGAACAATGTGGTAGTGAGCCAGTCCTTCGAGTTCATTTGGAATGATAAGTAATAAGCTCCCTATTCAAAAAACCTTTTAAAT
>JAXHMK010000008.1 GCA_034521495.1 Balneolaceae bacterium
TATGATCAACGATTTAAAAGAGATTGAAAATTCAGCCCTGAATCTGAACAAAAAGGATAAAGCACGTCTGGCTGACAAATTACTGCAAAGCATTCATGGCAAAATTGATCCTGAAGTTGAGCAAGCGTGGATTGATGAAGTCCAAAAGAGAAAAGAGTCACTTAAATTGGGAAAAGCTTCCCTTCATTCTGCATCGAATGTCTTAAATGAAGCAAGAAAACGTCTTCAAAAGTGACTATTAGATTTCATTCGGAAGCCCGAAAAGAATTTTTTAAAACGGCTGAATATTACGAAGAACAGGTAGTTGGCCTTGGTGATAATTTTGTTGATGAAGTAGAAAAAGTGTTGGATGTCATTGAACAACAACCAGCATCGGGGACTAAAATCACGAATTCTGAAAGAAGATTCTTGGTTTCTCGCTTTCCTTATGGAATAATTTATTCTGTTGAAGTTAGTCAAATTGTAATTTTCGCAGTGATGGATTTAAGACGAAAACCAGGTTACTGGAAATCCCGAACATAAACTGTGGGTATAACCAGTGGTTCAAGCACACGAATTTGCGGTTCGGGGCTTTGGAAAGTTGGTAGTCTCGCTGCTTAGCTGCCAGGTCATTAAATAAACTTTACTCAATTTTAAATTTAAGTAAAAAAGGGAATGATCAATGTTTGCAGAGCAATCAGATTATTCCTTTTGAGATGTACAACAAATCCTGTCTTATCTTCATTAAAAGAATCTCATCCATAACCTCGAAAAGAGATTTTAGCGGCTTTTCTTAAACCCAATATTGGCACCTATAAAATTCCTGTAAAACAATCCTGCCAAAGGGCTTAAAATTTCGTTATTTTCCATGCTCAATTTTATTTGAATAAAACAATGCCAGATTTAGTAAAAGTTGCAAAGTTTGGCGGCACCAGTATGGCAGATCTTACAGCCATGAAACGGTGTGCGTCAATCGTATCGTCAGATCCGGACAAAAAAATTATTGTGGTTAGCGCCACGTCGGGGACAACGAATCTTCTCACGGAGTTAACCATTGAAAAATCGGTTGATGCCCGGAGCAAGATTGTCTCCGATATCAGGAAAAAACATCTCTCCATTTGTGCAGATTTGGGAAATCCTGACTCGCTTGTAGAAGATGTGGAATCCCTGGCAGAGGACCTGGAGTCAATTACTTCGCGCAAACAAATTATGACTCCAATGCTGCGCGACGAGATTCTCTCCTTTGGTGAGCGTTTGTCGTCTAAAATCTTTACCGAGGTTTTGAAGAAGGAATCCGGAAGTAATGTAAAATGGTTTGATGCGAGAAAAGTGATCAAAACAGATAATCACTTTGGAAGTGCGGAACCGGATATCCCGGAAATTGCAAAAGCCTCATCAGCGACGTTGCAATCTGTTTTAGTGGATGCCCGCGTTGTAACACAAGGCTTTATAGGATCGGAGCCAAATGGACATACAACCACACTTGGCCGTGGTGGAAGTGATTATTCTGCCGCACTTTTTGCTGAGGCTATAGATTCAGACGTTCTTGAAATTTGGACCGATGTAACAGCTATCTATACAACCGATCCCCGGATTGTTTCTGATGCGAGGCCCATAACAGAGATTAGTTTTGATGAAGCGGCCGAGCTCTCCGTTTTTGGTGCAAAAGTATTGCATCCGGCCACGATGGTTCCGGCTATCCGAAAAAATATTCGGGTTTATGTAGGATCCAGTATCCACCCCGAAAAACCGGGTACGTGGATTGTCCGGGATACGAAAGACAAACCGGTCATCAGGGCTATTAGCCTTCGCCGAAATCAGACTCTTTTGAAAGTCCACAGCCTTGATATGCTTCACCGTTATGGTTTTCTTGCAAAACTGTTTCAGGTTCTGGCTGAGCACAAAATTAGTGTGGACCTGGTAACCACAAGTGAGGTTAGTGTAGCACTTACTCTCGATACAGATGTAAATAAACCGGATCACCCGGTGATGGACACGGAAGTTCTGGAGCAACTACAAGAGTTTAGCGAAGTAGAAATTGTGAAGGATCTATCATTGATTGCACTTGTAGGTAATAACCTGGATGCAACGGCTGGTCTCAGCGGTCCGGTTTTTGGATCTCTTCAGGAAACAAACATTCATTTGATATGCCACGGTGCCAGTTCTCATAATCTCTGCTTTTTGGTTGCAGAAGATGAGGCCGAAGACGTTGTACGCATATTACATAAACGATTTATAAAATAATGACCCAATCAAACCAAAATAGAAAATATGCCGTTATTGGCACCGGTAAAACAGGCGGTACTGTAGCTGAACAGCTTGGAACATCAGCTATTCCTTTTGATGAATTCAATAAACCCACACCTGAAAAATTAAAAGGAGCAGACTGTGCCATTATTTTTGTGCCTGGTGCAGCAGCGGATGAGATTATTGAGATCTTGCTTGAAACCGATATTCCTGCAATTTGGGGAACCACAGGATACCAATGGCCTGAAGAACTTCCTGAACAGGTAAAGGACGCTGGAAATCGCTGGATTATTGGCTCAAATTTTAGTTTGGGAATGAACCTGGTTCGGAAATCACTCGATATTTTGGGAAAGGGATCAGAATTCCTGGATAAGCCGAAGTTTCATATTCACGAAATCCACCACGTTCACAAACAGGATGCTCCCAGTGGCACAGCATTATCATGGAGAGATTGGCTCGGAAAGGATGCGTCAATCTCATCAGACCGCCAGGGGGATGTTAAGGGGGTTCATGAATTACACTTAAAAACGCAGGGTGAATCGATCTATTTAAAACATGAAGCTCACGACCGGTCTATTTTTGCAGAAGGTGCTATTTGGACGGCAAATTATATACTTGATCATCCGGAGATAGAACCGGGTGTGTATCCGTTTTCAGAACTTTTTGATCGTGCATATAAAGAACTGTTATGACTGATATTCAACTTTGGACAGCACTTATCACTCCCATGAATCATGATGGGAGTATTCATTTTAAAAATCTGGAGGATATAATTTCCCGACAGGAGGAAGCCGGAAACGGAATTCTTGTTCTTGGGAGTACGGGTGAAGGCCTGGCACTTTCGGATGATGAAAAGAAAGAGATTGTTGATTTTGTATCCAACCGTAACAATACAGTACCAATTATGGTGGGGGTTGGCGGATTTAATCTTAAAACCCAAACAGACTGGATTTCATACTGTAATGGGAAAGATATTGAATCTTTTCTGCTGGTAAATCCACTTTATTCCAAACCGGGATTGAAAGGACAAATTCACTGGTTCAAGACTCTGATGGATACAGCAGATAAACCGTGTATGATTTATAATATTCCTTCGAGGACCGGAGTGAAATTGTACCCGGAAGTATTGCAAGAGCTTAAACACCATTCAAATCTGTGGGCGGTAAAAGAAGCCAGCGGAAGTATTGCCGAGTTCCAGGAGTTTAGAAAAGCTGTGCCTTCAATTCCTCTTTTTAGTGGCGATGACGGACTTATGCCATTTTTTGCAACAGCAGGCGGAAGCGGACTTGTGTCGGTTGCATCAAATATTTGGCCAAAAGAGACGAAACTCTATGTTGAGAAATGTTTGAAAGGTCAAACCGCTTCACTCTTCCCGATCTGGACGGATGCTGTGAAAGCCCTGTTCTCGGCGTCTAATCCTATTCCGTTGAAAGTATTGATGAAAGAAAAAGGATTTATAGAAACATCGGTTCTGCGTTCTCCGCTAACGGATGAAGAGCTGTCATCGACCAAGCATCTGCGTGCTTCTGATGAAGCGATTACTAACTGGTATCAACTGAATAAATGAAATAGAAATCAACCTGTCAGAGTCCGATAGGTCCTGACAGAGTTGATTGGCAGACTCTGGCAGGAACCGAAAATTCGCCGGCACTCTGCCAGGTCTTTCACAGTATTAACAAATAAATTTTAAACTAAGAAACACCGTATGAGCTGGGAAAAAATATTAGATCAACTGGAAGAAGGAACCGTTCGCGCTGCCAATCCCGCAGCCGATGGATGGGAAGCGAATGTAGAAGTGAAAGAGGCGATTCTTGAAGCATTTAAAGCCGGTAAAAATGTAAACTACGGGGGAATCTACGATGGATTTGTTGATAAAGAGAATCTGCCGCCCCGAATATTTAATGCCGAAGATGGCGTTCGCCTGGTTCCCGGCGGGTCATCCGTTCGCAGAGGAGCGTTTGTTGCGGAAGGTGTGATTATTATGCCGCCTGCGTATGTAAACATCGGTGCATATGTAGATTCCGGTTCTATGATTGACAGCCATGCGCTGGTAGGATCATGTGCACAGATCGGGAAAAATGTACATTTGTCAGCCGGAGTGCAGATCGGCGGTGTTTTAGAACCGGTTGGTTTGAGTCCTGTTGTGATTGAAGATGATTGCTTTATCGGGGCCGGATCGGTAATTGTAGAGGGAGTTCTTGTGAAGAAAGGGGCCGTTATTGCGCCGGGCGTAACCCTCTCAAAATCCGTTCCTGTGTACGACAGCGTGAACGAAACTGTTCTTGGAAAAGGAGCAGCTATTCCCGAAGGTGCAGTGGTTGTGCCGGGTAGCCGACCCATTAATACAGATTGGGGAATTGAAACCAAATTATCTGTTTCTTGCCCCATTATTATTAAGTACAGAGATGAGGGCAGCGATGCCTCCTTAGTGCTCGAAGATGCCCTTCGATAAAAAAAATCTGTAAGGGATCGTAAAATTTTGGTTCTTACAAGTAGAACAATAACAAAAATAAAAAACTACTTATTATGAGTTCATTAAATAAAGCAATGATAATTGGCAGGCTTGGAGCCGATCCCGAAGTACGTTATACACAGTCGAATACGGCAGTTGCAACGTTAAGTGTTGCTACGACCGAACGTTACAAAGACCGAAACGGTGAGCAGCAGGAAAGTACTGAATGGCACAGAATTGTAGCATGGGGACGTCTTGCAGAAATATGCCAGGAGTATCTTAAAAAAGGGTCGTTAGCCTATTTCGAAGGCCCGATTCAAACACGCCAGTGGGAAGACAAAGAAGGTCAGAAAAAATACACAACCGAGATTAAAGCACTGAACATGCAGATGCTCGACAGCCGTGGAGATAAAATGGGTGGAGGCGGAGCACCTGCAAAGCCAAAAAATAGTTCGCCAACCGCAGAAATCGATGATTCATTCGATGATATGGATGACGATCTCCCATTTTAAAACAGAAGTTTTGTACATTTACAGGTGGCGATGGCTTTCATCGTCACCTTTTTTTATTCATATTTAACAGACTTTAAATAAGTCTGATATATTTCAACACCATGGATTGTTTGGGGCAGATTGCTCCGCTGTGCTTAATATTTTGTCAGTTTGAGTGTGCTCGAGGCATTCCTTTTGAGACAGCGAATATGCAGGATGAATGAAGTCGCAAATAAATATGATATGTAGGTAACGATTTTTAACAAGCTTTATCTTTCAACCAACAAAATTATTATTGGAATCTTTAGACGAACCTCCGAGTCATAATTTCAGGTTTTTTCTCGTGCTCTCCGCTGCATTTTTGATCGCCGCTGAACAGGTTGGAACGCTGCAGTTTGGTGAAATAGCTATGGAAGTGGGAGTCATGATTGTTGGCTTATTTTTAAGCGCATTGTATTCAGGCTCAGAAGTGGCTTTCTTTTCGTTGGTAAATCAGTTGGAAGATCTTCACGATTCTGGATTGCATTCAAACACCGATAGCCGGATTCTGACTATGCTAAATAAGCCGCGCCGGTTGTTGGCCACCATCTTGATAGGTAATACATTTGCCAATATTGTAAGTTCTGTATTGGCGGCAGTTTTGGCAGGAAAAATTGCTGTTGCATATGATCTTTCAACATTTGTGATCTATACGATCCAGATTTTTGTGCTCACATTTATGATTTTGATTTTGAGCGAAATCACTCCTAAGGTCATTGCCATTAATAATCCGTTGAGGGTTTCCCGGAATATGAGTGGCTTTATTTATTTCAATTTTATCCTGTTTACTCCCATTTCTAAATTAATAGCAAACAGTACGTTAAGTCTCGAAAAAAATCTCCCCAAACCTGATAACAGAATGACCGCACAAGACCTGAAAACTATGGCGGAGATGGGTGAGAAGGAGGGATCTCTCAAAGGGGATGAACGAGAGATTATTGAGAATGTAATTGAGTTTGGTAATACAACTGTTCGCGAAATTATGACCTCACGAGTGAATATTGTGGCTGTAAATGTGGAATTGACTTTGCCGGAGGTGATTACCCTGATCCAGGAAAAGGGACTTTCCAGGATGCCACTTTATGAAAATGATCTTGATACCATTCTCGGTGTGATCTACTCAAAAGATGTATTGCCATACATCAATACAAATTTGGAAAAAAGTGGAATCAACTGGAAGACAATTGCACGAAAAGCCCTCTTTATTCCCGCTACCAAAAAACTGGATGATCTGCTGCGGGATTTTCAGCATGAAAAAACGCACATCGCCATCGTTGTGGATGAATATGGCGGAACCGAAGGTATCGTTACGCTCGATGATATTCTTGAAGAGATTGTAGGAGATATCGGAGATGAATATGATGAGGAGGAAGAGAAGCTTTACACGAAGTTTAAAAACGGAATCTATATTTTTGATGCAAAGGTAGACCTGGATGACCTTGACGAAATTCTTGGAACTTCCATCTCTGCAGATGACGATGAATTTGAAACACTCGGAGGGCTGGTATATCACCTTACAGAGCGAATTCCAAACGTAGGAGAACGCGTAACTTATAAAAATCTTGAGTTAACCGTCCATTCTGTAAAAAACAATCGTGTACGAAAATTGAGAGTGAAGCCGCCGACATCCGTCAGAAATCAAAAGACTTAATTCACCACTTTGAACAGAGATATTCCGGAAATTAAAACAAACGTCGATCTATCACCTTATAATACCCTTTCCATTTCTGCAGTAGCAACAGAGTTTGTGGATATTACCTCGAAGAATCAACTTCAGGAACTATATAAGAGTGGTTTTTTTGAGGATAAACAACCGTTTGTTCTCGGCGGTGGCAGTAATATTCTATTTCTTGATGATCCCTCTCAACCAATAATGAAAATTTCGATCCGGGGAAAAGAGATTCTCGGGGAGGGTTCTGAATTTGTAAAGATAAATGTTGGAGCCGGTGAGAACTGGCATGAGTTTGTTACATGGGCGGTGGAAAATAATTATGGAGGAACTGAAAACCTTGCGCTTATTCCCGGTACCGTTGGAGCTGCACCCATTCAGAATATTGGTGCTTACGGCGTGGAGTTGGAAAATGTGTTCGATTCACTGGAACTGTTTGATATGCAAGAGGGTAGTTTCAAGACATTTTATAAGCACGATTGCAAATTCGGATATCGTGATAGTGTATTTAAACAAGATTTAAAGGGTAAAATCGTGGTTACCGGTGTAACACTGCGTCTATCAACAAAAAATCATACCATTGAAGATAGTTACAACTCACTTCAATCCTGTTTATCTGATAAGAAGATTTCCAATCCATCTATCCGGGATATTTATGATACGGTTATTGAAATACGGAGATCGAAGCTTCCCGATCCAAATTTAATTGGTAATGCGGGCAGTTTTTTTAAAAACCCGATTATGAATGCAAAAGACTTTAAGGTACTTCAGGAGAGGTACGAGGAGATACCGTTTTACAAGCTCAATCACAATCAGGTTAAAATTCCGGCAGCATGGCTTATTGAAAAAACCGGGTGGAAAGGAAAGCGAATTGGTGATGTTGGAACCTATAAAAATCAGGCACTTGTCATTGTAAATCATGGGAGTGCAAGCGGTTCAGAAATCTTCAAATTTTCCAAAATGATATGTGAATCGGTACAAGAAAAGTTCGGTATTGAATTAGTACCTGAAGTAAATGTTGTAGAGTAACTATGCCTGAGAAAGAAACCATTGTGATAAATGACGATCTTTTTCTGAATACTGTATCCTGTCCGTTGAAGTTTACCCACATTACAAACAACTGCCTGAATCGGGATTCTTCAAAACTATATTTTCGGCAGCGAAATAAGTTGCATATAAGGGATGCAATTGCCAACCGGTTTGAAAATAACAGGCAAACCTCAAACTCCACGAAAGATGCTGCCAATGAGACGAAAACCTGGCTGAAGAGAGATCATGTATCGATCTGTGGTGCAGTTATCCAGCATAATTTATTGTTAACCAGAATTCCAATCCTGGTGAAAGAGGATGAAAAGCTGACAATTATCCAGGTTCATGGAAAATTGCGGAAACGATCTGAAGGAGATGAGATAAAACCGGGTATCAAAAAAAGAAGTATTATTCGATACCTTTTGAAAGCAGCATATCGGCTGGAGGTGTTGAGAAGAAACTTCCCTGAAAGTGAGATTGATATTCATTTCTATTTTCCGGATAAGCATTTCAAATCTTCTGCAGGGAACCTTCACCTGTTCGATCAGCCATCACTTTCTGGTTCTGAAAGAATAGAAAAGCAGCTTAATGAGCTTTTTAGAAAAGTTCGGGCCACAGATGCTGTGAAACATGTGAGTGAACAGATCCCCTCAGAACAGTCCTATCAAATATTCCATGGTAAATCGGTATCAGAAGCAATTCAAAAAATAGAATTGCTAAGGGAAGATTCCACAGAACAACCAAAAATTGATCGGCACAGGAGCTGCAAATATTGTGATTTTAGATTGCCGGGAGATAAGGGTGCTGAAGGATGCTGGAGTCAGTTTTTTCCGACAGAAAATATTCAACATCCTGAAAAACATATTTTTGAACTTATTGGACAGGGTAACAGAGCAGAATCAGAAAATGGTACGTATTACCAGGAGGAGGCAGAATTTTCCAGAAGTTTTGACTCCCTGAAGGATTTGACAGATAAGAATACTCCCACAATCACTATTTTAAATCGCAGAAATTTGCAGATTCTAAAAGCCAGAGATCGGGAGATTCCAAGTTTATGGTTAAAGCAGAGAATAAAATTAATAGACGATCTGGCATATCCTTTACATTTCCTGGACTTTGAAGCAGCTACATATGCTCTGCCCATGAAAAAAGAAACGCGACCTTACACACCGGCGTATTTTCAGTTTTCATGCCATACACTTCGGGAAAACGGGGAGTTGATTCATACAGAGTGGTTGGATATGCAAGCGTGGGATACCCACCCACATGCAGAATTTGTTCAACAGCTGGGAAAGGTTCCCGGCATCTGTGAAGGAACAATTATGCAGTATTCACCCTTTGAAAAGCAGGGCGTTAATCGGTTGATAGCGGATTTAGGGCGGGAGGATATCAGGTACCAGGATGAACTGGAAATTCTTGAGAAAATCCGACGACCCAAGCCGCAGAAGTATGAGCATCGGTTTTTTGATGTGAGCAGAATTATTCGAGATTATTATTTCAATGAATATTTAAATGACAGTCTTGGTTTGAAACAGGTGTTAAAAAGTATACTTCAGTGGGAACAAGCTTCGGAATTAACTGATTTCTTAGATGATACGATGAATGAAATTTTATACGGCGAGACAAGAGATCAGCACAAAAAAAATTTAGATCCATATAAAAATTATCAGAACTCAAATTTTTCAATTAATGATGGATCAGATGCAATGAATGCCTGGCTTTCATTCAAAAACGGCTTAATGTCGGAGGATGAGAAAGAAGTTTTACCGGGAATTCTAAAAAAATATTGTACTCTTGATTCCTATGCACTCTTCGTAATTTTCAAACATATCAAACAGTTTACAAAAGTAATGGGTGATGAAGATTATATCCTGTTTCAATAGAAATAGTCGTTATAATTGCAGGAAACTCTTACCTTTTAATCAAAATTTAATTTATTGGATATGCGTACAGTTCTGTCCTATCTGCTGATATTTTTTTCAATATTTATATTCACAAATTCCTGTACAGTTCAAAAAAGTCCTGTAAGTGGAAATAAGCGGGCCTATGCTTATACATGGGAGGAAGAAATTCAAATTGGACAAGATGTTGATAAACAGATTATCGCCCAATATGGTCTCTACCAGGACGATGAACTGAGCCAATACGTGGAGAGCCTCAGCCAGGATATTCTGGCAAACAGCCACATGAGGCGTGAAGATACCCCCGCCAAATACAGAGATACGGAATTTACATTCAGAGTTTTGGACAGCCCGGTTGTGAATGCTTTTGCGCTGCCCGGTGGATATGTATATGTAACCCGCGGTTTGATGGCGCACCTTGAAAATGAGGCCCAGTTTTCTGTGGTAATCGGGCACGAGATTGGCCATGTAGCAGCAAGGCACGCCTCACAAAGAGGACTCACACAGACAATTGGACAGGTGGTTGCCGTAGGCGGAGCTATTTTGGGCCAGGAGTTCTTAGGGTTATCCGGAGAAAATCTATTGGCCTTGAGCAGTCAGGCTGCCCAGTTATTGTATTTGAGCTATAGCCGAGATAACGAACGGGAATCGGATGAACTGGGTGTTGAGTATGCAGCCAAAACCGGGTATGCTGCTGCCGAAGGGGCGGAATTTTTTACCAGTTTGAAACGAATATCTGAAAACGCAAACCAATCGCTGCCTACATTTCTCTCCTCGCATCCCGATCCCGGAGAACGGGAAAAAACGATTCCGCGAAAAGCCCAAAACTGGGCAGAGCAGGGATACGAGCAAACCATTTATGATGCTGAAGAATACATGAACTATATTGACGGAATTATTTATGGAAATAACCCGCGGCATGGATTTACCGAAGACGGTCTGTTTTACCACCCGGATTTAGAGTTTCAATTTCCTGTTCCCGAAAACTGGCAGGTGATTAACCAGGCTCAGCAGGTAGCATTGGTGAGTCCCGAGCAGAATGCGGTGATGATTTTTCAAATTGATTCTGAGGCTTCCAATCCGCAAAAGTCTGTTCAGAATTTTTTGTCTTCAAATGAACTCCAGGCAGAGTCACAGCAATCCACAAGAAGCAGCGGACGATGGGATGCTTATGCAGCTACAACTACAGCACAAGGCGAACAACAAGATTTGGGTGTTCACGTGTATGCTGTAGAGTATGAGGGCAATATTTATAGATTTATTAATTACTCCTCAGTGGATCAATATTCAACTTTTGAACCTGATTTTAAAGAAACAACCACTGAGTTTGATCGCCTTACAGATCAGCAAATTTTAAATATCAATCCTGTGCGGCTTAAGATCATTTCTGTAGACAGGAGAACACGATTTAGAGACCTTCTTCCAGGCTCTTTACCTATGGATATTCAACCCGAAGAGATTGCCATTCTGAACCAGGTTCAACTGGACGAGATGATTGAAGCCGGCACAACCATTAAAATTCCAATTCAATAATTTTTCAATGATAGACAGATATTCCCGAGAAGAAATGGCCAACATTTGGACGGAACAAAACCAATTCCAGGCATGGCTGGATGTAGAACTTGCCGCCTGCTGGGCGTGGAGTAAGATGGGAAAAATTCCCTCCAAAGATGTTGACAAACTTTACGAGAAAGCAACGTTCGAAGTCGACAGAATCAAAGAAATTGAGAAGGAAACCCGGCACGATGTTGTCGCTTTCACTCGAACAGTTTCAGAATCACTCGGGGATGAGAAGAAATGGGTTCATTACGGACTGACATCAACGGATGTTGTAGATACAGCCAACGGGTATCGGCTCAAACAGGCTAATGAGATATTAAAGAAAGGACTGGACCGGTTTTGTAAAGCTCTTGCTGAAAAAGCAGAAGAACATAAATTAACGGTGATGATGGGCCGAACTCACGGCGTTCACGCTGAACCCACAACATTTGGCTTGAAATGTGCCTTATGGTATGCAGAAATGCAGCGAAATGTTGAGCGGTTTGAACGAGCCGCGAAAGATGTAGAGTTTGGAAAATTATCCGGCGCGGTTGGAACCTTTGCCCACATACCTCCAAAAGTGGAAGCACTGACATGTGAACGACTTGGAATTCAACCGGCGCCTGTATCAACCCAAACTTTGCAGAGAGATAGGCATGCCTACTACCTGGCAACTCTGGCTGTGATCGGATCAACCCTTGAAAAGATAGCTGTTGAGATTCGTCATCTGCAGCGAACAGAACTCAGAGAGG
The DNA here is from genome assembly GCA_034521495.1 of Balneolaceae bacterium. NCBI lineage: Bacteria > Pseudomonadati > Balneolota > Balneolia > Balneolales > Balneolaceae > Balneolaceae bacterium. Next base: position 12,099 of record JAXHMK010000008.1, read on the forward strand.
CTGAAGAGTTTTTCAGCAAGGGACAGAAAGGATCATCGGCCATGCCGCATAAACGGAACCCAATCAGTTCTGAAAATATTTCCGGTTGTTCGAGAGTGCTTCGGGGTTATATGATGTCATCCTACGAAAATATTCCGCTTTGGCATGAGAGAGATATTTCTCACTCTTCTGTAGAACGAATTATTCTTCCGGATGCAACTATTTTGCTGGACTACATGCTTCACCGCTTCTCAGGTGTGATTGAAAAGCTGATGGTATACCCCGATAACATGAAAGAAAACATGCAGAAAACACATGGCCTGGTATTCTCTCAAAGACTGCTTTTAATGTTGGTTGAGAAAGGACTTTCACGGGAACACGCATACGATACCGTTCAGCCGCTGGCAATGAAAGCGTGGGAAGAAAAACGAGCATTTCGTGAACTGGTTGAAGCTGATTCTACCATTCGGGAAAATCTCTCCTCAGAAGAAATTGACGATGCGTTCGATCTCAACTATCACACAAAAAGAGTGGACGAAATTTTTGAAAGAGCTGGTTTGTGATAGCCACGAAAAAAGAAAAACACGAAAAGTACGAAGTGAGAGTCATTCTGAACTTGATTCAGAATCTCCTTTTCTAATTTAAGTTTGGAGATGCTGAATCGAGTTCAGCATGACCTTAAAATGTGTTTTCGTTCTTTTATGGTAGAAAAATTATTCCTTTTTCTCTTTCATTGATTTAATCTTATCGCCGCTCTCTTGTCGTTTTTTGCAAGCTTCGCGGTCTTTGCACCGCCCAAATAGGTGTAGGGTGTGCCCCTCAACTTCAAAGTCATGGATTTTTTCCATCAGGTTTTGAATCTCAAGAATCCGGGGGTCGCAAAATTCAATCACCACACCGCACTCTTTACAAATTATATGATCGTGCTGCTGATAGGCATAAGATCGTTCGTAGTAGTATTGATTTTTTCCAAACTGTTGCCGCTGTACGAGTCCGCACTCAATAAGGAGGTCAAGCGTATTATAAACTGTGGCACGTGATACTCGTGTACCGGCATTCTTCATATTGAAGAAAATATCATCGGCATCGAAATGTCCGTCTGAGCGATAAATCTCCTCCAAAACCATAAACCGTTCTGGTGTTTGTCGTTGATTTCGTTCCTTTAGATAGGTTCTGAAAATCTGTTTGACCAATTGTATGGTTTCTTCTTGTGCGTGGTGTGCCATGAAATACGATATTAAAATGAAACTTTAGAAACCGAACGAAATTACTTGAATGTTCTTACAAAAAAAATTACTTACGTTTACAACAGTATATTAAAAAACCTCGAAAATTTTATCTTATTTAAAATCTACCATATAAACGAATCTGAATAATATGCCTACACTCGTTGCTTTTGAGACTTTGACTGATCTGTTTTTAAATCTCACAAAAAAATACGAAAATTCTGATAAAACGGCTTTTGCTTATAAACCATCTCCAAATGAAGAATATAAAACAGTAACATGGGATACAGTAAAGCAAGATGTAACGGCAGTTGCAAGTTATCTGCTGGACAAAGGAGTTGAAAAAGATGAGAGGGTGGCCATCCTCAGTGAAAACAGGTACGAGTGGATGGTGGTAGATTTGGCAATTCAGATGATTGGTGCTATCAATGTATCCCTGTATACAACTCTTCCTCCAAATCAGTGCGAATTTATTTTAAAAGATTCGGAGGCAAAAATATTCTTCGTTTCAACAGGTATTCAACTAAAAAAGGCAGTAAAGGTTTTTGATAATTGCCCCGATTTGGAATCAATTATTGCGTTTGACGAGCCAAAAGTAAAGAAATACCTCGCGGGCAATCATGTAAAATTGTTTGATACCATTTGTGCAGCGGGCATGAAAGCAGAAACAAAAGTTCAGGATAAACTGAAAAAACGGGTAAAAAGTGTAAAACCTGAGGATGTTGCAACCCTGATCTATACCTCTGGTACAACCGGCCAGCCGAAAGGAGCTATGCTTACCCATCGCAATATAGTCAGCAATGTAAAATCCGCTCACGAAGCTATCAATATTAACGACAGTGATCGATGCCTTTCATTTTTACCGCTTTGCCACTCCTTTGAACGAACCGCCGGTTACTATGCAATGATTGCAGGCGGTGCCGAAATCTACTATGCCGAAAGTGTGGATACAGTTGCCCGGAATATGACGGAGGTTCACCCCACAATTGTAGTTAGTGTACCGAGGTTGTTTGAGAAAATTTATAACCTGGTGAACAAAAATGTGAAAGAGGGCAGTGCCATCCAGCAATCGATCTTTTCATGGGCAATGAATGTTGGCGAAAAATACTGGGATGGCAAACGTGGGTTAACAACGATCCAGAAGAAAATTGCCGATAAACTTGTATTCGATAAACTGAAAGAACGCACTGGTGGACGAATCCGGTTTTTTGTGTCGGGAGGGGCAGCGCTTCCGTCTGAAATAGGTATTTTCTTTATGGCTGCAGGCCTGAACATTATTGAAGGATATGGGTTAACAGAAACCTCGCCTGTAATGTGTTGTAATCCATATGGAGATGAAGTAATTGGTACAGTAGGGCAGGTTATTAATGGAGTTACAGTTGGAATTCAAAGCCTGGAAGACAACCGGATTCTTGCCCAGGTGAGTGGTGAAGATTATCCGACAGATATAACCTCTGAGGCCGGCGAAATTTTAAATCGGGGACCGAATACCATGAAAGGTTACTGGAAAAACGAGGAAGCTACACGGGAGATGATTGATGACGACGGCTGGCTGCATACCGGTGATGTGGGACGGTTTGTAGATGGACGGCTCAAAATTACAGACAGGATTAAACATATGATTGTAAATGCCGGAGGAAAGAATATCTATCCCGGGCCGATAGAAGATATGTTTAAAACCAGTCCCGTGGATCGATCAGTTAGTTGTGGTTGGTGAGAAAAAAGCGTTTATGGCGGCTCTCATTGTTCCTGATTTTGAAGCACTTGAGAAACACGCCAAACAGGAAAATGTTGAATACTCTGAAATTGAAGAACTTCTGCAAAAAGAGTCTATTCAAAATATTTACAACAAAGAGATCCGGGAGTTCTCAAAAAAGCTGGCCTCGCATGAGAAAATCCGGGATTTCCGATTGGTTCCAAATGAATTTACAGTTGAAACCGGAGAACTTACCCCCACACTTAAAGTGAAGCGGCGTATTATTGAAGACAAATACGGCCACCTGATTGAGGATATTTTTGCTGAGGATGTTTAACACTAAAAAAAATCCCTCCTTGAGGAGGGTGGGCAAATTCTGGGCTTTTCAGAATTTGGACGGGAGGTGTTACTTCAATTCATGAGAACACCCTTCTGAATTTTTAAATACCTTGTTGAAAAACTTTGTCTCTCCCTCAAGGGGAGAATTTAGCTCTACTCTTTCCGTGCTTTCCTCGCATCCACAAAAGATTTGATTCCCGCAATCAAGAAGATGATGCAAATGACAGCCATAATGGACTGGCTTACTGCGGCAGCCATTCGTTCCGGCATGGTTCCTGAAATAGCTCCGATCAAAGTTATTAATCCGCTAAAGGAACCTCCCAAGCCCAGGAGTGCTAATAATAAAGCGGCGTGCATTGTATGTTTTCGCATCGACTCACTGCTATTGCCCCAGAAGCCAAGTCCGGCGAATACAATTCCAAAAAAAGCGGGGATCAATGCCGTAATGCTGACAAAATCGGTGAGGATATAGGAAAGAATTCCCAGCAGTATTAGCAAAATTCCAATGTTGATAGACATTTTCGGTATGCTCATAATTTTATAAAATTTGTTGATGGATTGTTGATAGTATTTGTTGAATCCGCCGCCTGTTTACACCTAAATCACTTTCACCGATTCGGCTTGAACTTTTTACGTATAAAATACTGCCACCCGTTTCATCCGCTTTGATAATGATTCTCAAATCATCTTTAAATCCAAATACAGGAATTCGAAATACAGCATCTATTTGAAGAGATTTTGAATCGGCGTCCATTCTGTATGGTGATATGTTACGCATCACGGAATGAACAAGCTCAAATAACCCTGTTGCTTCCTTATCGATCTTTACGGCGTGATAGGTGCAATTTGGCGAATCGGGACATTCTTTAAAGGGCGAATTCTCAACGGCTTGGTTAAAATCGTCCGGCGTTGAACCATAAAAGTAGGTGATGATGGATCGTATCAAAGAAAAACCAGTTAGTTATCTAAAGATAAATTAAATGTTCAATTCACTGATTCACAAAACTCCAAACAATCCTCAAGCGTTTCGGCTATTTGTAAAATATTTCTGTTTTCCGGATTGATAAATCCGGTATCCACGGCATGGTCAATCATCTTAATAAGCGAATTGAAGTAACCGTTAAAGTTGTAAACCACAACCGGTTTATCAATAAGTCCAATTTGATTCCATGTGATAATTTCAAACAGCTCTTCGAGGGTTCCGAAACCACCCGGAAGTGCAAGAAATGCATCGGCACGGTCGGCCATAATTGATTTACGCTGATGCATTCCATCTACGGTAATGAGTTTGGAAATTCCCTGGTGAGCAATCTCATCTTTGAATAAATTTTTCGGAATTACACCAACCACTTCACCGCCGTTTTGCATCACCGAATCAGCCAGTACCCCCATAATGCCACGGGAAGCTCCTCCGTAAACAAGGTTATGACCTTTCTGGCACATCAGCTCTCCTAATAAAATAGCTTGTTCTTCAATCGCTTTGTTATTACCCGTCGAGGAACCGCAGTAAACGCAAATATTCATATTTTGAAAAAGTATTCGTCAGATCGAGCGCAGCGAAGCGTAGACGAGATCTCATGTGGTACCAAGAACTTCTCGACTTCACTCCGTTGCGCTCGAAGTGACGTTCTGAACTTTAATTTAGAGAATAGTGTCTTGTCAATGCTGGAATGACAGATCATCATAGACTTCCGAAGTCTCCCGAACCGTTGCTAAAGTTAACTCCTCGTTACAATAAAGGAAGTATTCATCTTGTTCTGAAAGACTTCGGAAGTCTCATCTACATGACACGTTATTGTTGACACAACAATAGGAATGAATACAATGTTTGATGCAAAAACGATCTATAACCCCCACCAGGAAAATACCATCCAATTTTCTGCAGAATCGGCATATTGTGAAACTAATTCACGATTAATTTCAGGTACCTGTTGCTCCATCTCCGACTGCTTTTGTTCAAACTGTTCCAGGTTTATGTTGTTAAAGTTTCCTTCGCTGGCAGTTTCGGCTATTTCGTCGATGTTATAAGAAAACAGTTCCATGCCCAGTGCGCTATAAAATGATTGCTGGACAAATCGATATTCCTGCAAAGAGAAATCGTGCTCATTCAGGGCTTCCACCTGTATCTGTTTAGCATCAGAATAGAGATCAATAATATCCCCCCAGGCATTCATAATATCGGTAATGCCGGGTTCCTGGTTTTGGTTCTGAAGTTCCTGTTCAAGTTCTTCGTATTTCTGTTGAAATTCATTCAGACGATCCTCAACTCCACTTTGTATCTGTTTTTGAACGGATACAAAACGTTTGACCTGTTCTTCAGTCATGGCATTATCTGCGGGAGCTTCGTACGCAGACTGATCCTGTATCTGGTTGTTTGTCTGGTGAATTTCCTTCAATGAATTTACACTGCCCACCACCGGTTTATAGATATAATTGTAGGTTAAAAGGCCTCCGCCGATGAGCAGTACCAATCCAACTCCCAAACATCCAAGTGCAATTTTCTTTCCCATAGTAGTTTTTTATGATTTATAATAAATGCGTAATGTCCCCGAAAAACCTATCAGTGACTCAAGTGATAATAGCTAAATCAACCGGCCATTGCCAACATCCGGTCCAAAATTCCTTCGAGCTTTTCAGCTAAATATTTTATCTCTTTTTTCGTGTTGTGCTTTCCAAAACTGATGCGAATACTCGAATTACAACGCTCCTGGCTCAATCCAATGCCGCTTAAAACGTGCGAAGGTTCCGTGGCTCCAGAGGTACAGGCCGATCCGTTGGATACGCAAATTCCCTCAATATCCAGGTTCAGGAGTAACATTTCTCCATCCAGTCCTTTTTGATCCGGGGATAAAAATGCAACATTCAGCACATGCGGGGCACCACCGGTTTTCGGTCCGTTGATATAAAACCGTTCGCCAAATCTTTCTTCAAGCTGTTGAATGGCAAACTCGCGGAGGGAAAGAAAGTGGCTTGCATTTTCTTCGAGCTCATCCAATGCAATTTCCATCGCTTTGGAAAGTCCCACAATTCCCGGCACATTCGAAGTACCCCCTCGTCGTTCCCTTTCCTGTGAACCGCCTTGTAGCCAGGGCTCCCATGGAGCGCCATTTTTCACATAAAGCACGCCAACACCTTTCGGACCATAAATTTTGTGCGCGCTGATACTCAGTGCATCCATTCCAAGTTCTTTCACATCCACCGGAATTTTTCCAATGCTTTGAACGGTATCGGAATGGAATGGAACACCCTTTTCACGGCACACCGCGGCAATCTCTTTGATAGGGTTGATGGAGCCAATTTCGTTATTCACGTGCATCAAGCTAACGATTGCAGTTTTATCAGAAATGGCTTCAGAAACTTGTTCCGCCGTGATAATCCCTGTCTCGCTCGGCTTTAGATATTTGACACTCACATCTTCATTTTCAAGAGCTTCCACCGGATGCAGAACCGCGTGATGTTCAATCGGGGAGGTGATAATCTCTTTCTTGCCTGTTCCGGCAATCATACCTTTTATGGCGGCATTATCACTTTCCGTTCCGCCACTGGTGAAGATAATTTCCGATGGTTCTGCGTTGAGCATCTTTGCAATATTTTCCCGGGCATCTTCAATCGCTACTTTGGAAGTGCGTCCCAACTGGTGAGCAGAGTTCGCATTCCCATAATTTTCTTTCAGAAAAGGCATCATCGCTTCCAATACCCGGTCTTCAATTGGGGTTGTAGCAGCGTGATCAAAATAGATAGAGTCCATTTCCTTGATTTTTGGCATTAATATCAATCCGAAAAATATCCAAAATGAACTTCAAATACAGGTGCAAATACTCTTCACCTGTCGATTGGTTTTTTCGATTGGCGAATCACAGTTTCCTACACCATGTATTCGGCACCCAAACTGGTACAAGTTTGCAACTTGGACCACTACGAATTTGCCAAAGTGGATTTGGCAGCCGAGGGAGTTTAAAAAGCGCACAAAAAACTTTCTTTTAGAGTATTTAAACCTGTATTTTTCATTAAATTAAATACGAAATTAAACAAATACCAGAATGGCTAAACTAACACTAAACGATGTGGACCTGAAGGGCAAAACGGTCCTCATGAGAGTTGATTTTAATGTACCCATTAAAGATGGAGAGATCTCTGATGATAACCGAATTGTGCAAGCGCTGAAATCGATCAATTTTGTGGTTGATGCGGGTGCAAAATTGATTTTAACAAGTCACCTTGGACGACCGGGCGGCTCACCTGATCCTGAATTTAGTTTAAAACCCGTGGCAGATCACCTCGCAACATTGGTAGATGTACCTGTGCATTTTGCGACAGATTGTATTGGTGATGTCCGCAGAGAAGTTGTTGACAATGCAAGTGAAGGTGAAATTGTTCTCCTCGAAAATGTGCGATTCCATGCCGGTGAAAAAGCAAATGATTCTGAATTTACCAAACAGCTTGCTGAAGGTGCGGATCTTTTTGTGAATGATGCGTTTGGCAGCAGTCACCGTGCGCATGCTTCTGTTGCCGGTGTTACGGAATACTTGCAGCCATCCGTTTCCGGATTCTTGCTTGAGAAGGAGATTAAATATCTTGAAGAGAGTGTGGAAAAACCGGAACGACCGTTTGTAGCCATTCTTGGAGGAGCCAAAGTTTCTGATAAAATTGGGGTGATTGAAAACCTGCTTGGCAAAGTAGACAGCATCTTAATCGGCGGCGGAATGACCTACACTTTTTACAAAGCGAAAGGCCTGCCAATTGGAAATTCTTTGGTTGAAGAAGACAAAGTAGATCTGGCGAAAGAGCTGCTCGAAAAAGCTGAAGCAACCGGAGCTAATGTCATGCTTCCGATCGATTCAGTTGTAGCCAAAGATTTCAACAACGATGCCGAGTATAAAGTAGTCGGTGAAGATGGAATTGAAGACGGCTGGATGGCCCTCGATATCGGTCCCGAAACGGCGATTGCATTTGGAAATACCATCAAACAAGCAAAAACGATTGTTTGGAACGGCCCGATGGGCGTGTTCGAAATGTCGAACTTTGCCGATGGTACAATTGAGGTTGCCAAAGCTCTTGCCGCAGCTACAAAAGACGGAGCGATATCCATCATTGGCGGTGGAGATTCAGCCTCGGCAATCCGCATGGCCGGACTTGAGGATGAAGTTTCTCACGTATCAACCGGTGGTGGTGCAAGCCTCGAATACCTTGAAGGGAAGGAGTTGCCGGGTGTGGCTTATTTGACGGATAAGTGATTTTTGTGAGTGGGTGATAGGGTGATGGGGAGAGTGGGTGAATTACTCCCCAATCGTCCATTGATCGGCCGATTGAACCATGTTGACAATCATTCCAAGAACATGTTCATATTTTTGGTTTAGTTCTACGCAGGTTTCTGAAGTGATATAATTGCAGTCCCGGGCAAAATCAAGCCAGGTTTGAGTTTCGGCTGCTTCTCCTTCCGAATCCGACAATTTTGCGATAAATGCTTTTTTATATCTTCTTTTTCTGAAGGCTTCTGCAAGATTAGCAGCCACTGACCTTGAACTTTTTCGAATTTGAGAAGTGAGAGCGTACTGTTTTTCTTTCGGAAATGCTTTAGATATTTTAAAAATCTCCATCGCTTAATTGTATGAAAGCTGATAGATCAAATTTTAAAACAACTAAAACAATAATCAACGAGCAGATAGCGTATAAATCCATTTGATTTGCTTACCATATCGCTTGTACTGGTTTATAGAGCAAATTCTTCAGGATGGATAGCGATGGCAGGAAATTCACGGAGAATCTTTTTGTCAAATGTTACTAATGGCACATTTAAATCGTCAGCTAATGCTACAAATTCACAATCATATGCCGAACATGAAGAATCTGCAACAAGACTCATAACCTGTGTTGAGTTTACTTCGAATTCATTGGCATCCATTAGCTGTTCGGCTTCTTCTGTTGCCTGCAAGACCACCGAGAATTCTAAAATTTCCTTCCGGAGATATATCGATAATACATTTCTAAATTCAGATCGCCAGAGAAGAGGGGCAATCCAATCATCATCTTTCTTAAGTACCTTATAAACCCATTCATCCATATCGTTGGGTACCCACATGCCGGCAATCACATTCGTATCGACCACAATCATGGACGCCCTTGATCAATGGTTTGTTGAATTTCATCCATAGAGAGTGTGCCTTTCGCTTTTTGTTTAAGTTTTTTGGCACGGGTTATAACCTGATCAGGATCCCGGCGATTACTTTGGACTAACTTTTTCAAATAGACAATCACTTCACTGTTAATACTTCGGTGATGTAGTTCGGCCTGTTTTTTAATTTTTGCATACACTTCATCGGGGATGTCCCGGATTGTAATATTTGTAGCCATGACGAATGAATTTAATTTAGTTACAAAATAAAACTATAAAAAAAAGGCGATTATTACAACTAAAGAGGCATAACGACCTGCGGTTTAACCGGCTTGGCCTTATTGACAGGTAATGTAGTTAGAACTGGGAATTACTTTTAGCCAACAAATTTTGAACTGGCAAACAGCGGCCAATTCCGCGTTGAAACCGTTTTTAGGCATTTTTTTCTTAAGTTATTGCCCCAATAATTTCTCAAAAGTACTGGAATGACAAAGAAGAAACTACCTAATTGGAAAACTTTCAAGGAAATCGGATTTATTTATACAGAGCAAGAACAAGATTATTTACATGCTATCTACACTAATCTTAATGATGAAACATGGAACCACTTCGTTCAACTTTATGGCTCTGAAAAAAGGTTTGTAGAAGCATTTAGTAGGTTTGCATATTGGTTTGTCAAATATCAAAATGATCTGAATCAACCATTTAATCCTGTAGAATGGTTTAAGCACCAACATGATTTAGCAACCAAACTAAAAGAGGCTGTTGAAAAATCAGAGTTAGAAGTAGGGCTACAAATAATTTCAGATTTCAAAGAGAAATATGAAAATAAGGTAGTCTTTAACCTTTGGCGAAATGAGGACTATTATAAAATCATATCCAGAGATCTCTGTGAAATACTTGGAGATTTCGAAAAAAGCTGGGAGTTTCAAAAAACCAGAAAGCGAAATCATGGTTTGCGTGAAACTTGGAGATATTTAAAGCAAATTTCTCCCAAACCATTAAGTGCAAATATCATCATTGCAAGCTTTGGTAAAAACTATTTGGGACTTACTGATTATGGAATAAAAAATCTTACTTCCGTTGAAGTGTGTTGTTAATGAAATCCTTCAGAATTATTTTGAAGAACATGGTAATAACCCTATATATCAATTGGTAAACAAGTATAGAAAACCTATTCTGAATGGCGATAAATTTGATGATTTAAAAAAATATTTTTCTCTTAATGAAGAGTTTGAAGATTGGAAAACTACAACATTAGAGTACTGTATAAATAATGAATCGAGTAAAGGGAATTGAAAACAGGATTTCCTCTTTTTTCTGAACCTTGGTTTAAAAATTTTGATCTATACGTTTCATCAGAGAATGACTACTTTCCCAATATACTCCATAAAGCTTTATCTAATTTTTTTGAAGACATGTTTAGAAAAGCGGAAAATGAGGTTAGATGTTAAACGAAAGGAATCCCCATGAATCTGCGATGAAGGTAGGAGTTAACGAAACTGCAGTTATATTAATGGAAAAAGAGTTTTTCAAGCTTTAAAATCGTTCAACATGCCACCCCGAAATGGCTAAATGGTCAGCATTTCGATATATATTTTCCAAATGAAAGAATTGCTATCGAGTACCATGGGAAGCAACATTTTGAACCTGTAGAATTTTTTGGCGGTGAAAAGAGCTTTAAAGAGCAAAAAGAGAGGGACTTAAGGAAAGCCAAATTATCGAAAGAAAATAACTGCAAGTTGATCGTTGTTAGGAAAGGATATGATTTTGATAAAGTTAAAAAAAAATTAGCACCTATATTCAATCTTAAAAATTGCCGTGATTATCAGCTTTTTGAATAAGCTCGGCTCCGATTTTTAGTTGCTCACTTCTTTCCTGATTAAATAATCTAAGTTTTGATTTTAAATCAATTTGTTCCTCGTTGATTACGGGGCAATTTTCATCAATAAGGACAACCCAATAAACAAAAACCTTCATGTATATTGTTGGTTCATTTTTCAAGCCTTCATAATGAAAACAACACAACGCAAGTAGCTGATCATTAATTGTATCGTCAAAGTCATCTAAAATACCGTCAGGATCTTTGTCTGCATGTTTAAAAAAGTAGAAATCTTGATTAAATATTTTAAAAATTTCTTTTTGTGTTCATCAGAAATGTTTCGTATATATAGAAGCTCGAATCTCCTTTAATCTCAGTTAAGTCACGTAATACTCTAAATGCAGCAGAACCAATTGTATGGACTACAATAGGATCATATCCAAAAAAGTGAAGCTCAATGGCACTATCGATATGTCTTCTTGCAGATTCAATCTTTGTTATTGCTTTCATAATTCAAGTATTGAGGAAATGCCTAACATACAATTCCACGACAAATCACTTGCCGCATTTCATGTCGTAGAATATTCCATTTATGGTTTACTCGCAAAAACGATTTTTTTCAGTGAGGAAAGCATTCAGATGAAAGCCAGATCCATAATCATATAAAGTTTGGAGATTCTGAATCAAGTTCAGAATGACCTTTCTGCTGCCTTTGATTGATCTCAAAACCTAACCCTCGCCTGAATCCCAAAATCACTCCTTCGATCTCCCTGAATCTCATTTAATCCGCTGCTGATGGTTCGACGATCTTCATAGATGGTGGTGGAAAGCTTCATCCAGAGTTCAAGCCAATCGGTCGGTTCGTAATTGAATAGAATGTACATCCGTTGGCCCTGATCGAAAGCATGGTGTTTGACAGCACGTAGAGCAGATCGTTTTCGAATTGATACACGCGTGAATCGTATCCTTCGGTTTCGAACATGGTGACCCTGGCGTCAATCTGAAATCGGTCGCTTACGTAGTACCGGATATCCTGGAAAACGAGATATCCCCAACTGGTATCGCTGTTGGGTGGGGTTGCTTTTGCGAGGTCAAAACGGGTTCGCAGCCGTACGTTTGGATGAACTCGGTATTCGGCCTGGTAGCGAATCGAGCTTCGAATATCATCATCAAGAAGGCTGATTTCCCGGCCGAATTCATCTGTGGAATCGTATTCCTCTTCTCTTGTTTTGGAGCGGAAAAGCAGGTACATGTTCAAATCTGGATTGGGTTCATATTCTATCATCCCGAGCCAGTCGAACCCGGACGTAGGCTGACTTTGCAAAAATCTCGCACCGGGAAATCGGAACTGATCGAAATAACCAGTGAGTTGAATTTGTTCGGTCAGTTCATGTTCAATTCCAATATAAAATCCCTCCTCGTTTCCCGGAGTGCCGGATTGCTCCCCGAAACCGGCGCCGAAAATGGATTGTAGCTGTTTATCATAATATCGGTAGGAGAGGGCAAGATTGGTTCGGTTTCCGACTTCAAAATCGGCCCCGGAAAGGAGTCCGTAACCGCCATTATCGGTATAGGCAAATTCTCCGAACAGGATGACATTTTGAATTAAGAACCGGTAGTCGGCAGAATATCCTGAAAGCTCTTTGCCGGAGAAATCAAACACCTGGTAGGGTTGATTTCCTGCTTCAACGGTCATATCAAACCGATTGTGGTAGGCAGTAAGTCCAAGAAAGCCAAATGGGACACGGGCCCGGATTCGTCCGCCAAAGGTTTCCTGCCCAAGATTATTTCGGCGGCCCACCTCATTTTGTGTTCGGTGATAGCCGGTTTCTGTCGGAAAGTTTACCACGTTCTCTTCAATGAGACTGGCCGTTCGATTGCGGTTGGAGTAAAAACCACTCACTTGAATCTGATCGCCATACGTAGCCGCAATACCGCGAAAACCAATCGCTTCCTGGGCAGAGGTGAATGGGCGAATTCCCCGCTCATTTTTTGATACGCCGTTGGTCACATCGCGTCCTTTGCCAAAAGCTCCGCCACTCCAAAGTAAGCAAGCCCTGACCAAAGGAAATACTGTAGTCGCCAATCACCAAATCCTGCAAATTCCCAACATCATTCACGCCGATGTGCCAGGATGTATAATCAAAATCGGTGGGACCGGAAAGTGGTTCACCGGGATCTTTATCCTGGGTAATATTCAACGAGAGATGGTTGCTGGTATATCGAAATCGCTGGTAGTATTTTGCCGGGCTGCCCAGGTATCCGCCCATCGAATCGGGGCGGGCGTATCCTTCCTGCTCCTGGAGTGTTCGTTGATATCGGGTGAAGCCCTCAAAACGCCCGTTATTCGTCCAGTAATTTGGGTTTAGATAAAGATCCCGGCTCAATTCCATTCCGGTTCCAACAGTGATGTAGGGACGAATTCGGCTGAGAGTTGCCGGTCCGATTCCGGGTACATTGGTGAGATCATCAACGGTAGAAAAGGGTACCTGATTGGATCGATATTGAACAATTCCCTGAGCGAGACGGAAATTCAATCCCGGAATCTGCATCAAATCATCTACAGACGCCCGATTGATGTTAATTGGGTTATTGGCAAGGCTCTCAAGGAACTCAACCAGTTCTTCGAGGTCCAGGTCAGATTCTTCGGGATCGATCTCTTCAATCGCTTCTTCAAGATCGCGTTCTATTTGCGTTCGAACGGTGTCAGCTTCCTGGGCAAAGGATTCAAGTGGAAGAAGAGTACCGAGAAGAAACAAGAGGCAGAATAATAAACTTGCCAGAAGATCTTCCCTTGAAAATAGTTTGCGTTGTGTCTGTTGTGCCCATCAAAATAATAGTTTTTAACGACATAAAAAATGTCGAGTCCTTGCCAACGTTGCGAATGATCTTATTACTCAATCACTCCTGAGAATATAAATTATGAACTTCCTAAAACCTGAAGCTTTTAAAAAGAAGAAATAGCGAGTTGATGAGCATTTACACAAAAACTCACCAACTCAATAACTCACAAACTAATCAACTCACCAACTCACAAACTATCCAACTCATCAATCAAAAAATAAATGCTCTAAATTATTATGTTGCCGGATTCATAGCAGGCTCAGGTGCCTCTTCCTCATCCAGTTCTTCTTCTGTTTTTCGTCGCCAATAGTTGGCAAGAGTCGAACCTGAAATATTCATCCAGGGGCCAAAAATTGCCGGCGCAAGACCAACGGTTGCCAGTCGGCCCATCTCTTGGGCAAGCCCGGAGGCCATTCCGCCATTTTGCATTCCTACTTCAAATGCAATGGTACGGCATGATTTTTCATCCATACCAACAAGACGGCATCCCCAATATCCAAACAGGTATCCAAGAGCATTGTGAATCACAGCTGCAAGAATCAGCAGAAGACCGATTGAAACCAGTGAGTCGCGACCAGCCGCGGTAATTACAGCAATAATAAAGGCAATCCCAGCCATGGATACGACCGGCATAATATCATCCAGCCATTTGATTTTTCCATGCAGAAAGTGATTAAACAACAATCCAAGCACAATTGGTAGAATAATCATATTCAGGATGCTGATCATCATTCCATAGGTATCAATCGGCACAAACTGACCGGCCAGGAGCTGCATCAAATAGGGAGTAGCCAATGGTGATAACATGGTTGAAACGGCCGTGAGCGTAATAGACAATGCAAGATCTGCTTTTGCGATAAAGGCCATTACATTTGAGGCCACACCGCCGGGACAGGAACCAATCAATACAACTCCGGCAGCAACTTCGGCCGGAAAACCAAAACTCAAGGCGAGGCTTATTCCAACAACCGGCATGATGGTGTATTGGCAAATGATACCTACACCCACACCTTTTGGTTTTTTGAATACGCCTTTAAAATCCTGCATGCTCAATTGAGTTCCCATCCCAAACATAATGAGCTGGATAAGCGGAACAATCAGGTTGCTAAGGTCATAACCTCCCCAGGATGTCATGTATTGCGGATAAAACATAGAGAATGTTACGGCCGCAAATATCCAGAGGGAGAAGGCGAAGGATTTAAAGAGGGTCTCTGTGCCTCTCACTCCTATTGCCAGTGAGATAAACATACCGGTTGTGAACACAGCCATTAATGGGGAACTGCTGTCCACAAACAGCATGACGATCATACCGATGAAGCAAATCAGACTCAGCCAAAGAAGTGATTTCAAAACAGATTTCATACTAACTCCAGGTTCTGTCCCATGTTCGGATTTCGTTCCATTCCGGTGTTGGCTCGAAATAATCGGCATCTTCAATCAGGTGTTCGCGAACGGCTTCTTCGTTGATCTCAACACCAAGACCCGGTTTTTCGGGAACGGGTGTGTATCCATCCTGGAAAATCGTGCTCTTGTCCTCCTGGATGAGATCATACCAGTTTGGCGTATCTACGGAGTGATGTTCAAGCGCGACAAAATTTTCGGTTGCGGCCGCCGCATGAACACTTGCCATAAATCCAAAAGGAGATCCTGCGTAGTGCAGCATCATGGCAATACCGTTTTGCATGGCATAATCGCCAATTCGTTTGGTTTCCAGGATTCCGCCGGCAGAGCCGAGATCGGGGTGAATCATATCCACCGCTTGTTTATCGATCAATTCTCTGAAGCCATCGAGCAGGTAGATATCTTCGCCGGTCATGGTGGGAGTGGTTGTTGATTCAGAAATCTCTTTCCATTCATCTACATACTGCCAGGCGATAAGATCCTCAACATAAGCAAGCGTGTAAGGCTCAGTTGCACGGGCAATTTTGATCGCTTCATTCTTATCGAAATGTCCCCAGTGATCGGTTCCCATTGGAATTTCGTATCCAATTGTGTCACGCATTACACGCAAATATTCCATCATTCGTTCGAGGCCTTTTTCTGTAACCTGGACTCTCGTAAACGGGTGATCAATCTGTCCGTAATCACCCTGTTCACCGGAATATTGAGACCGCAATTCGCGCTGTCCCTTCGGACCGTACTCCCGGGTATTGGCCAGCGATCCCTCTTCATCATCCACCAGGCCAATTCCCATATCCATCTTTAAAAAAGTGTAGCCCATATCCACACGCTCCTGCATTCGCCGGGCGTATTCGTGCGGATCATCTGAAGTGGTTGTATCACAGTAGAGGCGCACTTTGTCGCGATATTTTCCACCCAATAGTTGATAAACCGGAACTCCATATGCTTTCCCGGTCAGATCCCAAAGAGCGGTTTCCACACCGGAAACTCCGCCACCCTGGCGTCCATGTCCTCCAAATTGTTTGATGATTTTGAAGACCTTCTCAACATTGCATGGATTTTCACCCAAAAGCCTGCTTTTCAGAAACAGAGCGTATTCTTTCGCACCACCATCCCTAACTTCACCATATCCCGAAATTCCCTGGTTGGTGTCAATTCGAATCAGCGGCACCCGAAATGGAATTCCATCAATTTCTGCAATTCGCAGGTCGGTAATTTCAAGGTCGGAGGGGCTTGAGTTCCTGTTTACATTTTGTGCGAGATGACTGATTTGATCTTCAAAAGGGAGAGCAAACATGCCAAATAATCCGAGTCCACCGGCACCGGCTTTTTTGATGAAATTGCGTCTGTCAACTTTGTTAGGCTGGACACCCCTCCCTCCGACATCCGTCGGAGTACTCCCCTCAAGGGGAGATCTACTTGTGCCATTGCTTTTTTTATTGCTCATAATCTATTCCTCCTAAATTTCTTCGGTTTCAATGATGCGGTCGATGGTTGATTCGCCAATTCCGTACTCTTCGTGAAGCATTGTCCGATTTTCTTCAAGCCAGTTTAAAAAGTCTTGACGGATCGATTCAGTCCAGTCCGTATCCATCTGGCCGGCCGTATACGTTCCTTCCTGGACTCGTTGGTGAGCAAAAATATCGGTAAGACGAATCACGTCAGATTCATTCACAACTTTTTCAGCAAGATGAGCGGGAATAAATATAACTCCGGTCTCTTTAGCCAGAACTACATCGCCGGGCAGTACGGTCGCCTCACCAATCATGATGGGCGTATTCAATCCCATCAGCATCATCTCCTGGAGGAATGAAGGATCCCACTCGCGGACAAAAGCATTAAACCCATCTATAGCTGAAAGTCCTTCACGGTCTCGCGATGATCCGTCAAATACAACGCCATTGCCGGAATTGGCGTAGATTGTATTTCCGAGCCGGTCGCCGATCAGCGTTCCGTCTTTAATTTTTCCAAATCCATCGGCAACATATACATCTCCCTGGACCAACACATCAATTGGCCAGGTATTCATCGGGCCGGAGCGACCGTCTTCCATTCCTTGAGCAATAATGGTTTCCTCGAGTGCGGGCCGGCTCGGCATATATTGAGCGGTTACAGCGCGACCGACCACAGCTTCCCCGGGATTCAAAATTTCCCAGTCTCCGCCCGTAAATTGATTGTGGTATCCAAATCCCCGGATGATGCCCCAGGCTTCCTCAATCGAAACATGTTCCATTCGTTCAAGAACATCATCAGCAACTTTAGGTCTGCCGTCCTCAAACCGTTCACCTTCCCATTGGGGGGTGAGCCAGATCATTTTTTCTTTTGAAATGGTTTGAGCTTCGGCAGGTATGTAAGTCGCAAATATCAGAGCAGATAAAAATAGTAGTGAGATCAGTTTTTTCATGTTAAACGATATGGTTGGATTTGTTACTGTTTGCGCAGCAATAACGAAGCGCTTTTTCAAATAAGAATTTAGTTTGAATTAATCAATATTTCAGGGAAATAAGGTGGAAGATAGTAAGCTATTACATAGATTTTGATGAAAACCAGATTACATTTTGATATCACATTGGGAGATTCTGAGTCAGGCTCAGAATGACGAAATTTGAAATCTAAAACTTCACCGCCAGATCAAGTGCAGGGCTTAGTCCAAGAGGATTGTGCTGCTGTAGGGCAAAGTTTACATTCCACATGTTGGATTGATATCCAAATCCAAACGAATACGTTTCCGGTTGGGTGGTAATGCCGGCACGAATAAAGAGAGACTGAATAATTTCAAACTGAACGCCGCTACGGAAGGAGAGAGGGAACATCACATCTTTTACAATTTCTGCGGTAACCAGGGCTTCGGGAGTGAGCATATAACTCAAGCCGGTGGCCAGTTCTCGGGGCAGTTCCTCATCTGTATCACCGTAGGAGGGTTGATTGAGATTGGTTGCCCGGGCACCAAACCATAAATCTTCCGTGATTTCTGCAGCCAGCCCCAAATCGAAACCGATAGCCCCGGCCGCACCATAATCACCCCCCTGAAATATGTGGGTATACGATACAGATGCTCCATAATGAAAGCGATCGAGATTGTTCTTGTATGCAAGCAGAAATCTGTTTTCGTTGAAGAGATTGAAGCCATACCGGTGAACACCTGCACCGACAGTTCCCCAGCTTGTTTGAGTGGTAAGGTTGGCCGCCATGTCGGTAATCTCCGCAATGCCTACATATCGAAAACCGTAAAATGAAACACGGTTCCCATCCGTCGGCATCAGGGCTACATTAGAAAAGAGTGACCAGTTGGAGTTGGGTACGGCGACACCGGTTTGGCCCATTGCAACAGAACTTGCACCGAGGCTTGTTTGAGCATGTACCTGAGAGCAAATCCCCAAAAATGTAACAAGTAAAACACCCAGGAAGTAATTAAGCCGAATCCTTTGTATCATAAAAGAAATCAAATTATGCCACGTAGTAAGCATCCCCAAAAGACAGTAGTTTTGTTTGAACAGTAGTATCATAAGATGGAAGCTAAACATCAACTAAACATGATTAGAATTTTAATTTTTTCACTTTTTGGTTTGATTTTGCCGTCCGTTGGTGTAGCCCAGGAGTTTCAATGCGATGTATCTCTCAACACCCGCCAGATTAGCGGTACATCGTACGATTATATATCTGAACTGGAAACTGCCCTTGAAAATTATATCAACGATTACCGCTGGACAAATGATCGTTACCAAGATCATGAGCGTATTCGATGCAGTTTTCAAATTGTACTTACAGGAGTGGATAATAATTTTAATTACACTGCAGAAATCGCTCTGTCTGTCCGCCGGCCTATCTACAATACCAACCAGGAGTCGCTTGCTATTCTGCTAAGTGATAACAATTGGCGGTTCCATTATCCACAAAATAACAACCTCATTCACGATGATCTTCAGTTCGATGATCTGACCAGTTTTGTAGACTTTTATGTATATGTGATGCTTGGATACGATTACGATACGTTTTCTGAACTTGGCGGAACCCGTTATTATAGCCAGGCACAATCAATTTTTGAGATTGGCCAGAATTCAGGTTCCCAGGGCTGGGGGCGATCTATCGGGGCCCAGCGCAATCGGTATGGGCTGATTAATGATATTACCAGTCCGGCGTATGAAGAGTTCAGAAAAGCAATCTACCGGTACCACCGGCTTGGGCTCGACCAGTTTACAACTCAACCGGAAGAAGCGCGAAACCAAGTATTAGAAGCCCTTGAAATGATCCAGGAGAACAAACAGCTTACCAATAATAACTACCTGTTTGATATTTTCTTTAGTGCAAAGTACACAGAAATTGTCGCAATTTTTCGCGATGCGGATGCCCAAATGAGAACCCGTGCCTATAATATTCTGAGAGATGTTGATCCTGCCCACACCTCTGAATACGAAAATTTACAAAGCTGAAAAAGGTGTTTTTTATGTCGATGTCTGATGAAGATTCCGTTTCATGGTTCCGATAAAATTTCCGTATTCTTGAGATGTTTGAGAATCCCGTCAAATAAATACTAATCGAAAGTAAGATTTCATGAAAGGAATAATATTAGCCGGGGGAACCGGTTCGAGATTGTACCCACTCACCAAAGTGACAAATAAACACCTGCTGCCTGTTGGCAACAAACCGATGATCTACTACCCCATCGAGAAGTTAACGAGTGCCGGAATTGAAGAGATACTGATTGTAACCGGAACCGAACATATGGGCGATGTTGTAAATCTTTTGGGATCTGGCAAAGATTTTGGTTGTCGGTTTACCTATAAAGTGCAGGATGAAGCCGGCGGTATAGCCCAGGCACTTGGATTGGCAGAAAACTTCTGCGGGGATGAACCGATGACTGTAATCCTGGGGGATAATATTTTTGAAGCAGGGCTCTCCAAAGCTCTTGAGAATTTTGATGGGTCCGGCGCTCAAATTCTGATCAAGCAGGTGGAAGATCCCGAAAGATTTGGTGTTGCCGAGCTTGAGGGTGATAGAATTGTGGGTATTGAAGAGAAGCCCGATCAGCCCAAATCGGAATTTGCAGTAACGGGTATATATATGTACGATCCGCAGGTTTTCGACCTGATTAGAAACCTGGAGCCTTCGGACCGTGGCGAACTCGAAATTACGGATGTAAACAATCACTACATCAAAAATGGGGCGATGAAATATTCCATTCTGGATGGATGGTGGACGGATGCGGGAACCCCCGAATCGTATAAAGTGGCGAATAATCTTGCCCATAAATTGGTTTAACCGATGAAATTTTTGATCACCGGAGCCACGGGACAATTGGGCCAAGAGTGGGTTCATTTTTTGACTGAAAAGAGCTTGCCGTTTGAAGCTTTTTCTTCTGGTGAACTGGATATTACGGACAGAACAAAAGTGGCTGAAATACTGAGCGAGATTAAACCGGATGTGGTGATCAATTGTGCGGCGTACACGGATGTTGATGGATCAGAATCCGAATCAAAAAAAGCCTTTCTGGTGAATGAAAGGGGAGTCCAAAATCTGGCAAATGGGTGTGAATCGGTCGGCGCAAAGTTGGTTCACTACAGCACCGACTATGTTTTTTCCGGCAGTAAGGAGGATCAAAAAAAATATCCCGGCGGATATCCGGAAGAAGCTGAAACAGATCCGGTGAATGTGTATGGAAAATCGAAAGAAGCGGGTGAAAAAATTCTTCAGCAATCGAATGGTGAGTGGATGTTGGTGCGGGTGTCGTGGCTGTGCGGGCGATTTGGAAATAATTTTATAAAAACGATGCTTCGGTTAGGTTCAGAGCGGGATAGGTTACAGGTTGTGGAGGATCAAACCGGCTGTCCCTCGCTGGCGTTTGATGTAGTTGAGAAAACATTTCAGCTTCTTAAAAAAGATTTAACAGGAATATTTCATATCAGTTGTGAAGGAAAAATAAGCTGGGCAGATTTGGCTGAAGAAATTTTTGAACAGAGTGACCTGAATGTGAATGTAAATAGAATTACCTCCGACCAATATCCATTTACTGCAACCCGGCCAATGTTTACATTACTGTCCACCAAAAAAGTTGAAGCAACGGGATTAAATCCTTTGTGGTGGGCATCTGGAGTAGATAAATTATTGGATCAGATTGAAGAACTCAATGAACAGAAAAAAGCTCTTTGAATAGATAGCATGCAATTTGAAAAAACATCGCTGGATGAAGTTTGGTTGATTAAACCCCGAATTTTTGAGGATGACAGGGGACATTTTCTTGAATCGTTTCGAAAAGAGATTTTTAAAGAAAAGGGCGTGGAGTACGATTTTGTACAGGATAATATCTCAACATCGACAAAGGGCACGGTTCGCGGGCTTCATTATCAAAAACATCCGTACAGCCAGGCAAAACTGGTGATGGCCATTTACGGCGAAATACTGGATGTAGCTGTTGATATACGAAAGGATTCACCCACTTTTGGCAAATATTTTTCTGCGATTTTAAATGATCAGAATCGATATATGATGTTGGTGTCATCTGGCTTTGCCCATGGATTTTCTGTTCTTTCTGATCAAGCGACGGTAGCGTATAAATGCAATCAATATTATCACAAGGAATCGGAGCGGGGTGTTCTCTGGAATGATCCGGCTCTGCAGATCGACTGGCAAACCAAATCACCTATTTTATCAGAAAAAGATAAACAGCAACCGTTATTAAAAGACATTCAACCAAACGACCTATTCTAACAAACCTGGAAAAAGAGATATGAAATTAATTGTAACCGGCGGTGCCGGATTTATCGGTTCGAACCTGATTCTTTACCTCCACAATAACTATCCCGATATAGAAATTGTAAATATCGATAAACTTACCTACGCTTCCGATTTGAGCTACCTGGAGCCGATTAAACAGTCGGACCGGTACCGCTTTAAAAAACTGGATATCGTGGACAGGGATGCCATTCGCGACCTGTTTAAGAAATGGCATCCGGACGGAATCATCCATCTGGCGGCTGAATCTCACGTGGATAATTCAATTAAAGGACCTGAACCGTTTGTGTACTCAAACATGGTGGGTACGTTTAACCTTCTGGAAGAAAGCCGGCTGATTTGGGAGCAATACGAAAAAGATCTGAAGCCCAAGCGGTTTTTGCATATCTCAACAGATGAAGTGTATGGAACTCTTGGAGATGAGGGAAGCTTTAGTGAGTCCACTCCGTATGCTCCAAACTCTCCCTATTCGGCATCGAAGGCGGGAAGTGATTTTTTAGTTCGCTCGTACCATCACACCTTTGGAATGAATACGGTGATTACCAACTGCTCAAACAATTACGGTCCGCACCAGCACGATGAAAAACTGATTCCAACCGTGATTCGAAAAGCTTTGAGCGGAGAAGATATTCCCGTTTATGGGAAGGGCGAAAATGTGCGCGACTGGCTCTTTGTGGAGGATCACTGCCGGGCACTGACCACAGTTTTTTTGGAGGGAAAATCCGGCGAGCAGTATAACATCGGCGGAGATAATGAGTGGCAGAATATAGAGCTGGTGAACCATATCTGCGAAATTTTAAATAATGAAATAGGTGACGGGCCAGATGGAGATTACAAGAACCTAATCAGCTTTGTAACCGACCGCCCCGGCCATGACTACCGCTATGCCGTGGATGCCTCAAAGATTAAACAAGAGCTGGGGTGGACACCTTCGCAGGAATTTGATAACATGCTTAGAGAAACGGTTCGTTGGTATATTGACCGGTATGCTAAGTAATCAAAAGGATTACTCGGCACTGGCGCAAGCGTCCGCTTGTGTCAGTTATACTTGTAACCCGGAGAGTTGCCCCAATTAAATGAAAATGAACAGTAGTTATACTTGTAAAAAAAGTTCAGTTATCTTTTACACAACGGCAAGATTGTCCATTTGATTTCATCAACGAGGGAGGTAATGACATAGATTTACCCGATCTTCTTAAAGATAATCCAACAGCTGTGGGTCCTGCATAACCGGTGCTTTCCGTAGAAGACCAAAAATATGCCATTTCCCCCTTATCCATAAAACCATGGCTTTGTGTGTGCTCTCCTTTTTGTATGTATATTCCACTTCCAAATGCAGACCATCCTGAGCTGTTACTGGCGCCAACATTAGGTTCATTCCATCCTGTAAGTCCTTTTAATTTACCACCGGCAACGTCTGTTCCACCTAATGTATTCGCTAAAACCAGCCACTCTTCTTCACTGGGTAAATGCCATCCATCAGGACAGGCAGATTGTGCTGTTTGCCAGTCATATAGTCGCCCCAGGCTTTTACAATTTTCGGAATCATTGTCGTAGCACCAGCTATTACCGGTATTATAGTTCAAGTTTTCAGCAAACCAGGTTTGATCGCCGATACAAGCTAATTCATATTCTTTGTTGTTTCGTGGATCAGTAAACGTTCCGCAACTGTAGCTGTAATCAGCGTCAAAATAATGGTTCAAAAACAGAGGTTTCTTTGCACTTTGTTCATCATATCTTCTGAAGCTAATGGAATCACTTACAGATAAAAGTCTGAATTGTAATCGAGATCGAAATGACCTTCGATACATAAACGGCTGAGGCTATGTACTTCGACTAAATCGCTACTTTTGAGAATCATAACGATTCTGAATGGAAAAGACTTAGTATACTATCGAAGCAAGGCTCGAAGATGCTATGTCCATCAAAAGCATTTACCAATACAGCATCATTAAATGCAAAAAGGTAGTTTTCAGTCCAGACAGCAATGAAACAATCTGTTTTTCGAAATCAGACAAGCGGCAATGAAAGGATCTTGGAACATAAAGCTTCAATAATACCTGGAGTATCAAGTATCTTGAAAACAGGCTTCATGAATTAGCAAAAAAGCTAATCGCTACAATATTGAAAACAATAACACTCCTACTCAATCATCTATTTCTGAACCTGATCAAGCGGAAATGGAAGAATTTCTCGAGAACATTAAAATGCTTGTTAATACGCTTGGCCATAAAGTTTTTGAAGAAAAAAGGGACTTCAGATCTAAACACAAGAAAGAAACTTTTTTTATAAAAGCAGCAAGGGGAGCAGATGCAATATCATTCGTCTCTTTCAATGCTTTACGGTATACCAGTCCGGCACCCTGCTGGATATTCAGAATGTCGGCTACCTTTTCTTGGGTTGGGTCACTGCTGCCGCCGTTAAGCGGAGATTCCCCGCAGGCACTCAAAATCAGCAGGATTACACAGACACTGAGAAGTAGAGTTAATATATTTTTCATGGATTGAATGTTTTGAATAAAGAGAATAATTGGAGCAAAAAGCCCCATATACATTAAATGCAACGAAATCGTAGAAAAAGGATCATTGTCATAAATTTTTGTGTTACCCCCTATAGATTCATCTCTATAAATTTCTAACAATACGTTTTGAATCTTTTTCCCAAAATGTTTAAATCCAATAACTGCAAAGAACACCCAAAAGCAAACATTGTCTTTTTGAGTTACAGGGAATAGGTTATTTAAAGACCTGAATGATTACTACTGAAATACGGAATCGCATAATTTTCATACTATTCAGTTTTTAAAATAGATTTGTTTTATCATTGTCATACTGTAATTTTACAGATTAAGAGAAATTATAATGCGATATGGCCAAAAAAATTCTGTTTATACTTCTGGGAGCTTTCCTAACATTTGTAGTTGTGGTTCTCGTGAGAACTTTTCAGCTCGGAGACACTCAAATTGAACCACAAGCGAATCCGCAGGTAACATGGGATGAGGATGCGATGATTCGCCGTTTTTCGGAATCCGTTCAATACCAAACAATATCCGGGGATGATGGTGCAGAAATGGATTCAACTGCTTTTTATGATTACCTGGATTTTCTAAGAGTATCATTCCCGCGTGTACATAATACTCTGGAAGATACTCTCTTCAATGATTTAACTCCCCTGTATTACTGGGAAGGAACCGATCCATCCCTGGATCCTGTCTTATTAATGGGACATTATGATGTAGTGCCTGTGGATTCTTCAGATATTGATGGTTGGACATATCCCCCGTTTTCGGGAATTGTACAGGATGGATTCATCTGGGGACGGGGTACAATGGATAATAAATTCAATGTGATGGGACTATTGGAAACGGCTGAATACCTGATTGCTGAGGGATATCAGCCCACGCGGAGTATTTACTTTGCATTTGGTCATGATGAGGAGATTGGTGGAGATCAGGGAGCAAGAGCCGTATCGAGATACCTGCAAGACAATGGCGTTTTCCTGCAGACAGTACTGGATGAGGGCGGGAGAGTAGTTGAAGGAGCGTTCCCTCTTGACCGGCCTGTTGCCATGGTGGGGATCGCCGAAAAGGGATATTTGTCACTTGAATTGATTGCAAAATCTTCCGGCGGCCATTCTTCAAGGCCCTCAAAGCAAAATTCTGTTGCAATTCTAAGTGAGGCGATTGTAAATCTTTCGGAGAACCAGTTTCCCGCCCGAATTGACGGAGTTGTTGAACAGATGTTTAATTCGTTTGCGGATGAAATGCCATTTAGCTTTAAGATTGTCTATGCGAACAGATGGTTAACAGAAGGATTCTTCCGAAATCAGTTATTATCTGATCCGGCCACTGCAGCAATGATCCGAACCACAATTGCTCCAACCATGGTAAGAGCCGGCGTGAAAGAAAATGTACTACCAAATGAGGCAAGAGCAATCGTCAATTTTAGAATTCTCCCCGGGGATACATTTGAAACGGTTACGAGCCATGTGAGAAATGTGATTGACGATGAACGAATCAGCATTCAGCGGTACGGTGATATCCAGGTTTTGCCTTCCAGCATATCCAATGTAAACAGTTCCGGGTTTGAATCATTACAACAAACCATTATGGATGTCATGCGGGATGTGTACGTTGCACCCTATCTTGTCTTTGGAGCCACTGATTCAAGACATTTCTCATCCATATCCGACCAGGTTTATCGATTTGCCCCGATGACCATCTCAACAGATGATTTGAGCCGCATGCATGGAACCGGCGAACGTGTGAGCGTGGAATCCTACTTGAATACAGTTCGGTTTTATTCGCACTATATTCGCCTGAATACTGAGTAGCGGTTTGTTGGAATGCAGGATAGTGCCTCGTTGTTTTTAAGCAGTAAATCTTAAACAAAGTACAGAAAAATAGTTATGAGTAAACGACAGTATTGGTTGATGAAGTCAGAGCCGGATGTCTACAGTATTGATGATCTTGAAAAAGATGGAACCGAACCATGGGATTCCATTCGAAATTATGAAGCGAGAAACAACATGAGAGATGAGATGAATGTGGGAGACCGTGCTCTGTTTTATCATTCTAATGTGCGTCCACCTGTTATAACCGGAGTAATGGAAGTTTGCAGTGAATCCTATCCCGATCCCACACAGTTCAATCCGGATCATGATTACTTTGATCCGAAAAGCAGTGAGGAAGATCCCACCTGGCATTTAGTGGATGTAAAGTTTATCCAAAAATTCGACAATCCTGTCACAAGAGATGAGTTGAAAAAGCATGATGATCTGTTGGAAATGCAACTTTTTAAACGAAACAGACTTTCGATTACCAAGGTAAGGGAATCTGAGTATAAGAAGATCTTAAAACTTGCCGATGCCGAAGAAAAATAAACTCAGGTAATTTTAATGGTTTTTACCCAATCCCAAAAAATTCTGCCCTCTCTTTAAAATAAGGTTCAAAAACTTTCTTGAGTTTTTGATGTTTGGATGATCTCAATTCAGAATCCAATTGAATAATCTCTCTTGCGGAGTTTTTTGCACTTTCCAGGAGCAGACGGTCTTCGATAATATCAGCATACTTAAACTCGGGCAGGCCACTCTGTTTCGTTCCGAGAAAATCGCCGGGACCGCGGAGTTTCAGATCTGCCTCGGCAATTTCAAAACCGTCTGTTGTTTCTACCATTTTCTTTAAACGAAAGCGCGCGGATTCTGTCAATTTTTGATCGGGTAACAGAATGCAGTAGCTCTGCTTTTTACCCCGCCCGATTCGTCCCCGAAGCTGATGAAGTTGAGATAATCCAAATCGTTCTGCGTGCTCAATCATCATGATTGTGGCATTCGGAACATCCACGCCAACCTCAATCACTGTAGTAGAAACCAAAATCTGAGTTTCTCCCTCCGAAAATTTTCTCATTTTGGATTCTTTTTCACTCGAATCCATTTGACCGTGAAGTAGATCGATCGAAAAATCAGGAAACCGTTTTTTTAGCTTTTCATATCCCATGGTAGCATCTTTCAGATCCATTACTTCGGATTCTTCAATCAGTGGGAAAATTACATAGACTTGATCTCCGGATTCAACTTGCTGCTTTACAAAACTATAGACGGCTTCGCGTTCACTGTCAGATCGCACAGCTGTTTTTGCCGGTTTTCTTCCTGATGGCAGATCTTTGATAACGGAGATGTCCAGATCACTATAAATCGTCATAGCCAACGAGCGGGGGATGGGAGTAGCAGACATTACTAACAGATGAGGGTGATCACCTTTCTGTAAAATCTCATTTCGTTGTTTCACGCCAAACCGGTGTTGCTCATCAATCACTACTAATCCCAGTTTGTTGAACTGAACTTTATCCTGGAAAATGGCGTGAGTACCAACAGCAATCTGGCAAGTACCCCCGGCAATATCAGAAAGAACATCATTTCGCAATGATGTGGACTGACTTCCCGTAAGCAAGCGGAAATTGACCCCGAGTTGTTCGAGGTACTCTTTGATGGTATAGTAGTGCTGCTCAGCCAGAATTTCGGTTGGAGCCATAAAGGCAGTTTGCCAGCCGTTGTCAATCGCCATTAACATAGCTCCAATGGCAACAACTGTTTTTCCGGCGCCAACATCTCCCTGTATCAGCCGGTTCATTTGGGTACCGGACTGGAGATCTTGCTTAATATCAGAAAGTGAGGTTCGTTGTCCATCCGTTAACTGAAAAGGAAGAATCTCATTAAAGAACGTTTTTGTAAGCGTACCTGGCTGCAATTGAATTCCCGGCGCTCGTTCAATGCGCTGCCGTTTGATCTTCATCATGCTTAGTTCAAACAGGAAGAACTCCTCAAATTTAAACCGTTCAAGGGCACGGGTAGCCTGTTGTCTTGTTTTGGGTTGATGGATCATCTGAAAAGCCTTTCCGCGCGCTGGAAAATTATGGTTTGATAGGATATTCTCAGGTAGAAAATCCTCAAATGATACTGTTTCAAGAATTTCCTGGATCCAGCCGGTTACAATTTTGTTGGAGATGTACGCTTTTGAGAAATGTTTATTCGATGGATAGATAGGAATCAGTGTATCCGGTATTTTCATCTTATCCAGGCTTTCAAGCTGCTCCACTTCAGGATGAGCCATACTCATATACTTACCATACTTTTTGGCTTTGCCATAGAGAGAAACCCATGAGCCTTCTTCAAACTGATTAATGAAATATTTCCACCCTTTAAAAAAAACAGCTTTGCACACAGCGGTGTTATCCTGAACCAAAACCTCGAGTCGCCGTTTGTATTTATAACCGGCTACATTTTTGGATTTAACTTTCCCCACTATGGTTACAGGATCTGAAAATTGATACAAATTTTTAATCGGTTGGATATTTGATTTATCAATATATCTCCGCGGGAAGAGGGTTAACAGATCAAGAGGGGTTTGAATGCCGCTTTGATGAAGAGCTTTGAGCCGTTTTTGACTTAGGTTATGGAGATCAAGTAGTTTCAAATCGATATAAAGTTATATATCAGTATAATATAAAATTAAAGCTTTTTAGGTAGTTAAATCATTGGATAGAGCTAAATATGCCTGATTGTAGATATTTTTGTAAAAAATAGATTAAATTTTTTGCAATCTGTTGTAGAAAATTAGTACCTTTATAAGCTCTTGAATTTACGAAAACAAACAAGGTAAATCCGTGCCAACAATACAACAACTCATTCGCAAAGGTAGAAAAAGCAAGACCAGTAAAACAACTGCTCCTGCTTTACAAAGCTCCCCGCAAAAACGCGGTGTTTGCACACGTGTTTATACAACAACACCCAAAAAGCCGAACTCAGCACTCCGTAAAGTTGCAAGGGTTCGATTAACGAACGGCTTTGAAGTAACCGCTTATATTCCAGGTGAAGGTCACAATCTCCAGGAGCACAGTATTGTGCTTATTCGTGGCGGTCGTGTGAAAGACTTGCCTGGTGTTCGGTATCACATTGTTCGTGGTACGCTGGATACTGCTGGTGTAGATGACAGAAAGCAAGGAAGAAGTCGCTACGGCACCAAGAAACCAAAAGGGTAACAAGGATTTTTAACCTTATATATTATGCGAAGAAAAACAGCTGAAAAAAGAGAAATTCAACCCGATCCAATTTTTCATGACAAACTGGTTACACGGTTTGTGAATAATCTGATGAGGGATGGAAAGAAAGGAGTAGCCAGAAAGATTTTATACCAGGCTTTTGAAATGGTCGAAGAAAAAACCGGCGAACAACCTCTTGAAGTATTTAAATCTGCTTTAAGTAATACTACACCGGTTGTTGAAGTTAAAAGTCGTCGGGTAGGTGGAGCTACTTACCAAGTGCCTGTTGAAGTACGTACGGACAGGGGAACGGCTCTTGGAATGAGATGGATAATTAGTGCCTCGAGACAGAGAAATGATAAATCGATGGCCATAAGGTTAGGCCGTGAACTGATTGATGCCGCTAATAATGAAGGTGGTGCGGTTCGCAAGAAAGATGAAACCCACAGAATGGCAGAAGCGAACAAAGCATTTGCTCATTTCAGGTTCTGATTAAACAAATTTACAATAACTACCAGTAAAAATTTTTTTGAAATGTCTGAAGTAACGACGAAAACAGATCCCAAAATTTTAGAACGAATTCGCCGCACGCGAAATATCGGAATTATGGCTCATATTGATGCCGGTAAGACAACGGTAACTGAGCGTATACTTTATTATACAGGGCGAAGCCACCGAATGGGTGAGGTGCACGATGGTGCAGCCACAATGGACTGGATGGAGCAAGAGCAGGAGAGAGGTATCACTATTACTTCGGCTGCCACCCACTGTCACTGGAAAGATCACAGAATTAATATTATCGATACACCGGGTCACGTTGATTTTACCGTTGAGGTAGAACGTTCACTTCGTGTGTTAGACGGTGCAATTGGAGTTTTCTGTTCTGTAGGTGCAGTACAGCCTCAGTCAGAAACCGTATGGCGTCAAGCAAATAAATACAATGTGCCGCGAATGGCATTTGTAAACAAGATGGACCGGACCGGCGCCGACTTTTTCAATGTAATTCACCAAATGAGAGAAAAACTGAATGCGAATCCTATTCCCATTCAGATTCCAATTGGTGCTGAAGACAATTTCCAGGGCGTTGTAGACCTTATTAATATGAATGGAATTGTTTGGGATGATGAATCTCTCGGTGCGAAATATGAGATTGTTGATATCCCTGAAGATTTGCAGGAAAAGGCTGAAGAGTACCGAAAGATAATGCTCGAAGCTATTGCTGATCACGATGATGAGCTGATGGAAAAATATCTCATGGAAGAAGAAATTTCTGAAGATGAGATTAATGCGGCGATTCGTAAAGCAACATTAGCCCAGGATATCACACCTCTGCTTTGTGGTACTGCTTTGAAAAATAAAGGTGTACAGATTCTTCTTGATAAAGTGATTGAATACCTCCCAAGCCCAATGGATGTTGAGGCTGTAACAGGTACGGAGCCAGGCAATCCTGATAATAAAATGACACGAGAGCCTGATATTAACGCTCCGTTTTCTGCTTTGGCCTTTAAAATCATGACGGATCCCTATGTGGGTAAATTGACTTTCTTCCGTGTGTACTCTGGTACGCTTGAGAAAGGTTCCTATATACTAAACTCTGCAACTGGAGAGCGGGAACGAATTGGCCGTCTTCTTGAAATGCATGCAAATGACAAGAAAGACATTGATGTTGTTCGTGCCGGAGATATTGCTGCCGCTGTTGGAGTGAAAAAAGTAGGTACAGGAGATACATTCTGTGATGAAGAGAATCCTGTACTGCTTGAGAAAATTACATTCCCCGAGCCAGTTATTAAATTGGCTGTTGAGCCAAAATCTAAAGCGGATGCTGAAAAACTGACAACCGGTTTGATTAAACTGGCTGAAGAGGATCCAACATTCCAGGTTAAAACTGACGAAGAAACTGGTCAGACAACGATTGCCGGAATGGGTGAGCTGCATCTCGAAATTATTGTAGATCGACTGAAGCGAGAATTTAAAGTCGAAGCGAATGTAGGCGCTCCACAGGTATCATATCGCGAAACGATTACCAAAGCGATTGATCACCAGGAAGTTTACAAGAAACAGACAGGTGGTCGCGGTAAATTTGCTGATATGGAGTTTGAAATTGGCCCAATTGAACATTTCGAACAATATGATGACGATGATAAAAAAGTTACCGTAAGTGAGGGTTTTAAATTTATTAATGAAATTGTAGGTGGTAATATTCCAAGAGAATATATCCCCTCAGTTGAAAAAGGATTCCGCGAGTCAATGAAAGGTGGAATTCAAGCGAACTACCCGGTACAAAATATAGGAGTGCGATTGTTTGATGGATCCTACCACGATGTAGACTCTGATGCATTTAGTTTTGAGCTTTGTGCCAAAATTGCGTTCAGAAATTCTGCAAGAAAAGCAGGACCACAATTGCTTGAACCGGTAATGTCCGTAGAGATAACAACTCCCGAAGATTATATGGGAGATGTAATTGGTGATTTGAATGGTCGGCGGGGAATAATTTCCAAAATGGACAATAACGCAGAAGGTTCTGTTGTGAAAGCGAAAGTTCCATTATCTGAGATGTTCGGATACTCTACCGATCTCCG
Organism: Balneolaceae bacterium; assembly: GCA_034521495.1. Taxonomy (NCBI): domain Bacteria; kingdom Pseudomonadati; phylum Balneolota; class Balneolia; order Balneolales; family Balneolaceae; species Balneolaceae bacterium. The sequence continues at coordinate 44,361 of JAXHMK010000008.1, forward strand.
TTCAATCACACAGGGACGTGCAGTTTATTCAATGGAGTTTGCAGAATATGCCGATGTTCCAGATTCAAAAGCAGAAGAAATAATAGAACAACAAGGATAATAAAACCTAATTAACCATGGCAAAAGAGACATTTCAACGTACCAAGCCGCATGTAAACATTGGTACGATCGGTCACGTAGATCACGGCAAGACAACGCTAACGGCGGCGATTACGACGGTAATGGCCAAGCACTATGGGGGTGTAGCCAAACAGTTTACAGATATTGATAATGCACCTGAGGAGCGCGAGCGTGGAATTACCATAGCGACGGCTCACGTGGAATATGAAACCGACCAGCGCCACTATGCCCATGTGGACTGTCCGGGACACGCCGACTATGTAAAGAATATGGTGACCGGCGCGGCCCAGATGGACGGGGCGATTTTGGTAGTAGCGGCCACAGATGGCCCGATGCCCCAGACTCGTGAGCACATTCTTCTGGCCCGCCAGGTAGGGGTTCCCCAGATTGTTGTGTTTATGAACAAGACCGACCTGGTAGACGATGAGGAGTTGATTGAGCTGGTAGAACTGGAAGTTCGCGAGCTGCTGACCTCCTATGAATTTGACGGGGATAATATTCCGGTGATCCAGGGAAGTGCCCTGAATGCCCTGAACGGCGATGCCGACAGTGAGCAGGCAATTCTGGACCTGATGGATGCCGTCGATGAGACCGTGCCTACACCGGAGCGGGATATTGAAAAGCCGTTCCTGATGCCGGTTGAAGATGTGTTTTCAATTACCGGCCGTGGTACGGTAGCCACCGGGCGAATTGAGCGGGGTGTTGTAAAGCTCAACGACGAGGTGGAAATTGTCGGGATTGTAGAAGATCCGATGAAGAGTGTGGTTACCGGGATTGAGATGTTCCGCCGTTTGCTGGAGGAAGGTCAGGCAGGCGACAACGCCGGGATCTTGCTTCGGGGAATTAACAAAGAGCAGCTGGAGCGGGGGATGGTACTCTGCAAGCCGGGCTCGATTACCCCACACAAAGAGTTTGAATGCGAGGTATATGTACTGAGCAAAGATGAAGGAGGCCGTCACACGCCGTTCTTCAAAGGATATCGTCCGCAGTTTTATTTCCGGACCACAGATGTGACGGGAGCCTGTGAGCTACCCGAAGGAGTGGAGATGGTGATGCCGGGCGACAACGTGAAGATGAATGTAAAACTGATCCAGCCGGTCGCCATGGAGAAAGGACTTCGGTTTGCGATTCGCGAAGGCGGACGCACCGTTGGAGCTGGTGTAGTTACTAAAATTAACGACTAAGAGGTTTTAATACGTGGCAACACAACAAAAGATCAGAATAAAACTGAAATCATACGATCATAACCTGATCGATAAATCGGCAGAAAAGATTATTCAGACAGTAAAATCTACAGGCGCGGTAGTGTCTGGTCCGATTCCATTACCGACCAAGAAAAATATCATTACTGTGAATCGATCTGTTTTTGTGGATAAAAAATCACGTGAACAGTTTGAATACAGATCACATAAACGGCTGATAGATATTCTTTCAACCGGATCGCAAACTGTTGATGCTTTGATGAAGCTGGAGCTTCCATCAGGCGTAGATGTGGAAATTAAAGTTTAAGATAACAGACAGAGATAGTTTAATGAGTGGTTTAATTGGAAAAAAGGTTGGGATGACAAGTATCTTTGATGACCTTGGAAGAAGTATTCCTGTTACGGTTATTGAAGTTGAACCCTGTACCATTACTCAGATAAAAACGGACGAAACGGATGGATATAATGCCGTTCAACTCGCCGCTTTTGATAAGACCGGTAAGAATACGTCCAAAGCTGTTGAGGGGCATTTCGCAAAAGCCGATACATCTCCCAAAAAAATAGTTTCAGAATTCAGAGATTTCATTCCGGAAGGACTTGAACTTGGAGATCAGCTTACTATTGAAGACGTTTTTAATGTAGGCGACATGGTTGATGTAGTGGGTATATCAAAAGGAAAAGGTTTTACCGGGGTAATAAAGCGGCATAATTTTCACGGTGTTGGTGATCAAACTCACGGACAGCATGATCGTGAAAGAGCTCCGGGGGCGATTGGTCAGGCTTCGGATCCTTCGCGGGTTTTTAAAGGAACGAAAATGGCCGGACGATCCGGAAATGCACGAACGAAAGTGAAAAACTTATCTGTTGCGAAAATTTTATCTGAATCTAATATGATTCTCATAACAGGTTCAGTGCCCGGAGCAAAAGGCGGGTATTTGGAAATTTATAATCAATCAGAGGAATAAACCTCATGAAATTGACGATTTATAAAACTGACGGAAAAAGCAGTAGTAAGAAAGCTGAATTGAATGATGCTATTTTTAGTATCGAACCAAATGAAACGGTTCTCTATGAAGATGTTCGGCGAATTCTTGCTAATAAACGCCAGGGAACGGCCAGTACAAAAGAGCGTGGTGAAGTTCGCGGCGGTGGTAGAAAAGCATACAAACAGAAAGGAACGGGTATGGCCCGTCGTGGATCGATCCGATCTCCACTTTTGAAAGGCGGTGGTACAGTTTTTGGACCAAAACCAAAAAATTATACTGTTCGTCTTACGAAAAAAGCGAAAAGTCTTGCAAGGAGATCCGCACTCTCTCTAAAAGCTACTGAAGAGGGGATCATCATCACTCAAGATTTTACGTTTGAAGAGCCAAAGACAAAACAAGTTGTTGAAATTCTGGAAGCACTTGAACTGAGTGATAAAAAGGTATTGTTCTTAACAGCCGAAACGGATAAAAATCTTTATCTGTCTGTAAGAAATATTCCTGGAGTATCAGTCATTGAAGCGAACAAACCCACATCCTATCAAATTATGAATGCAGATGTTCTTGTAATTCAAGAAGGGGCTTTGGCTGTACTTGAAGAAAATTTTGAGCCTAAAGTTGAGGAGGAAGCAGCATGAGTGTTTTAGTTCAACCATTAATTACTGAAAAATTAACACGGCTTCAGGAAGAGCATCAACAATATGCTTTTGAAGTAGATCGAAATGCAACTAAACCTGATATTCGCCAGGCAATTGAAGATAAATATCCCGATGTGAAAGTAGGCCGGGTTAACACAATGATTATGCCTTCAAAACCGAAAGGACGATATACCCAAAGTGGATTTGTGGAAGGACGAAGTAAGGTTTGGAAGAAAGCGATTATTACATTGAAAGAAGGCGAAATTGATTTCTTCGCAGAAATTTAAAACGATTTAGACAATGGCTACTAAGAAAATAAAACCAAATACTCCAGGGCAACGGCATAGAACGGCACCCGTTTTTAATGACGTTACAACGAATAAGCCCAACAAGAAGCAAACAAAGGGTATTCATAAAACCGGCGGACGAAATAATCGAGGCCGGATGACTATGCGCCATCGTGGTGGCGGTCATAAACGCAAGTACCGGGTCATCGACTTTAAGCGTGACAAAATGGATATTCCGGCAAAAGTTCAGACCATTGAGTACGATCCGAACAGAACGGCTCGTATTGCACTACTTTCATATGCTGATGGAGAGAAAAGATATATCATTGCACCTAACAAATTGAAAGTAGGTGATACGGTGCTAAGTTCCGAAACAGCACAACCGGAAGTTGGAAATGCAATGCCAATGATGAAAATGCCTCCCGGTACATTTATACATAACATTGAATTACAGCCTGGTAAAGGCGGGCAGCTATGCAGAAGTGCAGGAACTGTTGCCCAGATGGTTGCAAAGACAGATCGGTATGTTACGGTAAAACTTCCATCTGGAGAATCACGACTGATATTAGGTAAATGTTTTGCTACTGTTGGAGCTACCAGCAATCCTGATCATTTCAATACATCGAAAGGGAAAGCGGGCAGAAGCCGATGGCTCGGACGGAGGCCACGTGTTCGTGGTGTTGCGAAAAACCCGGTGGATCACCCAATGGGCGGTGGAGAAGGAAAAGCTTCCGGAGGTCATCCAAGATCTCCCTGGGGACAGTCTGCTAAAGGTTTGAAGACAAGACATCCAAACAGATTGTCGTCTAAGTACATTGTAAGACGAAGAAAAACTAAAAAAGCTAAATAAGTTAGAGTATGCCAAGATCATTAAAAAAAGGGCCTTACGTCTATTATAAGCTGCAGCGCAAGATTGATGCGATGAATGACAGCAGTAAAAAGAACGTCATTAAGACGTGGTCCAGAAGTTCAATGGTAACACCAGACTTCATCGGATTAACGATTGCAGTGCATAATGGAAAGCAATTTATACCTGTATATATAACTGAAAATATGGTCGGACATAAACTGGGTGAATTTGCAGCAACCAGAACATTCCGTGGCCATCCTTTAAAAAAGGCAAAATAATTTAGATTGATTCATGGAAACGTCAGTATTAGAAGCAAGAGCAATCCAACGCCATCTTAGAAAGTCGCCAAGAAAAGTTCGGCTTGTGGCCGATGTTGTTCGTGGTGAACGAGTAGATAAGGCATTGAAAAAACTTTCATTTTTGAATAAGGCTGCATCTGTAGATGTATCAAAAGTAGTTCGCTCTGCTGCAGCAAATATTAGAGATAAGTTCCAGGAAGAACGTCTTGATGATGATCAGATCTTCGTCAAAACGATCTATGTAAATGAAGGAACGACTCTAAAACGAATCCAACCGAGAGCACAGGGACGGGCAAACAGAATCAACAAGCGAAGCTGCCACATAACTGTTGTTGTAGCTAAGCAAGAAGAAACTTTAACTGATTAATAAACGAGGATAATTTGGGACAAAAAACCAATCCAATCGGACTTAGACTTGGAATTATTCGAGGGTGGGAATCCAATTGGTATTCCGAAGACAACAAACAAGAAGTATTGTATGAGGATACCAAACTAAGAGAGTATCTCCATGCTCGACTCAGAAATGGAGGCCTCTCCAATGTGGTAATTGAACGGACTCCGAAAAGAATACTTTTGACCCTTAATACGTCTCGACCGGGTGTTATCATTGGTAAAGGCGGCGAACAGATTGAACTGCTCCGTGAAGAGTTGAAAAAAATCACTAACAAAGAAGTACAGATAAATGTTAGTGAAATTAAAAGACCTGAACTGGATGCAAGCTTGGTTGCTCAAAATATTGCTCAGCAGTTAGAAGCACGGGTTTCTTTCAGAAGAGCAATGAAAACGGCTCTTTCATCAGCTATGCGAATGGGAGCTAAAGGAATTAAAATTCGATGTGCCGGCCGATTGGGAGGTGCTGAAATGGCCCGAACTGAACAGTATAAAGAGGGTCGCGTTCCACTGCACACACTTCGTGCAGATATTGACTATTCCAATACAACAGCCAACACCATTTATGGTTCTATTGGCGTAACTGTTTGGATATTCAAAGGTGAAATTATCGGAGATGTAGACTTGTCTCCAGGGGCGAAAGCCAAGCAGGAACAAGATCAGGGCAGAAAACGCTCTGGCGGCCGGGGAGGCAGAAAATCCCGAAGAAGCAGAAGACGTTCACGTAACTAAAAGGATTAGAAAAAATGTTAGAACCCAGACAAATTCACAGACGCCGCGTTCACCGCGATAAATTAAAGGGGAATGCACAAAGAGGTCATACTTTGGCTTTTGGAAGTTTTGGATTGAAAGCACTTGAACCAAAATTCATTACCTCCAGGCAGATTGAAGCTTGCAGGGTAACTATTGCACGAACCTTGCAACGTGAAGGGAAAACATTTATAAGAATTTTTCCTGACAGACCCATTACTCGTAAACCTGCTGAAACCAGGATGGGTAAAGGTAAAGGAGCTTTAGATCATTTTATTGCCGTTGTAAAACCCGGAAGAATTCTATTTGAAGTTTCCGGTGTGGATGAAGATTTGGCAAAAGAAGCATTGAGACGAGCATCTCATAAACTTCCGATTAAGACAAAATTTATTAAACGTCGGGATTACAATAGCGAAATTTAAGACGGACAAATACAATGAAAGCACACGAAATGCGTGATTTATCACTGACGGAATTAGAAGCAAGATTGAATGATGAAAAAGAGGCACTGTCCGATCTTCACTTCAATCAAGCCATTGCCGGTCAGGTTGAGAATCCTGCAAGAATTAAAAATACACGTCGGGAAATTGCCCGATTGAAGACGATTATTAATGAAAAATTAAGTGCTGAATAAACTATGGCAGAAGCACAACAAAGATCACAAAGAAGAACACGTACCGGTAAAGTTGTCAGCAATAGAATGGATAAAAGTATTACAGTTGCTGTAGACAGACAGATAAAACATGCTATTTATGGCAAGTTTATCACTAAAACAACAAAATATATGGCACATGATGAGAATAATGATGCCAATCCCGGTGATACTGTTCTTATTATGTCAACACGACCTTTGTCTAAGCGCAAATCCTGGCGTTTGGTTGAGGTATTGGAAAGAGCAAAATAACGATCAATTTGTAAGGTAGATCATGATTCAAACGCAATCTTTACTGAATGTTGCTGATAACAGCGGCGCCAAAAAAGTATATTGTATTAAAGTTCTGGGAGATTCCAGAAAACGATACGCACGTATTGGCGACCTTATTTCTTGCTCCGTAAAAACTGCAATACCGGGTGGTACTGTTAAGAAAGGAGAAGTTGTAACTGCTGTTGTTGTTAGAACAAAAAAAGAAATTCGACGCCGCGACGGAAGCCATATACGCTTCGATGAAAATGCGGCGGTAATTATTAACAAAGAAAACGAGCCTGTTGGAACACGTATTTTCGGTCCCGTAGCAAGAGAACTTCGGGAAAGAAATTATATGCGCATTGTTTCATTGGCTTCGGAAGTACTTTAAACCGAATTCGTTATGCCCAGAAAGTATAACACTAAAAAGAAATTACATGTTAAAAAGGGTGATGACGTTTTAGTCATCGCCGGAAATGATAAGGGACAGCGAGGCCGTGTACTCATGGTAAACCCTCAAAAAGAACGAGTTCTTGTAGAGGGTATTAATATGAGAACTCACCACGATCAGCCAACCCAGGAAAACCCTCAGGGTGGCCGTCTTAAAAGAGAAGCCCCTGTTCACATATCAAATGTGATGGTTATCGACCCCACAACGGATGAACCTACCAGAATAGGTAGAAAACGAATTGATGAGGAAGGTGGTGGCCGTTGGGTACGATATTCCAAAAGCAGTGGCGAAATTATTGATAAATAAGTTTAACCAGAATGGCAGAAGCAAGACTTTACACACAGTATAAAGAAGAGATCGTACCAAAGTTAAAGGAAGACTTTGGATATGAGAACATTATGGCAATTCCCAAGCTCCAGAAGATTGTAATTAATGTGGGAGCCGGAGAAGCTATCAACGATACTAAATATTTAGATACAGTTGTTGAGAATGTAGGTGCGATTACCGGGCAACAGCCGATTAAAACCAAAGCGAAAAAATCTGTTTCTAATTTTAAACTTCGTGAGGGTGTACCCATTGGCTGTAAAGTAACTCTTCGAAAGAAAGTTATGTTTGAATTTCTGGATCGATTGATTAACCTGGCTCTGCCCAGAACAAGAGACTTTCAGGGAGTTCCCAACAAAAGTTTCGACGGAAGGGGTAATTATACAATGGGGATTAAAGAACACACCATTTTCCCGGAAATTGATGTTGACAACACAAAAATAGTACATGGGATGGATATAACATTCGTAACAAATGCTGAAACTGATGAGGAAGCATTCGCGCTTCTGAAGCATTTTGGAATGCCCTTTAAGAAGTAATTTTAATTTGATAATAAAGCAATAATACAATGGCTAAGAAATCCTGGATTGCTCGTAACGAAAAAAGAAAACGAACAGTTGAAAAATATGCTGAAAAACGTCGTGAGCTGAAAGAAGCCGGCGATTATGAGGCATTGCAAAAATTACCGAGAGATGCCAGTCCTACAAGAGTGGTAAAAAGATGTGCTCTTACCGGACGAGCTCGCGGATATATTAGTGAGTTTGGTGTTTCAAGGATCAAATTCCGCGAACTGGCACTGAATGGAAAAATTCCCGGTGTTCGAAAAGCAAGTTGGTAAAACAGATATAACAGAACATGAATAGCGATACGATATCAGATTATTTAACACGAATTAGAAATGCTCAGCAGGCAGGACACCGTCGAGTTGATATTCCCGCTTCTAAAGTAAAAAGAGCAATGTCTAAAATTCTTGTTGATAAAGGTTACATCAGCAGGTTTATAGATATTGAAGATAATAAGCAGGGTGTATTGAGACTTTTCCTGAAGTATGATGCATACGGACTACCGGTTATTAAAGAAATGAAACGAATTTCAAAACCCGGTCTCAGAAAATACAGCGACAGTGATAACTTGCCGAAAACCTATGGTGGATTGGGAATTGTAATTATTTCAACCTCCAGAGGAGTTATGACTGATAAAGAAGCACGAAAATTAAAAGTAGGTGGAGAAGTCCTCTGCTCAGTTTACTAAAAAAAGATTGATACGATTATGTCGAGAATAGGAAAACGTCCTGTCCCATTTACAGATAAAGTTGAGCTCAGTATTGGGGCCGACAATGTAGTAACTGTAAAAGGCGAAAAAGGTACCGGAACGGTACGAATTCACCCAGACATTACGGTAGAAACCAAAGACAACGAAATTGTAATCACCCGGCCGAGTGAATCCAAAGAGCATAAGTCTTTGCATGGACTTTACAGGTCTCTGTTGAGTAATATGGTTGAAGGTGTAACTGAGGGGTATAAGAAATCCCTGGAAATTATCGGAGTTGGTTACCGGGCTACATATACAAATGGTATACTGGAACTCAACCTTGGATATTCGCACCCAATCTATTTTGTGCCACCTGAAGGAATTGATATTGAGGTTGATACAAAAAGCCGGAAAAATCCAGTGATACATATTTCAGGAATCAATAAAGAATTGGTAGGCCAAGTGGCTGCTAAATTAAGATCACTTAGAAAACCAGAGCCATATAAAGGTAAAGGCGTTCGATACCTGGATGAATATGTAAGACGAAAAGCTGGTAAATCTGCAGCTAAATAATCCATTAAGAATCTGAAACAATGAGAAAAAACAATTTAAAACAAAAGCGTAGAAGTAAGATTCGGAGACGAATCCGTTCTACCATACGTGGAACAGCAGACCGACCAAGATTGTGCATTTACAAAAGCAACAAGCATGTATATTTGCAATTAATCAACGATCGGGAAAGCGTAACAATTTTATCTGTTTCAACTCAGACTGCAGATTTGCAAAAAGAGCTGAAAGATAAAGAATCAGTTGAAGCAGCAAAGATTGTAGGAAAAACACTTGCAGAAGCTGCTACGGACAAAGGAATTTCAAAAGCTGTTTACGATAGAAGTGGTTACAAATACCATGGTATTGTAAAAGCTGCAGCAGATGGTGCTCGCGAAGGAGGTTTAGACTTATAAATAATTGAATTATGCCAAAAGTAAGACGTAAACATAATATACCCGCAGCAAACTTAAATCTTGAAGAAAAACTGGTTCATATTAACCGGGTTTCTAAAGTTGTAAAAGGTGGACGCCGATTCAGCTTTAACGCAATTGTTGTGGTTGGAAATGGTGAAGGTGTTGTAGGCCACGGTTTAGGAAAAGCCAATGAGGTAGCTGATGCTATCCAAAAAGGATTTGATAACGCGAAGAAAAATCTCATTAAAGTACCTTTAACGAAAACGGGAAGTATTCACCACCCAGTTGTAGGAAAAGCCGGAGCTGGTAAAGTTTTATTAAGACCCGCTTCAGACGGTACAGGAGTAATTGCAGGCGGTGCAGTTAAGTCCATTTTGGATGTTGCCGGTGTACAAAATATTCTTTCCAAGTCTCTTGGATCACCAAATCCACACAACATGGTGAAAGCTGCTTATGAAGCTTTAAAGCAGGTTACAGATCCTGTTGAAGTTGCTCAGCGGCGTGGGATAAGCGTAAATAAAGTTTTTGAAGGATAAGAAATAGATTTAATACGGACTGCATTATGAAATTACACAATTTAAAAGCACCCGCAGAAAATAAAAAAAAGCGGAAACGAGTAGGTCGCGGACAAGGATCTGGTATGGGCGAACAGTCCGGCCGGGGACATAACGGACAGAATTCTCGAAGCGGTGGTGGTGTAGGTGTCTGGTTTGAAGGCGGACAGATGCCACTACAGCGTAGAATTCCAAAGTTTGGATTTACAAATAATTTCAGAACCGAATATCAGGTTTTGAATGTCCAGAAAGTTGCAAACTTTATAGAGGCCGGAAAACTCTCTGATGAGATTTCAATTGAAGATCTTATTCGTGCAGGAATTGTTAACAAAAATGAGAAAGTAAAATTGCTCGGTTCCGGTGATATAGACAAGAAAGTTAGCATTGAAGTTCATGCAAGCAGTGATTCAGCAAAAGAAAAAGTTGAAGCTGCAGGCGGATCAGTTACAATCATATCCTAATAATCAAAAGTCCTTTAGGACTATTTTTACATGAGCATAATTGAGAATTTTAGAAACATCTTTAAAATAGAGGACCTGAGAAACCGCATTCTTTATGTGGTAGGTGTTCTTTTGGTTTATCGTATTGGAAGTTTCGTAACAATGCCCGGGGTAGATGCCAGCATGCTTACCCAGCAGACAGGGAATGCTTCGAGTCTTCTGGGGCTTTTTGACATGTTTGTTGGAGGTGCATTTTCCAGAGCCGGAGTATTTGCACTTGGAATTATGCCCTATATTACCGCGGCTATTATCATCCAGTTGATGGGAGCTGCTGTTCCCTACTTCCAGAAATTACAGCGGGAAGGCGAAGAAGGACGTAGAAAAATTAACCGTTTAACCAGGTACGGTACCGTAGGAATTACTGCCGTTCAGGCTATTGGATTTGCTATCAACTTGATGGCTACTTCACCAAATGCAATTGTTGTTAGCAATACAGCATTTATTCTTACATCCATTATCGTATTAACGGCTGGTACAACCTTTGTAATGTGGCTGGGTGAGCGAATTACAGATCGGGGAATTGGAAATGGTATTTCATTGTTAATTATGATTGGTATTATAGCCGTTCTTCCAACAAACTTGATTAATGAAATTACTACAACCAATAATGCAATAATTGTAATTATAGAACTGGCTGGACTCGCACTGGTAATTGCTTCATGTGTGTTATTGACTCAAGGTGTTCGAAAAATACCCGTTCAATATGCGAAACGTGTTGTAGGCCGAAAAGTGTATGGCGGAACAACCCAATATTTACCTTTACGTGTAAATGCTGCAGGTGTAATGCCGATTATATTTGCTCAGTCCATTATGTTTATCCCAAGTACAGTTGGTACATTTTTTCCTGAGAGTCAAACCGTGCAATGGTTAACGGCTTGGTCAGCCGACTTTACGGGCGTTACATACTCAATTATCTTTTTTATTGTCTGTGTGTTCTTTACGTTTTTCTATACGGCTATCGCTATCAATCCAAAAGAGATGGCTGATACCATGAAACGGCAGGGTGGATTTATCCCTGGCGTAAGACCGGGAAAACAAACAGTAGAATTTATTGACAATATTTTGACAAAGATTACATTACCGGGTTCTTTGTTTCTCTCTTTTGTTGCAATTCTACCTGCAATTATAGCAAACATGGGTGTTACACCCGGATTTGCTCTTTTCTACGGAGGCACAAGCCTCTTAATTATCGTAGGTGTTGCATTGGATACGCTTCAACAGATAGAGAGCCATCTGATGATGAGACACTACGACGGATTTATGAAATCCGGAAAAATAAAAGGTAAACGAAGATCTTAATGATTTTTCTGAAAAGTGAATCTGAAATTAAAAAGATGCGTGCTGCAGCTCAGTTGGTTTCAAGAACTCTTGCTGAAGTTGCTAAAGCAATAAAACCCGGCATTGAAACAGGTGCACTTGACAGGATAGCAGAAGATTATATCAAAAAAAACGATGCGCGCCCCGCTTTTAAAGGATATGGGCCTAAAAGTAATCCATTTCCAGCAACATTGTGTATTTCTGTGAATGATGAAGTTGTTCATGGTATTCCGGGAAAACGAAAATTGAATGAAGGTGACATTGTTTCCATTGATTGTGGTGTAAAGAAAGATGGTTTCTTTGGCGACCACGCATATACATTTTCCGTTGGAGAATGCTCTGCGGAAGACAAAAAATTATTACGAGTAACTCTTGAATCGTTATACAAAGGTATCGACAAAGCCATACACGGAAATAAAATAGGTGATATTGGCAATGCTGTTCAAACTCATTGCGAGAATAACGGTTTTGGAGTTGTACGGGATCTTGTAGGGCATGGAATTGGAAAAGATATGCACGAAGATCCATCCGTACCCAATTTTGGGAAACCCGGACGCGGAGAACGCTTGCGCTCTGGAATGGCACTTGCAATCGAACCCATGATTACACGAGGTAATTGGAAAGTGCAAACAATGGACGATAAATGGACGATCAAGACAGCCGATGGATCTAACGCAGCACACTTTGAACACGATATAGTAGTGCGAGAAGGAGAGGCTGAAATTCTCAGTACATTTGATTATATTACCGAGATAACGAAAAATGAAATTATAGAACCAAGTTATGGCTAAACAAGAGCCGATTAAGCAAGACGGAAAAATTTTAGAAGCATTACCCAATGCTCAGTTTCGAGTAGAATTGGATAATGGACATGAAATACTGGCTCATGTTTCTGGTAAAATGAGAATGTATTACATCAAAATTTTACCGGGAGACAGAGTAGCAGTTGAAATGTCTCCATACGACTTAACAAAAGGAAGAATAACTTATAGGTATAAATAGGTGATATTATTATGAAGACTAAATCTTCAGTTAAGAAACGAAGTTCAGACGATAAAATCGTACGAAGAAAAGGACGAGTATACGTCATTAACAAAAAAAATCCACGACATAAACAGCGACAAGGCTAAAAATAAAACTTTTGTTCTATGGCAAGAATTGCAGGGGTAGATTTACCCAAACAGAAAAGAGGTGTAATTGGTTTAACATATATCTTTGGGATTGGTAGAACTACTGCCCAACAGATATTAGAAGAGGCCGGCATCGATCCAGATATTAAAGTTGAAGACTGGGAAGAAGACCAGGTTTCAACACTTCGAAATATCATAGATAATGATATGAAAGTGGAAGGTGCACTCCGTACAGAAATAAATGCCAATATTCGTCGATTGATTGAGATTGGCAGTTATCGTGGTGTACGCCACAGAAAAGGCTTGCCCGTAAGAGGACAGCGTACACAAACCAATGCCCGGACAAGAAAAGGCAAGAGAAAAACTGTGGCTGGTAAAAAGAAAGCACCTAAAATATAAAATGCTAAATATTTGATCGAAAATGGCTAAACGACAAAAAAGACCTACCGATAAATCGGTTCGTAAAAAAAGAAGAAAACAGGTTGCTAATCCTAACGGAATGGCATTTATCAAAGCCACATTTAATAATGTGTTGGTAAGTGTTACAGACGCCAACGGAAATGTGCTTTCATGGTCATCATCCGGAAAAGAAGGATTCAAGGGATCTCGTAAAAACACACCATATGCAGCACAACTTAGTGCTGAAACTGCAGCAAGAGCTGCTTATGATATGGGACTCAGAAAAGTTGAAGTTTTTGTAAAAGGTCCTGGATCTGGTCGCGAAGCTGCTGTACGGGCGTTAGCTACCAGCGGTCTTGAAGTAACATCAATTAAAGACAGAACCCCGATTCCGCATAATGGATGTCGGCCACCGAAAAGAAGAAGAGTTTAAAACAATAAGTATATACTAATGGCAAGATATAGAGGACCCAAACAAAAGATAGCCAGGCGTTTCAAAGAACCCATATTTGGTCCCAGTAAAGCTTTAGAAAGAAAGCCGTACGGACCTGGACAACATGGACGCAGCAGATTTAGACGTAAGTCTGAATATGCAATTCAGCTTGATGAAAAACAGAAAGCCAAATACACATATGGCCTGCTCGAAAAGCAATTTAGAAATGTATATGAGAAAGCTACCAGACAGGAAGGTGTAACTGGCGAAGTATTATTGCAACTGTTAGAATCCAGATTAGATAATGTTGTTTATCGTTTAGGATTTGCAAGATCAAGAAGACAAGCAAGGCAGTTAACTACCCATAAGCACATTGTTGTAAACGGACAAGTAGTTAACATTCCGTCATACCAGGTTAAACCAGGTGATGTGATCAGTTTGCGTCCAAAATCTAAAGATCTGCAACTAGTTATTGAAACTCTTGAAAGCTATTCAACCAGTAAATACAAATGGCTTGAAACAGACAAGAAAACCAAAACAGGGAAGTTTCTGAATCTGCCTGTGATGGAAGAGATACCGGAGAACATCAACGTACAGTTGATTATAGAGCTTTATTCTAAATAATTTTAATCTGCTTATACTAGTTCATTATGAATAATTATAGTTTACAAATGCCTGAATCTCTGGAAGTTGAAAAAGATTCAGAAAATTTTGGAACATTCATTCTTCAACCACTCGAAAGAGGATTCGGAGTAACGATTGGAAACTCTTTTAGAAGAGTTCTTCTGTCGTCACTGCCGGGATTGGCAATTACTGCTGTTCGAATTAATGGAGTTGAACATGAATATTCCAGTATTGATGGAGTGAAAGAGGATGTTTATGAAATCATTCTTAATCTGAAGCAAGTTCGATTTAAGCAGGTAGAGCAGAGTGGTGGCGTTATAAATCTAACCAAAGAAGGCCCTGGTATATTAACTGCTGGAGATATTGGTGAATCGACTGCTGATTTTGAAATTCTGAACGCTGAACAGACGATTGCAACGCTGTCTGATGGTGTTACACTTGAAATGGAATTTCGGGTTGGCAGAGGACGCGGTTATGTACCGGCCGAAGAGATGGCGTCTGATTTTGAAGACGAAGTTAATCTTCTGCCTATTGATGCAATTTTTACTCCGATCAAGTCAGTTCAGTTTGATGTAGAAAACGTTCGAGTTGGACAAAGAACTGACTATGAAAAATTGGTTATGAATGTAACTACTGATGGTTCTTTAAATGCAAAAGAAGCATTAACAATTTCCGGAAAGATTCTCAAAGAACATATTGAGAAATTTATTACCGAAAAAATTGAAGAACCATTTACCCAAGAGGAAGAAGAGGTAGATGCAGAGTTTCAACGCATTCAGAACTTGATGAAGACGAGTATCGAAGACCTGAATTTGAGTGTTCGTGCTTATAACTGTTTGAAATCGGCAAATATTAACACAATTGCCGAGTTAGTTTCCAGAGATGAGCAGGATCTGCTGAAATTCAGAAATTTTGGTAAGAAATCACTTGCCGAATTGGTAGAAGTAATTGAAGAAAAGAATCTTGAATTTGGAATGGACGTTTCCAAATACACTGAAAAATAAGAGGAATTTATAATTATGCGTCATCGTGTAAAAGGCAGAAAATTAAGCAGAACTACGTCACATAGAAAAGCTACATTTCAGGCATTAAGTGCTGCTCTGATTAAAGAACACAGAATTCGTACAACTTTGGCAAAGGCAAAAGAACTACGAATGTTCATTGAACCTTTAATTACAACTGCCAAAGTTGATAATGTACATAATAGAAGAAAAGCCTTCTCTAAACTCCAAAATAAGGAAGCAGTAACTGAACTGTTTGATACAGTTGGGCCTGCAGCTGAAGGAAGGCCTGGTGGGTATACACGAGTATTAAAGCTTGGTGCCCGCTCAGGTGATTCGGCAGAGATGGCCGTTATTGAGCTTGTGGATTTCAACGATATTAAACCAGAAACGAAAAGCTCGAAGAAGAAAAAAACAAGAAGAGCTGGTAAGTCTAATAAACCAACTTCATCCGACGACACGTCTACTAAATCTGATTCTGACAAAAAGAAAACCAAATCTAAAGAATCGGATTCAGAAGCGAAGGAGCAGAGTAAATCTGAATTGAGCGAAAGCTCTTCCTCTGACGATACTGAGGAAAAGTAGACTATAAGAAATAAGTTAAAAATTTGTCATTAATATTTGGCATTTAGATATACTTATTCTTACCTTATGAATCTGCCTTGAAAACGAAGGCAATGTTCTTTAAAATATTGAAACACAAACAGACATAAACAGATTGTTGAGTGAGCTGGGGGATGTAATTTTCCAGAGTGTACTATTAAGTAGATATACAATGGAGAGTTTGATCCTGGCTCAGGACGAACGCTGGCGGCGGGCTTAACACATGCAAGTTGAAGGAGAAGCCCTGACTTCGGTTGGGGTGGAGACTGGCGCACGGGTGAGTAACGCGTAGACAACCTGCCTAAATCTGGGGGATAACCGCCCGAAAGGGTGGCTAATACCGCATAATGCAGCGGGGCCGCATGGCCACAGTTGTTAAAAGCTTCGGCTGGATTTAGATGGGTCTGCGTGCTATTAGTTAGTTGGTAAGGTAACGGCTTACCAAGGCGATGATAGCTAGGGGGTCTGAGAGGATGATCCCCCACACTGGGACTGAGACACGGCCCAGACTCCTACGGGAGGCAGCAGTGAGGAATCTTGCGCAATGGGGGAAACCCTGACGCAGCCACGCCGCGTGCCGGAAGACGGCCCTATGGGTTGTAAACGGCTTTTATTTGGGAAGAATCTGGGGGTTTCGATCCCCACTGACGGTACCAATTGAACAAGCACCGGCTAACTCCGTGCCAGCAGCCGCGGTAATACGGAGGGTGCAAGCGTTGTCCGGAATCATTGGGTGTAAAGGGTGCGCAGGCTGGCGCCTAAGTCGGAGGTGAAATCTTGCCGCTTAACGGTAAAATGGCCTCCGATACTGGGTGTCTTGAATCTGACAGAGGTCGGTGGAATTCGTGGTGTAGCGGTGAAATGCATAGATATCACGAAGAACATCAGTGGCGAAGGCGGCCGGCTGGGTCAGTATTGACGCTGAGGCACGAGAGCGTGGGGAGCGAACAGGATTAGATACCCTGGTAGTCCACGCTGTAAACGATGTATGCTAGTTGTAGGGCTTTCGGGTTCTGTGACGCAGTTAACGCAGTAAGCATACCACCTGGGGAGTACGTTCGCAAGAATGAAACTCAAAGGAATTGACGGGGGCCCGCACAAGCGGTGGAGCATGTGGCTTAATTCGATGCAACGCGAAGAACCTTACCCGGGCTAAATCTCAGGCGACCGCCCCCGAAACGGGGCTTCCCTTCGGGGCGACTGAGAAGGTGCTGCATGGCTGTCGTCAGCTCGTGCCGTGAGGTGTTGCCTTAAGTGGCGCAACGAGCGCAACCCCTGTGGTTAGTTACCAGCACGTCAAGGTGGGGACTCTAGCCAGACTGCCTACGCAAGTAGTGAGGAAGGTGGGGACGACGTCAAGTCATCATGGCCCTTATGTCCGGGGCTGCACACGTGCTACAATGGATGGTACAGAGGGAAGCCACCCCGCAAGGGGTGCAGATCTCGAAAGCCATTCCCAGTTCGGATTGGAGTCTGCAACTCGACTCCATGAAGGTGGAATCGCTAGTAATCGCGTATCAGCAACGACGCGGTGAATACGTTCCCGGGCCTTGTACACACCGCCCGTCAAGCGATGGAAGTCAGGAGTACCTGATGTCGCCGTGCTAATCCCTTCGGGGAAGGCAGGTGCCTAGGGTAAGCCTGGTAACTGGCGCTAAGTCGTAACAAGGTAGCCGTACCGGAAGGTGCGGCTGGATCACCTCCTTTGCTAAGAGGAAATTGATCGCCCGGCCGCTCAGCAATCTGTTTATGTTTGTTTGTGTTTTGAAGTGGACAGGAGTCCTCCGCAGGAGCGCAGCAGGGCTTTGTAGCTCAGGTGGTTAGAGCGTCCCGACAGGGTTGGCGGGAAGGTCGCATTTTTCGACCGGTCTGACTTCCGGGGAGCAAGCCACAAAATATGGGCTTGTAGCTCAGGTGGTTAGAGCGCACGCCTGATAAGCGTGAGGTCGCAGGTTCAACTCCTGCCAAGCCCACTTTGGATTTTCGATTGATGAATGTTGATTGCCGGTTTAATCAATCGGCAATAATAAATCAACAATCAAAGGGGCTATAGCTCAGCTGGTTAGAGCATCCCGGCACGGCCGGGAGGGTCCGGCGGGCAATAAACCTGGAAGAAATTTTGGGGCTATAGCTCAGCTGGCTAGAGCACCTGCTTTGCAAGCAGGGGGTCCGGGGTTCGAATCCCCGTAGCTCCACAAGCCGGGCGATGGCCGGCAGGCTCAGTATTCAAATGACAGATGGTGCCGTTGAGGCATCATGTGTGATTTAAATATTGATTCATTCCGCCGTTGGCGGAAACGTTCTTTGACATAGTGGTAGTAAATGCTGTGTATGTGTGTGTTATTATTATTCCTCACACACGTACCAATTTTATGATTAGATCGAGGTAAAAAATCGAGCTCATTGCTTATGTGCGGGTTTGCTCAACCAGGTGTTGTGCAAACCATGCAAGTAAAAGCAGAAAAGGGCACACGGTGGATGCCTAGGCATACAGTGGCGATGAAGGACGTGCTAAGCTGCGAAAATCTGCGGGGAGCTGCAAAGAAGCGTTGATCCGCGGGTATCCGAATGGGGAAACCCATCCCGACTTTGTCGGGATATTCCTTCGGGAAGGCAAACCCTCCGAACTGAAACATCTAAGTAGGAGGAGGAAAAGAAAACAATAGTGATGTCCCAAGTAGTGGCGAGCGAACGGGACGGAGCCCAAACCCTGTCGGGGCAACCTGGCGGGGGGTAGTAGGACCACAAGATCTGAACCAACGGCGAGTCGAAGCTGACTGGAAAGCAGCCCCATAGACGGTGAAAGGCCGGTAGGCGAAGCTGGAGGGGAGGTAGTGGTTATCCTGAGTAATGCGGGACCGGTGAAATCCTGCATGAATCTGGCGGCACCATCCGCCAAGGCTAAATACATCTGTATGACCGATAGTGGACAAGTACCGTGAGGGAAAGGTGAAAAGAACGCCGAGACGGCGAGTGAAATAGTACCTGAAACCGTGTGCTTACAAGCGGTCGGAGTCTCGATGCATGACTGAGTGTACAAGGCAAGCTTTACGTGAGCCGTCCCAACTGTGTTGGGAGCGAACGAAAAGCCCCAGCCATGGCAGTGAAATAGCTGGCAGGCGGGAGCGTTGTGGACTGAGTCATGTGTCGGGATGACGGCGTGCCTTTTGTATAATGAGCCTACGAGTTGCTCCTGTCGTGCGAGGTTAATCCGCTCAGCGGAGAAGCCGCAGCGAAAGCGAGTCTGAGAAGGGCGAGCAGTACGGCGGGGCAGACGCGAAACCGGGTGATCTATCCATGGTCAGGGTGAAGGTGCCGTAACAGGTGCTGGAGGCCCGAACCGCCTGGCGTTGAAAAGCCATCGGATGAACTGTGGATAGGGGTGAAAGGCCAATCAAACCCGGAAATAGCTCGTACTCCCCGAAATATATTTAGGTATAGCGTTTGCCATAGAGCCTGCCGGAGGTAGAGCACTGATTAGGCTAGGGGGCTTCACCGCCTACCAAACCTAGACAAACTCCGAATGCCGGCAGGTGTTGGCAGGCAGTCAGCGGCAGGGTGATAACGTCCTGTCGCGAGAGGGAAACAACCCAGACCATCGGTTAAGGTCCCAAAATACCAGCTCAGTTGAACAAAGAAAGTTGGATTGCCCAGACAACCAGGAGGTTGGCTTAGAAGCAGCCATTCCTTAAAAGAGTGCGTAATAGCTCACTGGTCGAGCGATCCGGCGTCGATAATTTGCGGGCATAAGCTGGTTACCGAAACCATGGATTCTATCACTTGATAGAGTGGTAGGGGAGCATACCGACTCCGCCGAAGGCGGCCTGTGAGGGCTGTTGGAGGGGTCGGCAGAGAAACTGTAGGCATGAGTAACGATAAGACGGGTGAGAAACCCGTCCACCGAAAACCCAAGGGTTCCTGATCAACGCTAATCGGATCAGGGTTAGTCGAGTCCTAAGGTGTAGCCGAAAGGCGAAGCCGATGGAAAACCGGTTCAATATTCCGGTACCGACTCCAGCGCAAGGCAAAGGCGTGACGCAGAAGTGACACTTCCGCCTCCCCACGGAATGGGAGGTTAAAGGATGTAGGCTGCGGGGCAGGCAAATCCGCCCCGCGTACGGCTGAACTCCGACAGTACCGGGAGGCTTCGGCCAAACGGATAGTGAAGGTAATCTGGCTGCCAAGAAAAGCGTCGTTGTTTGTTGGAGCTGCTCGTACCCCAAACCAACACAGGTGGGTGAGGAGAGAATCCTCAGGTGCTCGAGAAAATCGTGGCTAAGGAACTAGGCAAATTCGATCCGTAACTTCGGGAGAAGGATCCCCTGCCCTGATTCGTCAGGGTGGGGCGCAGTGAAAAGGTTCAAGCGACTGTTTACCAAAAACACATGTCTCTGCTAAGCCGCAAGGCGATGTATAGGGACTGACACCTGCCCGGTGCCGGAAGGTTAAAGAAGCCAGTTAGCTTCGGCAAAGCTGGCAACTGAAGCCCCGGTAAACGGCGGCCGTAACTATAACGGTCCTAAGGTAGCGAAATTCCTTGTCGGGTAAGTTCCGACCTGCACGAATGGTGTAACGACTTGAACACTGTCTCGGCCACGAGCTCGGTGAAATTGTGGTATCGGTGATGACGCCGATTACCCGCAGCGGGACGGAAAGACCCCGTGAACCTTTACTACAACTTTACATTGGCTTCGGCTGCTGCATGTGCAGGATAGGCGGGAGACTCAGAAGCGGGCGCGCCAGCGTCTGTGGAGTCGACGGTGAAATACCGCCCTTGGAGCCGCTGGATTCTAATCCCGGCTAACCGGGAGACAGTGTATGGTGGGTAGTTTGACTGGGGCGGTCGCCTCCTAAACAGTAACGGAGGCTCCCAAAGGTACCCTCAGCACGGCCGGCAATCGTGCGTAGAGTGTAAAAGCATAAGGGTGCTTGACTGTAAGGCATACAGGCCGAGCAGGCACGAAAGTGGGGTTTAGTGATCCGGTGGCACCGAATGGAAGGGCCATCGCTCAAAGGATAAAAGGTACTCCGGGGATAACAGGCTTATCTCCCCCAAGAGTTCACATCGACGGGGAGGTTTGGCACCTCGATGTCGGCTCATCGCATCCTGGGGCTGGAGAAGGTCCCAAGGGTTTGGCTGTTCGCCAATTAAAGCGGTACGCGAGCTGGGTTCAGAACGTCGTGAGACAGTTCGGTCCCTATCTGCTGTGGGCGTAGGAATATTGAGGAGAGCTGCTCCTAGTACGAGAGGACCGGAGTGGACGCACCGCTAGTGTACCTGTTGTGACGCCAGTTGCATCGCAGGGTAGCTATGTGCGCAGGTGATAAGCCGCTGAATGCATCTAAGCGCGAAGCACACTCCAAGATATGTATTCCCCAAAGAGTCCAGCAAGACGAGCTGGTTGATAGGCGGCAGGTGTACGCATCGTAAGATGTTTAGCCGAGCCGTACTAATGACTCTTCAGGCTTTGTTTGCATGGTTTGCACGACCCCTCGGGGCGGGCAGGCCGCCAAAAGCAATGAGCTTGATTTTTTCCCACGATCTAATTCCATGCATTTACTACTATCAATGTCAATATTGTTCTACGATATTTTTTTAAGATATTGATGAGGTGATTATCGCGCGGAGGCTCCACCCGTTCCCATCCCGAACACGGACGTTAAGCTCCGCAGCGCCGATGGTACTCCCTTGCGGGGTAGAGTAGGTCGTCGCCTCATCCCTTTTTTTTCCCACTCAGCCCTTGATCGCTCCGCGCTCAAGGGCTTTTTTTGTCTAAATCCTTCTTTCCACTTCCTCAATCATACCGGGATACCAATCCGCGAAAGTACCGTCTTCGATTTTTTTACGAACTGTTTCCATCAACCATAAGTAAAATGTTAGGTTGTGTTTGGAGGCGAGTTCAAGGCCGAGTAACTCATCATTCCGAAAGAGATGATGCACATAACTCATTTTATAACGCTGGCAGGCATCGGAAGGAAAATCAGGATCGAGTGGTTTGTGGTGATGTTTCCACTTGGCATTTCGAATGTTGATGGTGCCATTTCTTGTAAACAACATTCCATTTCGGGCATTTCTGGTGGGCATCACGCAATCAAACATATCAACTCCCAAAGCTACGCATTGAAGTAGATTGCCGGGTGTGCCGACGCCCATCAGGTACCGTGGTTTTTCTTTGGGGAGAAAATCGGTGTTGTAATCGGTTACCTCGTACATCAGATCCGTGGGTTCACCAACGCTCAATCCCCCGATGGCAAGTCCTTCAAAATCCAGTGAAGCCATAAACTCACTCGATTCTTTTCGCAGATCTTCAAATGTACCGCCCTGTACAATTCCAAATTGCATCTGGTTATGTCCATACAGTGGTTCCGTCTCTTCGAACTGTTTACGTCCGCGCTCGGCCCAGCGATGCGTCAATCCCATCGACTTTTTCACATAGTCATATTCAGCGGGATAGGGCGGACATTCATCCAAAATCATCATGATATCAGATCCCAAAATTCGCTGCGTGTCTACTACATTTTCGGGAGAGAAGAGGTGTTTTGATCCGTCGAGATGACTTTGAAACTCGGCGCCTTCTTCGCGCAGTTCGCGAATATCCGACAGTGAAAAAATCTGGTAACCGCCGGAATCTGTGAGAATTGGACGATCCCATCCCATAAAACTGTGCAGTCCGCCGGCATCTTGCATGATTTTATTACCGGGACGTAAATAGAGGTGATAAGTATTTCCCAGAATAATTTGGGCTTTCACCTTATTCTTTAGATCATCCTGATTGATAGCCTTCACGGTGCCAAGCGTACCAACCGGCATAAAAATCGGGGTTTCAATACTGCCGTGGTCTGTTTCCAGTAAACCCTTTCGTGCCTTGGTTTTATCAGATAAATGTTTTAAATGAAACAAGAATTACACGTATTTAATGAACATTCAATTATTTTGACTGAAACTACAATAAAAGATCTACTTAATCATTTAGATTCAAGAGGGAATTACATAGATTTGGTATTCTCTGCGTTGGTTTTTAATGTATCAATAAATAAATCTCCTTATTTATAGCTCTCCATGAGTGACTCAATAGTAATTATCCCTACCTACAATGAGGCCCATAATATTGGCCGTATGATCGACCAGGTTCTTTCCCTGGATATAGAGGTTGATATACTCGTTGTCGATGACGGTTCACCCGATGGAACCGCTGAGATTGTTAAAGATAAGATGAATAAGAACAGCAATCGGATTTATTTGATTGAGAGAGAAGGCAAATTGGGACTCGGTACAGCATATGTTAAAGGGTTTACATATGCACTCGAAAAAAATTACTCCTTTATTTGCGAGATGGATGCCGATTTTTCTCACAACCCAAGTGATCTGCCTCGCCTGATTAAAACCGTACAATCTGGTGAAGCAGATCTCGCTGTGGGATCGAGATATTCGAATGGAATCAGTATTGTGAACTGGCCACTGAGCCGTTTGATATTATCGTACTGTGCAAATATGTATGCACGATTGATTACAGGTATTCCTATAAAAGATACAACAGCGGGTTTCAAGTGTATCCATCGAAAAGTGCTGGAGTCATTGGATGTAGAACGGATTCGTTCAAACGGTTATGCATTTCAAATTGAAATTCATTTTCGGGCATGGCAGGCTGGGTTTACGTTAAAAGAGGTCTCTATCATCTTCAGAGAGAGGGAGGAGGGAGTATCAAAAATGTCAAAATCAATAGTTAGAGAAGCTGTTTGGAGAGTCTGGAGCTTGAAGTTTAAGTCGATTGTCGGATCACTTTAGAAGTATTCGATTAATACAAAATTGATCCAAATGAAACGGCACTGTTTCTCTCTTTTTCATCCCACCAGTAATAGTTCAGAAGCTCACCTTTTTGGCCGGGAAACATTTTCAGGTAAGTAAAGAGCGGTGGAAATCCGCAAATTCGTGTTGAATCGTAATCCTTTTTTATGTGATTGAGGAGATTTTGTGAATTTCCGGTTACGGAGATATCAAGTAGTTGTTTATCGGATTCCTCAACTTTTTCACGAAGGTCAGCTGCTGGTTCACGGTCACCAAATTTCTGTCCTACGTGCGACAAATCTCCGCTGATAAGTACCATTGTATCTTCATCTACAAATGGTTTTAATTGAGAGGAAAACGCATCAATTTTTTGAGCTAAATCCCCATCCTGCATATAGTAAAGATCATCGAAACCGGAGATGAGAATGGGTACAATTTTAAAATCGTGTGTCCAAATTGTGGACGCAAAAAGCAGATGAAACTCTATACTGTGCTCTATCCTGTGAGCCCGGTCTTTTACTGTAAAGCCGTTTTCGGGACTTCTGTTATTAAGAGATTCGATGACGTCAAGATCTGGTGAGAGCGAACGCCCTGGCATTTGAAATGTTTTTATTGATCCGATAAATGGATAATCGTCGTAATACTTGTAGTAGTAATCGGCGTAGTGAGAAGTTGCCAGGATAACAACTCGTTTAGGTTCTGTATTTTTCAGATGTGCAAATGCTTCTCCATATTGTTTTTTGCCAATTGAAATTTCAATGTGAGGGGCGTAAATAGCCTGGCAGGTTTGATTGGCAGACTGACCATATTCAGAAACGATATCAGAAACAAATTTATTGACCTCCTCTGAATTGTCAGGGTAACTGTTACCGGCAAAGACGGGCGGACGAGTAAGGCTTTTCTCAAATTTCTCTTCCATCTGATCTGCATAAAAGTGAAAATAGTCCGACTGCAATGCTCGATGCTGATCCATTAACTGGACGAAATCCAAGAGATTTTCCACTTCAATATTTCCATCAATCTGTTGATGTATTTTTTCGACACTTGATTCACCGTCGAGCATCTGCAGTAGTGGATACACACCGGAATCGAGCGCAAAATTTTGTGAGAGGTATCCCATCGAATCATGAAAATAGAGCAGATCTTTGCCATTATCTTCAATGGGAATGATCTGTACATCCCTTCTAAGGGAGGGAACCGGGTCACTTTTTGAATGAAACAGTTCTTTATTCCTGATCATCAGTTTGTCCTCTCATTTTCCAGCACTCGCACTTTTTACCGTACTTGATGCAGATCGGGTGATCCGGGGGTTCGGAAAATCTCGCCTTACAGGCATTTCGTCCGTGATGAATAAACAGGTGCGAAAGATTGGTCCAGGTTTCTCGCGGAAAGAGAGCCATTAAATCCTTTTCAATCTTGTTCGTATTTTTTTTCTCTTTGGTCAATCCAAATCGGTTCGAGAGCCGTTTTACATGTGTATCTACCACAACGCCCTCATTTTTTCCAAATGCATTTCCCAAAACAACATTTGCCGTTTTTCTGGCAGCCCCCCGGAGTGTAAGTAACTCTTTCATGGTTTGTGGTACTTCTCCATCATACTCCTCAACAATAGTAGTTGATGATTCTTTTAGAGCTTTGGCTTTATTCCTGTAAAAACCGGTTGAACGAATCAACTCTTCCAGATCCTCCAGTTCCGCTTTCGACATCGCTTCGGGCGTTGGATAGGCTTCAAATAGATCAGGAGTTACTTTGTTGACCCGAACATCGGTACACTGAGCGCTTAAAATAGTGGCAATCAGCAGTTCAAAAGGATTTCGATGATCCAATTCACATCGCGGATCGGGATAATATTCAAGTAATTCGTTATAAAGTTCAAGTGCCCGTTTTTTTTGTTGCTCAGATTTTTTAGGAAGTTTCGCCACAGATCTGTTTGATTATATTTTGATTCAACGGTTCCGTCACTCATCATAACGAATGTATGTAGAGTGCTGAACCGTTCCACTATTTTGTTTTCGTTCAGACCGAAGTTCGTAAAACCATACCGTCTGTTCAAATCTTAAATACAATTCATTCTGACCTTGTCTGCCGAAGCTTAACGTAGGTGAGGATTTCAAAGGCTGCAAACGATGACCGTCATCCGAACTCGATTCAGGTCTCTTGATACTGGCTATAAAGACGAATGGAGAATCTGAATCGAGTTCAGATTGACGCATACCCGGTTGCAAAGCCTTCTTCAAGGTTTGCATCACAGCCGAGAGCTTTTGGTTCCTTTGACGGTTCAAAAGGAAAAAGACACAACCAATAGGTTTGCTCCATAATCCTTACGTCTTGTTAGACGATAAATCTGTTTTCCATTAAAGATGATGATAAAAAGTTTGTAAGCACCGGCTATAAATGTGTAAACTCACATCGATCAGTAGATTGTGAATAAAATTCTTTATGAGTAAAAAAGCTACATACAGTACCGTATTTTTATTTACACTTATTTATGTACTCAGTTTTGTAGACCGACAAATTGTAGCCGTACTGGGCGTTCAAATTCGGGATGCGTTGCAAATCAATAATTTCCAGATCGGACTACTGTACGGACCGGCTTTTTCTTTTATCTATGCTGTTGCCGGAATACCGATGGGGCGTTTGGCCGATAAGACCTCCCGAAAAGCGATGATCTGTCTCGGATTATTCATCTGGAGTTTCATGACGGTAATCAGTGGTTTCGCAGCTTCGTTTCTTTTCCTGGTTACTGCAAGATTGTTTGTGGGCTTAAGCCAGGCGATGTTGAGCCCGGCTGTTTACTCGTACCTGGCAGATACATTTTCTCCGGAGAAAAGAGCGACAATTTTTTCATTCTATACAGGCGGAATTTTTATCGGTGTAGGATTGTCATTTTTAATTGGTGGTTCTATCTCAATTGCCTACGACTGGAGAATGGCGATGGTAGCTGTCGGAATTCCGGGATTGATAATCGCACCGCTCACCTGGTGGTTTTTAAAAGAGCCCAAACGCCCTTATCACAAAATAAAAACAGAAAACAATACGCTTACCGAGATTGTGGAAATACTCAAAAAAAGAACCATTCGCTGGCATCTTATTGGTTTTTCATGCCTCGCCTGTACCGGGTATACACTGCTCGCTTTTGCAGGAAATATCTTTAGCGATACATTTAATCAGCCAGAACTTATACCAGCTTTTGGATGGTTTATGATGGGTGTTGCCATAACCGTTGTG
This sequence comes from Balneolaceae bacterium, assembly GCA_034521495.1. Lineage (NCBI taxonomy): Bacteria > Pseudomonadati > Balneolota > Balneolia > Balneolales > Balneolaceae > Balneolaceae bacterium. The sequence continues at coordinate 71,347 of JAXHMK010000008.1, forward strand.
CTTTCCGGAAGAATGGCCGATTGGTTAGCCAAAAGAAAACCTGAATACCGCTTTTTGATGGGAATTGTGGCTGCACTTGGCGGACTTCCTTTCTATCTGTTTGGATTGTTCCAGCCCGATGCAACCCTTGCATTTATCTGTGTGGGCGTTGGAGTTCTGATTTCATCCTCCTATAACGGCGTTGCTGCTGCACTTTTGCAATATTTTGTTCGGGGAGATCAACGGGCCCTGGCCGGAGGTATCTATCTTTTTGTGATCAGCATTGCCGGATTTGGTTTGGGCCCGCCAATTGGGGGATGGCTGATCGATTCTGTCTATTCAGGCCCATACACTGTATCATATTCATTTATTACAATCATGATATTTTGTAGTACCTTAGCCACGATTTCTTTTGTACAAGCTATGAAATCATATCATTTAGATGTTGTAAAAAAAGATTAGTCATCAATTTTTAAAAAACTCAAAGGAATTGGAAACCAATAGCACCGAAGTAGATAAGCCACAAAAAGATGAAACCTCCTGGAAAGAATCTCCTTTTTTAATTATCAAGGGATTTTTGATGGGATCGGCCGATATTGTGCCCGGCGTCAGTGGAGGTACGATGGCCCTGATTACAGGAATTTATGATCGGTTGATTTTTGCAATTAAAAGTGCCGATTGGACAGCAGTAAAAACAGCTCTTACATTTCAGTTCAGGAAGTTTTTTGAGCATTTTCACTGGAAGTTCTTCCTGCTGTTATTTTCGGGAATTTTCCTGGCTGTAATCTTTTTTACCCGAATCGTTCCGCTTCAAATCTACATGTTCACCCATCCCGAAATTGTGTACGGCCTGTTTTTCGGCCTGATTGTGGGGTCCATTTATTTGCTAATGTCTGAGATTGAAAAAAGGGAAAGAACTCCCTTAAACTTTTTGTATCTGGTTGCGGGTGCTTTAATCGGTTTCTGGGTTGTGACACTCGTACCGGCTGATACGCCTGAAACATTCTGGTTTGTATTTTTATCGGGTTCCGTTGCTATATGTGCTATGATTCTTCCCGGAATTTCAGGTTCCTACCTGCTTCTTATTTTTCGAAAATATGATTATATCCTTTCACAGCTTGGCACAATCGGTACAATTGATACGGCACAGGCTTTATTAAACTTAGTGCCCTTTTTTATCGGTGCACTGGTTGGAATTATACTTTTTTCACGACTTTTGTCCTGGCTGTTGAAGAGTTTTCATACGGCCACACTAATGGTTCTCATCGGGTTTTTGGTTGGTTCGCTTTATGTAATTTGGCCTTATCAGGATCGTACGTTTGAAGATCATGTGCGGAACACAGAGATTGTTGAGATGACAGATCCAATTGTTGAAGAGTTGCAGCAGAGGGAATCTGTTCCGGCTGCACCGGAATACAAACGCCTGGGAGAAATTGAAAATCCAGACGCTATGTTCGATCGCCTAAAACGAGTTGAGATTGAAACGGTCAAAAGAAAATTGATTTCCAGTCAACCATACATTCCCGGATATAATTGGCCTAAGGATGATGAGGCTATTGATCTATACGGAGGACTGGCAGGCATGGGTATAGGTCTTAGCTTGATATTTGCGATCTCCTACTTGCGAAAAAAGCAATGATTTAATCCCTGAGAATAAACTTTTTACTCGTGCCTAAGGTCTTCCCGGTTCACGTCCAATTCTGAAGCTCCGCTTCTACTGATCCATCACACTACCTAACAGGAATCGAACTCCGCAGACTTTTTACCGGAAGCGTAACTTCCAGGCGTAGTGTTCCGAAGGGGGACCTTCGGAACAAGCAAAGTGACGATAAACGCATCGGGAATAGAGATGTTCATGTTTGATAGTTAAAAATAAATATGATTTAGTTTCAGTATTTTGTGCCGTTTCCATCGGTTTTCCCACTATTCCCGCACAACCTGATTATCGATTATAGGTCAATTAAATTCGGCCTTGATGGGTGGAGGGATTGTATGGTTTGCAACACAGCACGGGAGAAATCGCTCTGCGCGCTCACTTTGTGAGCATTCGCAGAGTGTACCCGTGCGGGCAAACCATGCCCCGGAAGCCATCATAGCCGGGAGCTTTTGGATACTTTTGACGGTTCAAAAGTATCAATAAAAAATTTTACAGGGCTGTTTATGTTGTATCAAGATACGCCAATCCGAAGCTCCGCTTCCACTGATCCATCACATCACCTAACAGGAAACAAACTCCGCAGACTTTTTACCAGAAGCGGAGCTTCCAGACGTAGTGTTCCGAAGGGGGACCTTCGGAACAAGCAAAAAAGGGGGAAGTCTCTCATCAGGTAAGTGTTAAAGAAATCAATACATTTTCTGTATTTTAAGAATAAACCATCATCAAAAATATTGGTGCAATCATGCTTACATTTAAAAAGATCTTAGTGCCAACAGATTTTTCCGCCGGATCAGAAAGAGCCTACTCAGTTGCTCAAAATTTAGCCGATACGTTTGGCGGAACAATTGACTTCCTTCACGTTGTGCCAACGCTTACCTATCTAAATGAAAGTATCAAGAGACTTGGCCTGCCATTGGATATGAATAAAGATATCTATCCGAAGATTATTGATGAGTCGGAGTTAAAGGTTGAAAAAGCGATGAATCAATATCTGAAGGAGAAAAATAAAGGCAAGCAGATTGTAAAAATTAACCGGAGACCCTCGTATTCAATTTCCACATACGCCGATAAACATAACTACGATCTGATTGTAATTGGATCAAAAGGGAAAGACGAAACCAGCATGATTCGGGGAGGGACCACAGAACGAGTTATCCGGCGATCCAAAGTTCCCGTTTTTTCCGTTGATGATCGATTTGACAAAAATAAAGTGAAAAATATTTTGATGCCTACGGATTCATCAAGTATGTCTCTTGTAGCATTTCCTCTGGCAGTAGCTATTTCAGATGCCTATGGGGCAACCCTTTCGCTGATGCATGTCGTTGAACTCTATGGAAGTATATCAGAAGATCTGCCTAAGAGTCCAAATAAAGGCGAGCTTGTATCTATTTACGAAGGAATAATCGAGCGTATTAACCGGTATCTTTCTGAGAAAGGCTTTGAAAACATTCATGTTCAGCGAACCGGGGTAACCTATGAAGATGAAGTGATTATAACTGATGGTGAAGACAGCCGTTCTATTCCTCTATTAACAAAAATTGGGAAGGGTATTTCTGCACATTACGAAATTGAAGCGTATGCTTCAGAAGAAGCAGATATTGTAGTGATGGCAACACATGGCCACAGTGGTTTTGCACATTTAATTCTTGGTTCAACAGCAGAGAAGGTTGCCCAATATGTAAAGAAACCGGTGATTACGATCCGGCCGGATGAAGAGGAATTTGAGGATTGATTGTCTTTATTAATCTTTCTTTGAAGGAGGAAGTAACGTTTTTAAAAGTGCTTACAGAAATGTTCAATAAATTTTTTATTGAACGATATTATTGAACATTTGTCTTCAAAAAACCTCTTTCAATAGAATGAAGCCAACATTGTGATATTTATTGAATTAAGCTAAGTTCATCAAGAATATGTTATAATTTTCTAAAAATGTTTATTTAATGTTTTTAAATTTCAAGTTCCCTTGTGATATATACAAATTGTTATAGTGCTCTTTCTTTAGATGAAATATCGCGTTTTCGGAAAATGCTAAATCCTTCATCAGAGGAGTATAAAACATTAAGCGCTGACAGTTTTCTAGAAAAAATCCACACCTACTTCTTGCTTTTGTGGGTTTGACAAAGTGCGGATAGAGCCAATATCGAGTGATATCGCCGAGCTCGGAAGTGATTCCGATATAAGAGATTTTCAAGATACCTCGGGCATTTTTGAGATCTTAGTGTAGATGAATTTCAGACACTTGGGAAAAAATAACAGACTCCGTAGCACTAAGGAATGGTCTTACATGTCGCCAAACGGAGAGTGGAGTATGGTACTCTTCGTGGCGAGGACAAGCTCTTGGTCACCTACATAACTTCCAACCTGATGCTTTAAAGCTTGTAAAGAGATCTGAATGCATTTTAAACCACTTCCTTCAACCTAGTTCAGAGACCATCGAGTTGGATATGCGCACTATACTAGAAAGGTGCCTGAATGTACTTGGTCTTCCAGACGTTTCAGAGCAATCTTGATGCCAAATCTCTGGCATCCTCCTAAGCAAACACCAGCATTAATATCATCTCTTTACTACTCGTGATCTTCTTCTTAAATTAAAAAAGCATAAAATTGCTAGCTGAAGTCTCATGGAGACAACTTGAAGATATAGTTGCTGAACTTCTTCGTAATCGAGGACTTAGCATTGAGAAAACTAGCTCAGGAGCTGACGGTGGTCGAGATATTATTGTTGCGGGAGAGATAATCCCAGGTGAAATGTATGTTGATGGCAGTTGAAGTCAAGCATACCGATATCGTTGCAATTAGGACGATGTTGAAGTGGCCGTGGGCCAACAAGGCTTTTCCTCACTGATGTTCGCCACCTCTGGCCGATTTTCAGCAGGAATTGTAAAAGAAAAAAATAATCCAAAACTTCCTCCGTCTATTTCTTAAAGATCGGCATGGGCTTCAACAATGGATCAATGATTATAGCTGAATTTTATTGGCTATGGTATATTACAATGCGGATTTATAATAATCGCCAATGGAGCATTTTTTGCCACATAACCAACCGCATCAAGGGGACAGGAATCACTCTTTGTTTGCTTCTTATGTCCTTGCAGTTCAGGCTTTGAGTGTTAAATTACAAACATAGTCATCCTGCCCCTTATGGGGGCAAAAAGTCGCTACTTTACCTAATATGAAAAAGCACGAGATTACTATTCAATAAGAACTGGTAAAAATCCGTACGGGACTTTGTATTAAGAAGTAACAAATCGATTAATACGTGATATATATTCTGATTTTAAAAGAGAAGGATATTTTGATGAGTATTTTGGATTTTACTGCGTTGATCTTGACAATGTTGAAGGAAAACTTGGTAGTGATATAGAAGCAAAAGTTTTTCGAGCACTCAAAAAAGACAGCTTATATCCATTTGAAAGTAATTTTCTTGAATATTCAGAAGACGATTTATTCGACGTAATGGAATTTTTATTTGATTGCATTTCTAAGCCTATTTAGCAAAGTGTCGTCGTGGGGGGACTGCGGTATGCGTGGGAGAAATTTGATAAAAGCGCAGGAGGAATTACCAAGCTGTAAATGAAATATTGATTGACTATTCAGAAGGATTTAAGCTTAGTGATGAGGGTGAAGTACTAATTATAGGGCAAGATGATAAAGGAATTTTTGAAGCAGAAATAGATACAGAAGATCCGGAAAACGTCGACAACAAAATTAAATCCGCTATTAAAAGATTTCGCCATCATCAGGCATCGATAGATGAAAGAAAAAATGCTGTAAGAGAACTATTCGATATCCTTGAATATTTTAAAATCTGAAACAAAAGATATTCTCAATAAAAAAGATGAATAGATTTATTTAAATCGTAGCTAACAACTTTGGCATTAGACATCATAATAAAGTTCAAAAGACTGATTACGATGAAGCAATATGGCTTAGTTGGATGTTCTATTTTTGCTTGTCTACAATTTATGCGTATTTGAAAATAAGTTAAAGCAACAGTAACATATGTATCGAATACGAGGAAAAAAAAATATACTATGACTCAGCATTATGTTATCAATGGTTAGATACAATAAATGCTTGTATTCTTTTTATTCATGGTTTAGGTGGTAATGCATTGGGTACTTGGGAGAAACTTCCCAGAATTTAATTATGGGAACTAAATTTGTCGTCATATTGATATAATTTCCTATGAATTTAAATCGAGTAAATATAAAACTAGTAGTTCCTCAATAGAAACTATAACAGATGATCTTATAACATTTTGTGAGAGTTTTGTTGAACAATATGAAAGAGTTTATATAATCTCTCATAGCTTGGGCTCAGTTTTTGACTTTAAATATTATTCCTAAATTAAATGACATAAATAGTCGTTGGTCAAGTAAAATTAGAGGACACATTCTACTTGCTCCTGCTTTATGGGGATCTATTTGGGTTGGATATCGCCAAGTAAAACTGCGAGACAATTAAAATATGGATCTTCCTTTTTAAAAATGATTCGCAATAATTGGGTTAACTATAAATAATCATGGAATTAAATCTTTTGTAGTATTTGGTTCATCTGACAAGTAGTAAAAAAGAACTTATCTGAAATAAAGCAGCTAGGAATTTTACCTAAAAACACGGCACGTGATCATTTTTCAATATCTAAAATAAATGATATAGATGAAGTCACGTATCTAACAATTAATGAATTGCTTGTATGAACTTGATGATAGCAATCATTATGACAGTCGAAGTTATTTAAAAAGAAAAGTTTTTGATTCTATAAAATCAGATTGGGAATATGATGATCAGCTATCTGAATTTGTATATATACTGATTTTAAATTGAGAATCGTGGAATTCACAAAGAAGGGTCAAGGTCGTCCATTCAAAGAAAATTGGGTAACTAATTTTCCTGACCCTAAAGCCTCTATTCACCATTATGCAATTTATTATATAAATCTCCGAATTTTCGATTTTTCAATGATTTATTGTGATGGATTTAGATACTTGATCCACTACCAGAATCACCAACTAATCTTAGTATTACAAGTGAGCAATATGCTCTGGGGAAAATTATGGAAATGGCTGGTGCGTATGATGACTTAGACCAAGGATTAAAAACAGCTGGCATTCATGTGCAGTAACATAACATATATATGGCCTCCAATGTCAAGTGGCAATACGAATTCCTGGCAAGAAAAATAATCTTTTCTCACCTGGTTGGTTTCGATACTGTTTGGGTGGTTTTGTACTACAGGCAGTTTTCAATACCGGTTTTACAGCTCATCTGGCTGTACCAAACATATATAGAGGCTCAGCATTTCAACTGTTTTCAATTGACAAACTATTAAAATGGTCAGGCTGCTGTCCCGACGGCCATAGAAAATATTGCGTTCCCTTTTACCGGACAATCAAACAGCAGGCTCAGGTGGCATTGCCACCAGTCCAGTTATAGGTAGTCTCGGGGAAGGGGCAGCACAGATCCCCATCAGGGGAAACTCCTCCACGTAAATTGCATCGAAACATATAAATTGAAGGAGCGGGTGCGGTGTCCAATCAAGCGCTGCGAGCTATCGAGGGCTGTGTTGGCCTATCCAGTCATTCAATGATCTGCCGGGCAGTCATAGTGAAAGCAACTGGTCAAAAGGCTCTACCCTCATTGTTCGTGCTTAGTTATACGTCGAGCTCACCGGCACCCCTCCCATTATGTTTTTTCGGTTGCCATATTGCCTTGCAAAAACATCTTTATGTTAAAGGGTTTTCTGCGTTTGAGCATGTAGTACACGGCAATACCCAAACGTTTGGCTATAATCGAAAGGGCTTTGCTTTTCCCGTGGCGATTGATCAGCCGGTTGTAATAGCGCTGGGCATCGGGGTTCTTTCGCAGAAACAGTACCGCTGCCTCCGAAAACGCCCAGCGCAGATGCGCATTCCCTATTCGTCCGCCGGTAGTCCCATAATTTTTTCCTGCCGAGGACTTTTGTCCCTTTACCAGTCGGGCGTAGGAGCAAAACTCCCCACGGCTGGGAAACCGGCCAATATCATGAATCTCATAGAGCATGGTCAGGGCCAGTACATCTCCCACACCATGAATACTTTGAAGTAGTTGCAGGCTGATCCGATCGTGGCCTTTGGCCAGGGTTAAAATCTGCTTGTCCAGGTTTTTGATAATCGGATCGTAGTGATCAATGAGTTGCAGATCGGTTTCCACAATGAGCTGTACGACCGAATCCGGAAAATGGCCAACAATGTCCTTTTCCCGGCGATGGTGCGGTCGGGAGATGGCCCCCAGCGGCTTCAAGTTATATTGCATAGTTGTGTTCTGGATATGACTGATCAACTCCGCCCGTTTACGCACGAAGTGGTTTCGCCGGCGCATCAGATCCCGGGTGGCTCGCATTTCGGGTGGGTACACATAGGCTAACGGAAAATTACCCCCTCTTATCAGCCGGGCAATCTTCAGCGAGTCAATCCGGTCATTTTTGGTCTTGACTCCGTGAATCGCCTTCATATAAAGAGCATGGCCCAATACAAAATCGATTCCTTCTTGTTCGCATAAATCGGCCAGCCAGTACCAGCAGAAAATGCATTCTACTCCAACAACAAGGTCGTCCCGGAAGGGAGCAATGGCTTGCAGGAACCGTTCCGGATTGCAAGGGATATTTTTGTGATAAACCTTCTTACCGGTATTATCCAGAATGCAGACATACATGGTTCTTGCATGAAGATCAATTCCACAGTAATATGAGTGTTGTTTGTTATAGACTTTCATGGTCATTCCTCCTTGGGTTTGTTATGAGTTTACCAGAACCATAATGTACGGCTCCGGGAGGAGGCCATGAATAATATCAAAGCGCATCAACTGGGGACGCGGACGTGCGGTTTTGGCTTTCCAGAGTTGCTTGTTTTGTAGATGATTAGCCGTTCATTCACTGGTAAGTCCCGCGCCCGTTATGCGCTTCAAGCCGTTGTACCAGCTTACAACCATATTTTAGGTGAGATTAAATAGATGAAAGCTTTTATTTTTAAAATCCCTAATGCATTTGTAATTTTACATAAAAATAAGTATGAGTGACGTTTTGATAGGGGCCGTAATTTCAGCACTTACAGCATTAGTAATAGGTTTCGAAGACGATCTGAAAAACATTTAGCAGTCCCTCTCGGGATATAGCAGGTCGCTGGAAAGGTAAAGGCTATGACTTGGAAATAGAAGATCATTTTAATCTAAGACAGAGGAACTAACATATGAAATAAGATTTGAGCTAAAGCAATGGGGAAAAATGGTAAAAGGCAGTGCAATCGTCGATTTAAAAGATAAAGCAAATAATTTCATCGAATCTAACAACTTTAAATTGAAAGGAAGTTTTAAGGATAAAGATCATGTTTTCCTTGAGTATAAAAATCAAGACAAAAACAAAACAGACTATGGTTCTTTATTGATGTTTCTTCAGGGCAACGGAAACAGATGCATGTATATTCTATGGGACGAAGTCGCATGGAAAGAAACTTGGCGTTGGTGGCCTTCCAATTAGAAAAGTTATAAAACATTAAAAAATTAGTATGATCTGTAATACTTTACCTAGGTAGATATACATACTTATTATATGTCGAATTTTAATTGAATCTGGTCTAATATATAAAGTGGGTATAACCAGCGCGTCAAGCGCGGCCGTGCCTCGCCATTTTTTGCTCGCCGACTATTTTATAACTACAATTACTTTTATAAATAACGTTGGCCTGCACGCCGGTTACGCGCGGGGCCGTTATAGCACATTAAACCAATAGAAATATATATCCTAAACATCAAAAATTTTCTATGAAATTATTAAATATTCTTTCATCACAGGAGATACAAAAGAAGAAAGAGAGCTAGCTAAAGAAGTCGTTAGTGAGATTAATACTACAACAGGTTACGAGATGACTTTCGATTGGAGTTGATTACTTGGGAAAACAATACATATCCATCAATGGGAAAAGATGGTAAATTGCAATTAGTACACAAATCGGAGATGATTATGAAATTTTCGTGGGGTTAATGTGGAAACGATTAGGTACACCTACCAAAAGAGCAGGCTCTGGTACAAAGAGAGGAATTTGAATTAGCCTATAGCCGATATAAGAAAGAAAAGGATATTCAAATAATGTTTTACTTCAACAAATCTCACATTCCACAGGATGCAGATTTAGAACAATTTCAAAAGGTTAAGGACTTTAAAGAAGATAGAAAATTTAGGTGCTTATCACTTCCCTTATTATGACCCTAAAGAATTTGAAAAACTGTTAAGAATGCATCTCACAGGATATGTAAAAGATGTTTTAAAAGAATCGGCAAAGTTAACAGGCGGTAAATCATCTGGCTCTAAAGAACGTGTAATTCCTGAAATAAAATCCTCCTTTTAGTCATATCTCAATGATATAGAAGCAAGTTTTGCTCATAGTAAAGTCGACAATTTAAAACTGGATGACATTTACATTGCACCAGATTTGAAAGACATAGACAATTCTGATAAATCAAATTCTTTCAAAGTCAAAAATTTAGATGAAATAACTAACACTAAAGATAATGGAAATGTGAAATTTGTGTTATTGGGGAACGATTTAGCTGGTAAAACAGCAAATTCAAAATATTTATTTGGCAGATATTTTGAACTAGGATTTTATCCTATTCTTATTAACGGGTTAGATATAGGTGGAAATATCAGGTCAGAGGCTATTCAAAAATTGATAGAGGATAAAATTAGCGAACAATGTGAAAAACAGTTTCAGCTAGATGATATCGAGAAGATCAAAGCTATTGTAATTATTGATGACTTTCATAAGGCAAACAAAGGTAAGAGTAAGTTTTGGCCTCATTTAATGAATAATATTGAAGAAGTAATTCCTAATATTATTGTTACTGGGAATTCACTAATGCCAATGGAAAACATTAATAAAGAAGACCCATTTAAGGATTTCGGTGTTTATTCAATTTTAGAATTTGATCCGAAATTTAGATACGAACTTGTAAATAAATGGAATACAATTGGTATAGAATCGAGGTTTATAGATCAGAATCATTATTAAGAAAAAATGACATAGCAATATCTCATATAAATTCAATTATTGGAAAGAACTATATACCATCAAATCCTTTTTATTTGCTCTCTATTTTACAAGCCATGGAAAGTGGAAATGTGCAGAATCCAAATTATTCAATTCATGGTTTTTATTATGAGGTATTAATTAATGAATGTTTTAGCAAAGCAGTAAAAGATAAGAAAGAAATCAGCCTATATTATAATTACCTAACTCAATTCTGTTTTCATTTATTTGATTTTGGGAGTAAAAGGATGTTTCAATTGAAGAATTTGAAAATTTTCATCAATACTATTGTGAAAAACATGATTTAACCTATAAAATGGAGACTATTTCTTCAAACCTTTCATAATGCTAAATTATTATATGTAAATAATCGAGTTTATATAAAAGAAAAACCGTCTACTACTTTTTTGTTGCGAAATATATAGCAAATGAATTGAAATAGACCTGAGATGAGAGAGTTAATTACGAAAATGTGCGAGAGAGTATTTAAAGATGAATATGCAAGTATAATTATGTTCGTTACTCATCTTTCAAAAGACAGCTTTATAATTAACGAATTGATCAAAATTGCAAATACTCTTCAGCATCTAAATGTTTCAAAGCTTGAGGATGATATTACAGAAATAAATAACCTGGTTAAAAAAATGCCAAATAAAATATTTAGAAATAGTTGATGTTCAAAGTAAAAGAAGGAAGAGTTAGAAGAACAAGATGAAGCTGAAAAACTTGAAAAAGAACTCGAAGAATCTACAGATGATTATGATAGCTATACATTGGAAGATGATGTAGCGTCTATAGATTTTTTTGCTAGAATCACTAGAGCTCTAAAGACAATTGATATATTAGGACAGGTAACAAAGAAACACTGGGGTGAACTTGATGGAACTCAAAAATTGAATTTGGTTGAAACCACGTATGGCCTTGACTGAGAACTCTCGATGTATATTTAGATCTAATTCAAAAATGTCGATGATATTATAGAACATATTGGAAATTTAGTTAATGAAAAGCATATCAAGGATAGGTACAGTTTAAAGAAAGAAATAGAAGAGACTGCAAGAAACTATGTGTTTAAAATCTGTTTTATCGTTGCTTTCGGTGTCATAAAAAGAGTATAAATTCAATCGGATATGATAAGTTGATGAATACATATGAACGAGTTTTAAAATCACTCATATAATTCAGTAAAGCTTATAGACTTGTCTATCAAACTTGGGTATTCAAATATCTCAACTCATATTGATTTAATTTTATATAAATCATAAAGATGCGATGAATAAAAATATTCTAAGTATGGTAGTCCTTCAGAATTTGGTCATTGATTATATGTATATGTTAATTACACTGATTATAGAACTAAAAGTCAAATATGTGAAGGCTTGGTATAGTGTAAAAAGACAACTGGAAAATAAAAACTTCTGCTGTAAAGAAAGTAAATAATTTATAAATGTGCTCTATGGCGACCGCATTAACGGCGGACGCAGACGTGGCTTTGGTTAAATTTCTTGCCAATGATTGTTCAAATGAGTAGCCTTTTAAAAAATCATAATCCCTGCGCCGGTTATGCGGTAGGTCGTT
>JAXHMK010000009.1:665000-863422 GCA_034521495.1 Balneolaceae bacterium
TAAGAAAATGTAGGGCAATGGCTCTGATACTCATAATTTCGGGATACCGTGAAAGGAAGTCGGAGCTTTCGGGTGCCGTTGCGAAGGAGGACCTTCGCAACGAGTAATAATAGTATAAGAATCTGAGTGACGCCGTTGCGACAATGGGTTGACCAGAAGCAGAGCTTCGGATTGGCGTTCCAAAGGAGGACCTTTGGAACGAGTTAAAAAAACGCTTCTCGCTATATATCGAGTAAAGAGCAGTGGAATTGCCCAATAAGAGCCCTAATTAGACTCCTCATCTTCTTCTTTTCCTGCCTCTGCTTCCCGCAACTGTTTCTGCATCTCCTCAATCTCATTTAGGAACTCGTCTCTTTGTTTCTGGAGAAGTTCCGGACGTTCCCTGAACTCTTCATTCATTCTTTCTTCAAGAGTAGGAACAAGCTCTACCTTCAACAGAACCACAAGCTCTTGTACGGTGCTTTCTCTTGAGTTGTAGCCAAACAGGTAGCGTAATCCTAAAAACCAGCCGGGCAGATCTTTCAGAATGGGAACCCCGCGCCGTGTGGTAGTTACTTCTGTTTCGTACAATCCGGCAAGAACCGTACTTTCTCCGCTAAGCATTAAAACTTCGGTGGCAGCTTCCTGTTTGTTCACGATAGTGCTGACCGGATCGGGTTCCGCTGTACTTCGTTCAGTCTCAACCGTCATGTAAATAAAGGGTGTGCCTTCATCATTATAGAAAACTCGTGGTGTTACAGTTAGAATGGTACCTGTGCTGAAAAACTCATCCGTAATGTTCCCGGCAAAGTCTCTCTGTTTGATTGAAAAATCTTGTCCTACCTGGATATTACCTTCTCTTCCATCCATCACTTTAATAGAGGGAGAGGAGAGAATTTCGCCGTTTCCGCTCTCTTCAAATGCCCTGAAAAGTGAAGTGATATCCCAGGTTCCGGTGGAGAATATTTCACCCCAGTTAGCTTCAATCTCAAAGATTTCTCGTTGTACATCAACGGCAGAATTTGTGGCGACTCGTACTTCCCCGTTATTTACGGCAGACCAGTCTACCCCAATCTGACGAAGCTTATTTCGGTCTCCCTGGAAAAATGTAGCTGAAATTTTAATCTCCCGGGTGGTATAATCAACCTGTATCTCTTCCTCCTCGGCTGCTGTTTCACCTTCCTCAGTTTGTCCCGGCTCTAACGGTATATTGCGAATTTCGTAATATTTCTCGTATTCAGTAACGTACATGTTATTGTATTCGGCAATTTCACTCAACGCATCCTCCCAGTGCATCTGTGGAATATCAATCCCAATGGGACCTTCGTATTCGGTTTGATTCACAAAGATTTTGTCTCTGAACTCAATCGACAACTCCTCAAGTATATTCAAAGCATTATTGAAAGAAACATCCTGAGACAGTACAACCAGTTCATCCGGGTTCGTGTACTCTCGCACAGGCATTCGATCCTGGGCAAAGAGTTGTTGCTGCAAACCTAACACAAGTATGATGATGGAAAATAACGTTAATTTTTTCATGTCGGGAATGTCTAAGAATTATCTTGAGATTGAGAAAGTGTAAGTACAACCGTATCCATAATGCCCCCGCGGTTCAATTGAAATATCGCTTCTCTATTATCCATGTTAATTCGGCTGAGTCGTCCGAGGTACACACGGTCTCCAATGGATATCCGTTTCAGCACACCTGTTTGATCGATTATATGAGCCGTTCCACCGGTTAATGCTACCAAACGGCTCGCTTCTACATCAGGAAGATTTTCATCATTAGGTGGTATCGGCCGGATCAATGGGTAATAGGGATTATGCCGAATAGTACCGAGCGGAGTGGAAGTATTTAAGTCTGCCCTGTAGTTTGTCCAACTCCCGCGCCTGTAAAAAGCGCCGAGTGAAATTTGAAATGTTACCCTGTTGAGTTTTTCAAGTTCGGATATATTATTTAGTTGGACGGATTGAATTTGAACAAGAGGCCTGCTGTATTCAATTCGGTATAAAAAGTTAGTAAGGTTACTGTAGTTGCCTTCTCCATCGATCGTAGCATTAATCACCCCGTGGTCATCATTCAAAACAGAATCAGAAAAGGAGTAGTTAAGTCCTGTAAAAGAGATATCTTCGTTGATCTCCTGCAGGTAATTATAAAGATCACTGGAGCTGTGAGATGGAAAAAGCTCTTTCGGATGGTTCATACGTGTATAGACCACATCATTGTAATTGGCCTGGGCCGATGAAACTGATCTGCCAGGTTTTGAACTTCCTCCAGTTCAGCCTGCTTCTCATTTAAAGTAACCCGAGTATTTTCAATATCTTCATCAAACCTGTTATGGATGTAGAGCCAGCCTCCGCCTACCATAATGGCAAGAGTAAGAAGCAGAATGATGGTATTTCGTATGCTATATTTCATTGATTATTGCCCCTCCCGGATTCGAATAATAAAATTGCGCTCCTGGTATATTTGAGGCAGCTCCCGGATCGCTTCCACGGCGGCTGAAACAGTTTCAAATTGACCGACGCCAATTCTCCACCAAGTTCGGTTGTCCTCCAATACTACATTCCAGAGCGTTGCTTTGAATCCCTGTTCTTCAAGTGATTCTGCTTCGTTCACGGCACGTTCTCCGTCAGTTATAGAATGCAGTACAATAGTGTATGCACCCTCCAGCATCTGGTCTTCAGGCCCCATGAGCCCAAGTGAGGACTGGCTGCTGCTGGTGACGATAGCGGGGGCGGGTGGTTCATTCACAGAAGTTGTGGGGCCGGAGGATGATTCCGGGTTATCGGACAGTTCCGGCTGTGGTTCATTTTGGTTTGGCTGAGAATCTGATTCACCAGATGCAATTTCCTGTCCGCCGGAAGATGATGAACTTGTGCCCGGGATATTTCCTGATGGAGCAGGAGACTGTTCAGATGGCATATTCTCAAATTGCTCATTCGATGAAAAATTAATTTCTACTTCAGAGCCCTGCTCTGCATCAAAACTCCGCTCTGGTATTTCGAGCAGGAAGGGGTCTACATCCTCCCGGATATTATTTACACTCATACCGAAAGAGTACACGGTTTGTCCCCGCGCCTCGGTTTCTGTTACCTGCTGGATATTTGCATCAGAAAACAGGTTGGCAAAGGCCGGGATGGTTGAACGGTTTAAAGAATATCCGTCAAAAGCTATGCTGTTATTGTCTGACGAATTGAGATTTGTAAGCCACATGCCTGAAATTTCGTCAACTCCCTGGTTTAGTATCCGGAAGATTTGAGACCATTGTTGACTGTATTGAGATAGTTCTGTTAAGCGTTCATTCTCTGCATTTAGCTCCGTAATTTCGCTCATCAGGTCTTGTGTCATCGTAGCTGTAGGCCTCAACTCCTCAATTTGTGAATCTATGACCCGAACCTGTTGTTGCAGGTCGCTTAACTCATTCGATTTTGTTTGATACAGGTAGTTAAGATATAAAGGGGTTAAGGCTATCAGAATGAGTATTATTATTCCGTGCCATTCCAGCTTGAGAACTCTCTGTTTTTCCCTGATATATTCAGGCAGAAGAGAAAGTGGAGAGAACTCCTTTTCATGGGTTTTACTGGCGGCCCAGGCAGCACCAATGGCTGTTAAATAGGGTTGTAGATAAACCGGGGAGTTTAAAACTTCGTCTGCATAGCTGAGGTGATCGCTACTGGGAGTCAGGAAATCAACCTCAACATCCTCAAATTGCTCATCGAAATATCGTTTAGCCTTTTCACTCGAGTTTTGCACTCCGTACAAGCAGAAGCCGGTTGATTTTCGGCAGGTCTCCTTTATCAATCTCAAAGAGAATTTTACTAAAAATGGTGTTCAGTACATCGTTTGAACTTTCACCGTCGGTGATAATCGGAAGAACATTTACAATCTGTTCCCCTTTCATGAATATCACTCTGCTTGAATTCGTACCCATGGCGATCAACCCGGTGATATCTTCTCTGCCTAAAGTATAGTTTGTACGGGCAAGGCCGGCCCAAATGGCTTCGTCAGGTAATCGTTCATGGATTAAAACTTTCTGCTTGAGGTAGGTTTCAGAAAGTTCAATAAGATTAAGGAAATTATTTTCATCCGGATAGTAAGCGAGAAGACAGTTGTTCTCATCAAGCTGAACCCAGGCAAAATCATCGGGATTAATCTCCTCATCTCCCGTGGTTTGAAGTTTATCACGAAAGAACTCCAGGCGTTCGTTCTTTTTCATGGAACCGGGATCTACATTCTTCAACACCTGGAATGTGGTTCTTCCAAAGGGGATGTGTGTCCCAATTCTTAATTTTCGTTTACCATATTGTGCGAGGTAATCAGCAAGCAGTTGTTCATTTTCTCGCTCTGCATCTGCTTCATCCTCCGTCTTGGTCATGTCGAAATCATCTTCCAGGCCGGAAGTGTCTGACGACTCTTTTTCGGATTGCTCAGGTTCATCCAGATCTTCAAACCCGGTGGCAGTTTCCGCGGATGAAGGATCGTCCATTTCAAAAATCTCTTCATAATCCTCAGAAAAATCCAGGTCGCCCAGGCCCGAATCCGTAATGGTGGTGATGGGGTGAGGCAGATCAAACGTATCGACTTCTATAAGTTCAAGGCCGTTTTTTATAACTCGCAACCGAGCCATTCGAAGCCGGTTGTCCTCAAACGTAAGCCCTATGTATTCTTTTTTAGCCAATGCAGAATTCGATTATTTTAAAAGTTGTTTAATGCGGGTTTTATTATTCGCCTGGTTGATCGCTTCTTCAGAACTTATAATTCGCTGTTTCACTAATCGTACTAAATCCTGCTCTAATGTGTGCATTCCATATTGACTGCCCTCATTTAACATCTGGTATATTTCCGAGACATTATCATTCCGGATGGCTGCACGTATGGGGGAGTGGCCAAAAGTACCTCTTTAGCCAGAACCCTCGTTCCCTCCAGTGTACTTACAAGTTTTTGGCTGATAACGCATGTTAATACATCCGCAAGGCGAATCCGAACCCGTTCCTGTTCATTAAGGGGGGTTTCACCGATAATTCTGTCTATACTTTCCATTGCCGAAGCCGTATGTAGTGTGGAAAACACTTTATGTCCCGAATCTGTCACTTCCAACGCATTTTGTATTGCAACGTCATCCCTAAGCTCACCAATTACAACAATATCAGGGTCTTGCCGCATCGCCTGCACAATTCCATCTCTGAACGAAGAGACATCCCTGCCAACTTCTCTGTGCCGAATAATACACTTTTGTGGCTTATGAACCAACTCAATTGGAGAGGCCACAATAACAATATGTCCCCTCACTGTCCGGTTGTTGGCATCAATAATCGTGTCAAGTGTGGTTGATTTACCAGATCCTGTAATTCCCGTAACCAATGTTAAGCCATACTTCAGGTATTTTAGACTTAAATATCTTGCTACTTCCGGGTGTAAATTCAGGTCTTTAAAAGGACGAATTTCGTTCTCAATCTGGCGCATATTCATCGCCAGATGGTCCATATCAAAGTAGACCGTTGCACGGTACCTGCGATCTTTGTCTGTAGACAGTGAATAAGAGAAGTCAATACTGCGATTGACAAGCAGGTGTTCCATCTGTTCATCACTCAACAAGTTCAGTATTAACAGGTTCGTTTCAAGAAGAGTATAATGCTGACTTTTTTCCCAGGGTTTTTTTGTGCCGTGAATCCGGTACCAAACTTTTCCAAAACAGCCGGCCCCGCCTAAATCAATGTCTGAGGCGTTCATTTGCTGCATCCGGTCGAGGTACTCCTCCAGGTGATCTTTCAGCAGGTCCCTCTCCTCAGCAGAGAGCTCATAAACGCAGTTCACGATGTACTGAACCCGATCTACTCCACGGAGGTCGTCAGAGATTCCCGTTAGGGTTTTATCGAATAGCACCTGAATGTCATTATCCACAATCGTAGTCATACCCTCTAATTGTCTTCATTGGTTTGAAAAGCTAATTTTCTCTGCATGTAGAGTAGTTTTTTGCCAGCGTAAATAAGTTTTTGATTTTGCAGGTCAATTAAATTCATAATAAACATTTTAAACAACCGGTCGGGCCTGCTATCAAAAAATTGAAGAACATCTTCCCGTTTAAGCCGAATAACAGCCGTCGGCCTGGTAGCTATTAAGGTACCGGATGGAGCCCTGTTTTTAAATAAAAACGTTTCTCCAATAAAATCACCAGATTGCAATTTTGCAATATAAACATCTTCCTTAAAAAGAGATACGCTCCCATCTACAACCAGCCACCCATCGTTTTGAAAGTGATCTTTTTCTGAAACGATGGTTTCACCGGCATTATACTCTTCGAGTGTACCGCATAACAGAAACTCCCTGTAATCTTCGGGCGGAAACTTTCGCAAAAGCAGTGGAGATGAATCCAGCACTTGCTGTACTCTCGGGTGATGTAGTAAGTCGCTTTTTTGACTTTCCATTTTATGCCAATCAATTGTCTGATAAATTAGCTGCGTATTCTGTTTCATCGTTTTTGTTGTACCCGTTGTATCTATGAATACTGCAGCACATATAAAATCTTAAAAACAGGTTTTGAGGTCCCAAAAGATAGTTGTTTTTTCGTTCGATGGATACCTCAACAATATGTCAGCCCGTCTGACCACAACACAACATCAGCGGCCGGGCGGGATAGCATTTCAAACCCTGTAAAATATCGCTCACTCATATAGAATACAGAACAAAATCTAATCTGAATTTAACTGAATGAGATCATTATTATTCAATTAAGATATATAAATATATGAATATTAATAATTTTTAATAAAGAATGCTTACAGATGCTTTTTTGGGTTTATTTTTCTGTTTCCGAGGTTTGATAACATGTTAGCAATTTCGCAGATAAAAAAATACGATTCACTGGTAAAACCTGTGGATCGCCCTCTCCCCAACCCCTTTTCCCGCGTACATGTTTATCGAAAAAAGAAAAAATAACCAGTCTAAAAATTGACAAGTTTTCAATTCGTGTTTTAAATATCTATTAGAAGGCTTTGCAAAACTCTGCCCGTCATCCTGAACTTGATTCAGGATCTCCAGATACTGGCTATAAAGGCGAATGGAGAATCTGAATCGAGTTCAGATTGACCAATAACCACGGTTTTGCAAAGCCCTCTATTACCGTCTGCTTTAGCTGACGGGCTGGGAGATTCCAAAACAAGTGGCTTTAGCCACATCCGGTTTAAGAAACTAACTTTGTTTAGGCAGTGTACCTCATCCCTTTATCCTGCTCCAGCCATACTTTTCCATAAACTCATCGATCTCTTCTTTAAAGGACACCTTTCTATGATGCTTCTCCTGTGAATGGATATACCTCCTTACTGATTCCAGGTGACTTTCACTTACACCAACCGCCCAGTAATCATCCTGCCAGGTAAATTTACGCTTCAAGAGTCCACTTCGGTTTATCCAAAAAGAGGATTCCCCTTTAATTAGCTGAGCTACATTGCTGACGTTTTGTTCTTTTCCGAGAGATATCAAACAATGAGCATGTTCGCTGTGTCCGTTGATACAATCGAGCCATATATTCTTTGTTTGGGCATTTGTTTTGATGTGTTGAAACATCGTTCGTCGAATCTCTTTTGTGTGAAGAAATGGAATTCTGTTTTTTGTACAAAACACCAAATGAATCCAAATGCGTACCCAACTCATGGCTTTATCTATCGTTTATTTTTCTGTTACGGACCGAGGATGTTCGTCCTGTTTGAGGAGATTTTGCTCCTTCTTTAAGTATGAACCCAAAAATGTCTCTTCCTTACAGTTTATATCTGTTTTTTTGAATGACATGTGATGTCATGTGGCTGAAGCCACTCGTTTTCTGGATGTTGCTTGTCCGTCAGCTAAAGCAGACGGTAATAGATACTTCTTTCTCTCTTCTGCGGCTTTCTTGTAACCTCTCTTACCGAGATATAGCGAGGGGACCTTCACTTCTACAAACCGCTAAACAGGTACTTTCCCGCGGGTGAGGGCGGACGATAAATAATGCAAATCCTTCGGCAGGAGAGTATAAAAATTCCCTCTGGGGATCTATTGAAGGGCGTTGATTGAGATTGGGACTTTACTCAGGTTCATAGCCCCCAATGGACACACCTCTGCTTGCTTCGCTGAACGCTCCGCAAGCGGTCTCCTCTCAAGAGGAGATTTTTTTGCTCTGAAAATCTGCTTCGGAACTCCGCGGTTTATAAAGACATGTTCCGGTTGTACTTGTGAAATTATGAATCATGAGTGGTTTAATTTCCCAACCCTCTGGGGTGGAAAGCGAGCGAAGTGAGCAGGGGGGTGGCTATCTAAGTTTTGTTCATAATCCAACCTTGGTTCTGTGGTATTACACCCCTCCCGGCTAAAGCCGTACTCCCCTCAAGGGGAGATTGATCATCCCCCATTGCTCCTTACAACTACGCCAAGCCTGCTCTACGAAGTTTTCTTGATCGACAAAGCCTTGGCGTAGTGGATAACGTAGTTGAGGCTTCGTTGCACAGGTCAAAAAGGGGGACACTTTACAATAAGTGGAGGCTTTGAAATACCCATCTGTCGGTTGTTTTTACCGGCTGATGGGTGTCCCCACCCGTCAGCCCGCACATACAGCGTGCAGACGGGCAGTAATGCGAAAGCCCTCTAAGTACATATATTGTAAAAAAAAAGATTATAAGAGATACCTCTGGACTCTGCCCCGGGGTAGTTCATCAGAAGTGACTCGGGTTAGTCTTCTAAGGTGATGGCCATTACTTCCTCAATCGTAGTAATGCCGTTTTTAATACGTTTCCGTCCCGATGCCCGCAATGTAAGCATTCCGTTTTTGATAGCATATTTGCGCAGTGCATCTTCGTCAATCTCATCTCCTGCTTCAAAAATCATTTTCTTTATTTCATCATCGAAGTAGAGAGCCTCCATGATGGCAATTCGTCCAGCGTACCCATTTCCGCACTTTTCACAACCCACCGGTTTATAAAATGTAATCTCTTCTATTTCCTCGTCGCTAAAACCAAGATTTTTAGCCGGCTGGGCGATCTCTTCATGATCGTAGGGTTCCTTGCAGTTTTCGCATAACGTTCTCACCAGGCGCTGTGCCATCACAAGATTAATGGCATTGGCTATCAGGAAGGGTTCAACACCCATTTTAAAAAGCCTGGATACAGCACTGGGCGCATCATTCGTGTGAAGGGTAGAGAAGGTCAGGTGACCTGTATTTGCGAGCTTTATGGCGATTTCAGCGGTTTTCAGGTCGCGAATCTCACCAACCAGTACAATATCGGGGTCATGTCGCAGAATTCCACGCATGGCATTGTCGAATGTCATGCTTTCGGATATTTTTAACTGGCGGGCCCCTTTTATCAGGTACTCAACCGGTTCCTCAATGGTTAGTACGTTAAATTCGGGACTCATCACAGAGTGGAGTGCAGCCACCAACGTTGTTGATTTACCCGAACCCGTTGGCCCCGTAATAATCACAATTCCGGATGGTTTGCGAATCGCTTTATTAAAATCACTGTGAGCTTTCTCCTGGAGTCCGAGTTTATCCAGGTCGGTGATTACTTTCCGGTCATCTAAAACCCGTATCACCACAGATTCCAGTTTTCGTTCAAACTCTTCGCCCACCATCGGCATGATGGAAACACGGTAACGGATATTGGTAGCATCAATGCGCCGCTGTATATAACCGTCCTGCGTTGAATCTCTCTCAAAACGGTCAACATTCATCGTTTTGTCTTTTACAACGGCCGAAAGAGCTTCCGGTTTTACATTGGGCTGAGAATGCCAGACCTGTAAACGCCCGTCCATTCGAAACAAAATATCCGTTACATTCTTTTTGCCGGGTATAATGTGAATATCACTCGCCCCTTTACGTACAGCTTCAACCAGCATTCCCTCCACAAGGGAGTTGAGCATACTTTTGTTGATCTCTTGATCCAGCTCCTCTTCATCGAGATCTTCCTCAGTAATTTCCGGTTCTTCAAACTCAATATCATCCAGTATTCTGAGGAACTCATTTTTTTGATCATACACCTTATTGATAATGAAATCTACCGTTTCCTGCCTGCAGTAGGTGAGTTCGTAGAGTTTATAGGGCAGTTCCGAAGCCAGTATCGAAATTTGGGGATCAGTCGGGTCGGCAGAAGCCAGGATGATCAAGATCTTTGTCTGCTTTAAACGGAACGGTTTTCCGGTAGATCATCTCATCCACAACCTCATCGGGAATTTCATCCATCATACTGCGGATGTTTTCGATCATTTTTTTAGAGGGCGAACCGTTTGGCAAAACTTCCCGGAAGGCATACAATCGGGAAATAGTTTTCATCACCTCATGACGGTCGGCATCAAAATCTTCCACGATAATTGTACTGAGACGCCGCCGAATGGAAGCCGGTTCTTCCTGGTGGGTTTTTATCGCCTCCTTGAGTTGCTCCTGGTCAATAATACCGTTCTCAACAAGGGCTTCTCCCAGCCTTTTCCGTACAAAAAATGTGTTTTTCTTTGCCGTATCCATAGTTGAAAATTGATTAACCCACGAACCAAAAAAATAGCAGATAAGAGCAGCATCTGCAGATAAAATAATATATGTAATTCTTACATAATCCCAATATAGGCGTTTTAAAGTAAAATAATAACCTATTGTTGTTGATGTTTACCTACTTGTTCCAAAGGTCTCCTTCGGAACCCATGAACAGGCTGGCGCAAGCGACCAACACAACAATAAGCTGGCGCAAGCGTCCCCGCTTGTGGCCCTTGTACTCTTGAGCACGAGCGTGGACGCTCGCGCTATCTCGAAAACGGGTACTGTCTTGAAAAATGAGATCCCTCACGTCCGTTCGGAATGACAGGTGGTTGGTTTGAATATTGCGACTCCACAACGTTTACCAATTTTGGCCTCGATGTTATTTATTATTTTGCTTGTTCCGAAGAAGACCTTCGACCCAATGAAAAGTTAGGTCTATCGGTCTTCGGCCTTGATTGGTGGAGGGATTGCATGGTTTGCAACACAGCACGGGAGAAATCGCTCTGCGCGCTCACCTTGTGAGCATTCGCAGAGTGTACCCGTGCGTGTAAACCATGCCCCGGAAGCAATCACAGCCGGGAGTTTTTGAAACCTTTTGGCGGTCCAAAAGTAATAGGAAAGAAATGTTATGAGGCTTTTATGTTGTATCAAGACGTGTTTTATGAATCACAGCTGGTTGGTATGTTCAGCACGACAGACCAGTTATCAGATGAGTGTGTGAGCCATATTTGAATTTCGGGTCGTGAATACTCATTCGATGACTCCACAACGCTTCTCAAATCTGCCCCTCGATGTCGTTTATCATTATCAAGACGAATTTCTCGCCTCGGGGCACTTTTTTTGGTGGCTTCTATCCCACGGCTGCAAATCGTCGCTGCGCTCCTATTTTTGCCGTGGGCTATTGATATTTCACTCCTTTGGAGTGAGGGATTGCCGGGGCAATCCTTTTTACATTTACACAGACTGGCGCAAGCGACCAACACAACAAAAAACTGGCGCAAGCGTCCCCGCTTGTGCCCCTTTCCCTGACTCGCGAGCATCTCGTTGATGAAAGGCAGAGTCTTATTTACAAGATTCTTCCTCGTCGGCAAAAGACGCCTCCTCGTCTGAATGACAGGGGTTGTGTTATAGATCGCGGCGTTTTAGGTTCAAAAGTAGAATAGGGTTTAGTCTTACGCCGCTGTGACTGTTCGCTGCCAAAGACGGCGTAGTGAGAAGTGTGGGTCTGGCAGGGCGTGTTATACGCCGTCGATAATACCCCGCCCCGCCTGTCATTCAGAGCCGACCGGCAGGGAGGCGAAGAATCGAGAAGTTACCCCGAAATTTACATTTCATAGTCTATATATTAAATATTATCAATACTTTATATATTTTTATAAATAGAAACTGAAAAAATGTGTGTAGGTCGGCCTTGAATAGTTGGCGGAAAAAAGGACTACGATTGAACCGTGAGGAGAATCCTTTCATACCGGCGAGAAACGGAATGTAAGGGCTATAAGCGAGATGGACCATTGAAAGGATTCCACGGTGAACTCGTGTCCGCCGTCAACTATTCACAGCCTTGATTTTTTCGTTCTTTTGTATCAAGACAAAAGAATAAAGCATGTGCAACAAGGTTACATCATAAAAATGGGGTAAGTCCTCCGAAGAATCTCCTTGATTAAAGGATAGAGTCTTGTTTATGAGATTCCCTTGGTCCTGATTTATGAGCACGAGCGTGGACGCTCGCGCTATCTCGTATTTCACTCCTTCGGAACACCCGTTAGGAAGCTCCGCTTCTGGTAACCATTCGGAGGCCTGGATTCCTGTTGGTGGGTGTGATGGATGAAAGGAAGCAGGAGCTTCAGATTAGCATTCCGAAGGGGGACCTTCGGAACGAGTAAAAAACCCAATCGGCAGCCGACGATCAGACCACTACCCGGTCCCGTAACCACCGGCACCGCCGCCGTAATTCGGCTTGATGATGGCCGCCTCGGAGGATACAATGGTGATATAGAAGATGGCGAGAAAAATAATGAAGTTAATAAACAGGCTGATCCAGTTGATGACCGATTCCATCTTGTAGGTGGTCTGCTTCTCGTAATAGTCGGCAAGCTGGCCGGAGTTCTCTTTCAGTGAACCGGATTCTGCTCCCAAACGGAAACGGCTGAGCGCACTTTTGGGAAAGACCTGGGTGGCCTCCAGCGCTTCAATCAGCCCGGCACCATCTTCCAGCATTCTCCGAATGGCAATCTCTTTGATCTGTTTTTCGATATAAGTATTCCGGCACGCCTCGGCGGCAATCCGGATCACCTCAATATTCTGGCCGGAGCCGCTGTAGAGGGTGTGAAAGACGCGTGAAAAAATTTCAATACTGGTTTTGTGGAGGAGATCTCCAATAATGGGCAATCTAATGAGATACTTGTCAATAATGAGGCGGCCTTTTTTATTTTTCCACATGATATAGGCAAACACAAAGGGCAGGATGTGGGCCAGGGTGACCGCTAACCAATGCGCCTGCAGCCAGTTACTTATGTTGAGAGCGTTTGCCGTTAGCGGGGGGAGTTCAATGTCGAACTCCAGGAACATCTCGGCGGTAATGGGGAATACATATCCGACAAAGAAAAGCAATGTTGCCATTACGGCCAGCAACGTAAATGTAGGCATGAAGAGAGCACGCCGTAAGTTTTTCTTAAAATCGGCATCCCGCTCCACAAACTTGGCCGTACTTTCAAAGACGGCGGCCATGTTACCACTGGTAGAAGCAACCCCCAGCATGTAGGCGGCAAATTTTCCAAAGACATCTTTGTGCTTGCCGTACACCTCCGATCCCTCTTTTCCATCCCGCAGGTCTTTCTGGATGGTGCGGATCACCTCCTTCATCGACTTGTTGGTGGTGTCTTCGTAGAGGAGGGTTAAAATCTGGTCGAACGGGAGTTGCTGGCGGAGGAGGTCGGCCGAGAGGCGGATAAAAGTGACGACTTCATCCCGTGGGACCATTCCTTTAAAGTCGAACCACTTCTTGCGAACATAGTCAACCCGGTATCCCATTTTTACGAGGGCACGCTCTACATCGTCTGCAGAGTACGCTTCCTGTTCTCCCTCTATGGCCCCGCTGCCGTTTTTTCGAACTTTGTAGAGGTATCGTTTCTTTTCGTCAATGGATTCAACTTTTAAAGAGCGGGTGTTGGCTAATTTTTGGACTCTCTCCTTGGCGGTTTTTTTAGAAGGGGCCTCAAATTCACGGAGGACGGTTTTGCCCTGTTGTGTTTTTCCTGTAAATCGAAATTGAGGCATAGTAATTATAATTGATTTTAAATTCTAATAAATGAATTATTAATCACAATTACTCTGGCTATTCTATGCATATAGATGAATCAATATTATATAACCAATTCCAGTATTCATGACATCTCTACAGACTGTAATTTCGAATATCTTCTCCACCACTATCTGGCATCTCCAGTAATTGTTAGTGACTTGCATTTAGTACTGCTAATTACTATATGTGCCATTATCTATTAGTGATATCGTGGATGTTCCTGCGACATAACTTGTCACCAGGAATATTCTAGTAATGCTTAAAATTTCAGCATTGATAATTCATCAGTATCTGTAAAATCTCTATCCAGCTCCACCCATGCATGATAGGTTTTTCCCAAACATGCTTGAACATTGAGATGCAGCTGTTATTAAGATCTTGCCTGAACAGCATCTCTATTTGCATTGTCATGCTCCATATACCTAATATATTAACAGCAATAATTGTAGCTAATACCTACAACAATTACAACTAAGTATTACCAAGTAAAAGTTGTTGCTGTCCCATAATTATAATTGAATTAACAGATTTAATAATTGCATAAATTTAAATAAAGTGTAATGCTAAATAAAAAGTAATTTTATAATTAATAAGAAGTTAGCTTTAAATAAAATAAAGCCCAGATATATTAGTCTTAGTCCATTTACAATGCAATTGATTATTTACAAGATTAAATTGTAACTACTGGAATTAGTCATTGTTGACCAATTCTTGTAGTTTGTACCATCTCCATCAGTATATTTCTACTAGTCCAAGCTGAACTGGCACTTGCACTGGTATTTCTGGTTACCGTCACTGGTCCAGCTACCCTTCACTTCATTGGGATTAGCAGTAACTGGCTAATCCGTTGCTGATCTGTAATATCATATCCAGCATTTTCATTCTCAATAAGATAGGTTCCTCCTGGAATATCACCTGGAATTCCTAATCGTTCGAGCAATAGCTTCAGTTATGCATAGCGGTATTGTAGTAAAATCTCTGCCTAGCTCCACCCATCATTTCAGGTCTTGAATAAATGCCTTGAGCTTGAGCTGCTGCAGCTAATAAATCCTGTCGAACAGCATCTCGATTTGCCTGTTCTGCAGCCGTTCCAAAAATATTAATAGCAACGACGGTGGCGATACCCACGATAATCGTTACCAGGATTACGAGTAATAATTGTTGTTGACCCATTTTAAGTCACCTTTATTTGTTTTGTTATTGTTTAAATCGTTTTAACGATTGATTGTTTGTTAAAAAAAGTTGAGAAAGAGCGGCTTAAAATTCTCTGCATGGTCTCTTCAGATTTGGTTTCTCCCGACAGAACACCATTCGATTTTACAGCCAACTTTCCATCCTCATAATATTAAAAAATATTAATATTAAAAAATTTTTATGTGAGAGCTGTCAATACTCTGCTCAATTTCGTTTTACAACTGCAAATATCCATAAATATCTCGGTTTAAACGCAACATTGTTAAGAATAATTAATTTCCGGTACTGGAAATTCATCCGGTTACTCAAAATGTAAGCTAACACCCGGTAAACCTTCATATCTAATTAAATAGTTTTAATGCAATTGTGTGATTAGGATGCATCGCCGTTTCATTTGTTACAAGATTTCTTTCACATTCATTAAATAACGCACTAAAACCACCGTCATTGTGTAGTACGAAATAAATTTTTTGTTGGATGGGGTTGGGTATTTGAGGGGTTCTGGCTGGCTCTGGCTGGCGCAAGCGTCCCCGCTTGTGCCCCTGGTTCTGGTTTGTGAGCACGAGCGAGGACGCTCGCGCTATCTCGAAGACGAGACCATGTTGACGTTTGTTTTGCCTGCCCCTCGGCTTCGCTCATGATTATCAAGACAGATCTCCCGCCTCGGGGCACTTTTTTTTGGCCACTCTTTCCCACGGCTGCAAACACTTCACGGAGTTCGTGTTTTTGCCGCGGGCTATTGATAGTTCACTCCGTTGGAGTGAGGGATTGCCGGGGCAATCCTTTTTACATTGGATACCAAGACGGCGTAATAATAAATTCTGGCTGGCGCAAGCGTCCCCGCTTGTGCCCTTGGTTCTGGTTTGTGAGCACGAGCGAGGACGCTCGCGCTATCTCGAAAACGGGGAGTGTCTTGAAAAAGAAGATCCCTCACATCCGTTCGGGATGACAAGGGTGCGGGGGGATGATACGCGGCGTTTATGGTTCAACAGCAGAATATAGGTGTGAGTGACGCCGCTGCGGGTGTGGGTTGCCTAAGACGGCGTAATAATAAGTGTGGAATTTGGCAGGGTGTGTTATACGCCGTTGATTACACCCCGCTCTGTCTGTCATTCAGAGCCGACCGGCAGGGAGGCGAAGAATCTCGTTGATGAAGGGCAGAGTCTTTTTTTACGAGATTCTTCCTCGTCGGCAAAAGACGCCTCCTCGTCTGAATGACAGGGGTTGAGTTATAGATCGCGGCCACCGACAAGTGTGTCGGGACAGGCGTTTATGGTCCAGAAGTAGAACTCCATTCCGTCTTTCTACTTGTTCCGAAGGTCTCCTTCGGAACACCCGTTTGGAAGCTCTGCTTCCGCTCAACCATCCGGAGGAGTGGATTTTTGTCAGCGGGTGTGATGGATGAATAGAAGCAGGAGCTTCAGTTATGCCGTTACGAAGGGGGACCTTCGTAACGAGTAAAAAACCTGATGATCAATTTTAGGTCCATTACATTCGGCCTTGATGGGTGGAGGAGTGGCATGGGTTGCAGCACAGCACGGGAGAAATCGCTCTGCGCGCTCACCTTGTGAGCATTCGCAGAGTGTACCCGTGCGGGCAAACCATGCCCGGCAGCCATCACAGCCGAGAGGTTTTGGATACTTTTGACGGTTCAAAAGTATCAAGACAGAATTGAATAAGGTCGTTTATGTTGTTATAAGGCTTATTTTTAAATCTGGTAATCGGTAGGGAGCGGCCGCGACTGATGGATCTCCTTGATTAAAGGCAAAGTCTTTTTTTAAGAGATTCTTCCCCGTCGTCCCGAAAAGAAGGGACTCCTCGTAGAATATCATTCTGTTGTGACGATCCTTTAGAAGGCTTTGCAAAACCGTAGGTATGCGTCAATCTGAACTCGATTCAGATTCTCCATTCGTCTTTATAGCCAGTATCAGGAGATCCTGAATCAAGTTCAGGATGACGGTCATAGTTTTGCAAAGCCTTCTTTTAAAGCAACAATTTCAAGTGTTTTTAAAAGTTCTGTTTATTAGCTTATCATTAAACAAACATCATATAAACCCGGATGTCAGCTATGAAAGATTTTGACCGAATACAATATAATCCCGCAATTATGGGAGGGTTGCCGATTATCAGGGGTATGAGAGTTACAGTGGGCGCGATTGTAGGGCTTGTGGCATCTGGTTATACAACAGAACGGATTCTTGAACTTTATCCCTATCTCGAGAAAGAAGATATCACCCAGGCACTTCAATATGCGGCATGGCGATCAGATGAACTTGAACAGCCCTTAGACCCTGTATGAAGATTCTTATTGATATGAACCTTACACCTGAATGGACGAAAGTTTTTCAGGAAGAGAGAATAGAATCAGTACACTGGTCTGAGATTGGAGAACCGACTGCTACTGATAATACAATTATGAAATATGCCAGGGAGCATGATTATCTTATTTTTACTCATGACCTCGATTTTGGGGATATCCTGGCAGCAACAGAAGCCAAAGGTCCCAGTGTTATCCAGGTTCGGACTTTAAATCACGACCCCGGAATCTATTCAACATCTTTTAATTCGGGCATTGGAACGATTTAAAGAGCAAATTGAAAACGGATCGTTAATAACCATTTTGCCCGGAAGAATGAAAGTACGCATCCTGCCTTTGAAGAGGTCTGGAAAATGAATGGCTAAAGCCAGGTTTTGAGATGACGCAAGCGTCCTCGCTTGTTATCGACAGCCTTTGACACTCGTATATCCTGGATCTGTATAGCGCAAGCGTCCCCGCTTGTGCCAGGTACTGATTCAAGAAACCATGTTGTACGTTTGTTTTGCCTGCCCTCGACTTCGCTCATGATTATCAAGACAAGATCTCCCGCCTGGGGCACTCGTTTTGGCCACTCTGTCCCACGGCTGCAAACACTATCACGGAGTTCGTGTTTTTGCCGCGGGCTATCGATAGTTCACTCCGTTGGAGTGAGGGATTGCCGGGCAATGCTTTACATTGGATGCTCAAGACGGCGTAATAATATATTCTGGCTGGCGCAAGCGTCCTCGCTTGTGCCCCTGGTTCTGGTTTGTGAGCACGAGCGTGGACGCTCGCGCTATCTCGAAAACGGGGAGTGTCTTGAAAATGAGATCCCTCACGTCCGTTCGGGATGACAAGGTGGATCCTCGCGGCGTTTCAGATGGCATGATCCCATTGTCTTACGCCGTGCTGTGTTACGGTTGCTCAAGACAGTGGAATACTGTTATTGGCCAGCTCTTTCACGGCTGCAATATTGCTTCACTTGTTCCGAAGGTCTCCTTCGGAACACCCGTTTTTGGAAGCTCCGCTTCCGCTCAACCATCCGGAGGACTGGATTTTTGTTAGCGGGTGTGATGAATGAATAGAAGCAGGAGCTTCAGGGTTGCGTACCGAAGGAGACCTTCGGCACGAGTAAAGGGGGACCTTCGTAACGAGTAAACTGGCGTAGTTGTCTCATAAAACAAAGACTGGCGCAAGTGTCTCCACTTGTGCCCCTGGTACTGATTCGTGAGCACGAGCGAGGACGCTCGCGCTATCTCGTTGATTGAAGACAGTGTCTTGTTTACGAAATTCTTCCTCGTCTGAATGACAGGTATTAATAGGTTTATTATTAACCTGCCATCTTCGTATTTTCATAAAAATTTTTATTGTGATTTTAAACCAACTCTATGACATCAACATCTACAGCAGCAGGACAAGCGGTACAAAAATCAGAACTTCCCAACGG
Organism: Balneolaceae bacterium; assembly: GCA_034521495.1. NCBI lineage: Bacteria > Pseudomonadati > Balneolota > Balneolia > Balneolales > Balneolaceae > Balneolaceae bacterium. The sequence continues at coordinate 683,714 of JAXHMK010000009.1, forward strand.
ACTTAAAATTGTTACCGAGCACATTGATAGTATTAAAAGTATTTCTGCCGGAATCTGGGTAAAAACCGGGAGCCGGAATGAGAGTGACAGGCAAGCGGGGATGACTCACTTCCTGGAGCATATGTTATTTAAAGGAACGGAGAACCGGTCCTCGTTTGAGATTGCCCAAAGTATGGAGTCAGTCGGCGGATACCTGAATGCGTTTACCTCTACGGAATATACCTGCTATTACGCCCGCTGCCTCGATTCCAAACTCAAAGAAGCGCTGGATGTGCTGAGCGATATGGTCCGCCACTCCACATTTCCCGAAGAGGAGATGCAGAAGGAGAAGAATGTGGTGCTGGAAGAGATGAAGATGTACAAAGACAGTCCCGATGATTTTATCCTGGAAGAGTTCAGCAACCAGATGTTTCCAGATCATCCCATCGGCCGGCCGGTTCTGGGATTTGAGGACACAGTGGTTTCCTTCACTCGCGAGGGTTTGTTTAATTACATCGACGAACGCTATAATCCTGATAATTTACTGGTTGCCGTGGCCGGAAATGTTCAGCATGAAGAAGTGGTTCGCCTTTGTACACAACTGTTAGATATCGATTCAAACGGGGCAACGGTGAATGAACCACAACCGATTCCGCCCTATAATGTGACTCAAAATGAGCTGAGTAAACCGATTGAACAGGCCCACATGATCTTGGGCCGGCGTGCGCTGAATTACGATCATCCCGATAAATACTTGCTGCTGCTGGCCAATACTGTGTTAGGAGGAGGGATGAGTTCGCGGCTTCATCAAAATATTCGCGAAAAGTATGGCTACTGTTATTCCATCGGGCCGTTCAATCAATCCTATGTCGATTCCGGATTATTTGGCGTGTATATCGGTACGGATAGCGATTATGTGCCGCATGTCCGCGAACTGATCGTGAAAGAGTTCAGGCGTTTGCAGGAGGAAGCGATCCCGGAAAAAGAGCTCAGCGAAGCAAAAGCTCATCTGAAAGGAAAGCTGTTGTTATCACAGGAGAATACAAGCAACCGGATGACGAGGATGGCAAAAAGCGAGATCTATTTCAACCGGTATATAACACTCGATGAGCTTGTTGAAAATATCGACGCTGTGAACTCAGAAGATCTGCGAACATTCTCTGAAGAGTTTTTTGATCCGGAGATCTATTCGGAGACATTACTGGTGCCCGAGAAGAAATAGCTTATGCCAGATCCGCGAAGTCTTTTTGAGACTTCGCGGATCTATGACTTTTACTTGTCGTGATGGCGCAAGCGTCCCCGCTTGTGCCCCTGGTACTGATTCAAAAACCATGTTAACGTTTGTTTTGTCTGCCCCTCGACTTCGTTCATCATTACCAACCCACGTCCACCGTCTCGGGCACTCTTTTTGGGCATCTTTATCCCACGGCTGCAAATCGTCGCTGCGCTCTCCTATTTTTGCCGCGGGCTACTGATAGTTCACTCCTTTGGAGTGAGGGATTGCCGGGGCAATCCTTTTTTCATTGGATACCCAAGACGGCGTAATAATAAATTCTGTATGGCGCAAGCGTCCTCGCTTGTGCCCTTGGTTCTTGTTTGTGAGCACGAGCGTGGACGCTCGCGCTATCTCGAAAACGGGTACTGTCTTGAAAAATGAGATCCCTCACATCCGTTCGGGATGACAGGTGGTTGGTTTTGTTTATCGCGGCGTTTATGGTTCAACAACAGAATAACGTTTTGAGCAACGCCGCTGTGGTAATGTGTTGGCCAAGACGGCGTGGTGATAAGTGTGGAATTTGACAGGGTGGATTATACGCTGTGGATAATATCAGGCCTCGCCCTGTCTGCTCATTCAGAGCCGTATCGATCAGGGCAGGCGAAGAATCTCGTTGATGAGGGACAAAGCCTTAGTTGAGTCTGGCAGATTCGAAACAGTTCCGGTACGATCGCGGCGAGGTACGAAGAATCCATCGCTACGCCATACATGAATCTGACAGTGGGTAATGCATGGGCTCTCTGCCCCAAGGCACAAGCGGGGACGCTTGCGCCAGTAAAGAGTCAAAACGCCATCGATTCCAACCCACCGTCCCTTCATCCAGAAGGATCGGAGCGACTGTCCCGAAAGGGATGGCCAGGCCAAAGGATCGAGAAGTTACTCCGAAATTTACATTTCATAGTCTGTATATTAAATATTATCAATACTTTATATATTTTTATAAATAGAAACTGAAAAACGTGTGTAGGTCGGCCTTGAATAGTTGGCGGAAAAAGGACTACGATAGAACCGTGAGAGATCGCTTGCAGACCGGTGAGAAACGGAATAAAAGGGCTATAAGCGAGATGGACCATTGAAAGGATTCCACGGTGAACTCGTGTCCGCCGTCAACTATTCACAGCCTTGATCTTTTCGTTCCTTTGCATCAAGACAGAAGGACATGGAGCGTATAATAAGTTTAGATCATAAAAATGGGGTAACGCCAGGCCAAAGGATCTTGTTGATCACAGCAATTCTCTACAGTAAGTTGTATTTTTGAACTCTTTAAAAAGCTCCGGAAGAATTGAATTCAAAACATCAAAAGTATCTATGAAAATCACCTATATTAAGAATCTCGCCGACCATCAAGACCAAACCGTAACGCTAAAAGGCTGGATCTATAATATTCGCAGCAGCAAGGCGATCCATTTCCTGGAGGTACGAGACGGCAGCGGACTCTGTCAGTGTATCGTTTCTGCTGAGGAAGTTTCTGAGGAGGTGTTTGAAGCGGCAGGTGGATTGAAACAGGAGAGTTCACTTGAGATTACAGGAAAGGTTGTAAAAGATGACCGAAGTGTTGGGGGTTATGAACTTCATACGACAGATCTGAACGTTATTCAGATTGCAGAAAATTACCCGATTACGCCAAAAGATCACGGGGTTGAATTTTTGATGGAAAACCGTCACCTGTGGTTGAGGAGTCAGCGGCAGTGGGCGGCGATGCAGGTTCGGAACACCATCCAGTTTGCTATTCACCGGTTTTTCCAGAAGGAGGGATTTATCCAGATGGATGCACCCATTTTTACAGGAAATGCAGCCGAGGGAACAACCACCCTTTTTGAAACCGATTATTTTGATGAGAAAGCCTACCTCACACAATCGGGTCAGCTTTACGCCGAGGCGATGGCGATGGCTCACGGAAAAGTGTACACGTTTGGCCCCACATTTCGGGCTGAGAAAAGTAAAACCCGGCGTCATCTCACCGAATTCTGGATGATTGAACCGGAGATGGCCTTTTACGACCTGGCGATGAATATGGATCTGGCCGAATCGATGCTGCAATTTATTGTGAAAACGGTACTGGATGAGAACGAGCCTGAGCTTGAAATTCTTGAACGCGATACGACTTATCTTGAAAAAGCAGCGAATGAGGAGTTTATTCGAATTTCCTATTCCGATGCTGTGGATCAGTTAAAAAGTAAGGAAACGGCTGACCTTCTCGATAAAATGGAAGTGGAGCGAAAAACCGAATTGGACGCTATTCAAACAGAGGAAAAGGAGATCAAAAAGGAGCATGGGTCAGCCAAGAAGTGGCGAAAAGCACAGATCGATGAGCGCATTAAAGAGATTCATGCACGGGTGGATCAGATTGAGGAGGATTTGAGGAATATTCCCGTTTGGAAAGAATCGGCTGCAAATTTTGAGTGGGGAACCGATTTTGGCGGCAGCGATGAAACGATTTTAACCATGCAGTACGATACTCCGCTTATGATTCACCGATATCCCGCAGAAGTGAAAGCATTTTATATGAAGCGTGATCCCGAAAATGATAAACTTGCCCTGGCCCTGGACGTTCTGGCTCCTGAAGGCTACGGGGAGATCATTGGCGGAAGCGAACGGGAAGACAGCCTGGAAGTTCTGCAAGAGAGGATCGCAGAACACGATCTGCCGGAAGACCTGTTCAGCTGGTACCTCGACCTGCGAAAATTTGGATCCGTTCCACACGCCGGTTACGGACTGGGTCTGGAGAGAACCGTTGCCTGGATTTGTGGATTACAGCATGTTCGTGAAACGATTCCGTTTCCACGGATGTTGGGTCGGTTACGGCCGTAAGCTTTTTCAAGATCCGCGAAGTTTCAAAAACTTCGCGGATCTAATTTCTTTCGTGACACTTACCAGCCCTGAGTCATACTCGTTCCGAAGCTCTGCTTCGGAATGCCAAATGGAAGCTCCTGCTTCCGTAATCCCTAAGATTCTGTAAGGTTTCCACGAAACTGAGTTCATACTATAAAGAACTCATATTATGAGCAGAAGCCGCTACAAAATTTACGAAACAGAATACCCCTACTTTCTTACGAGCAGTATAATTGACGGTATTCCACTGTTTTCCATTCCCGAAATCGCAGAATTGATACTTGATGGGTTCCAATTTCTTCAAGAATCAAGAGATGTTGATTTATATGCTTACGTGATCATGGAGAATCATATCCACTTTATTGCAAGCAATGATGATTTACCAAAAAAGTTAAAAAACTTTAAGTCATTTGCAGCCAGACGAATTATAGATTTTCTTGAAAATGGAAACTATTATCAGTTGCTAAAATCTATAAAGCGAGCAAAGTTACAGCACAAAAATCAGAGTAAATACCAGGTTTGGCAGGAGGGTTTTCATCCGAAACAGATAATTACTGCTGATATGATGGTGCAAAAAATAGAGTACATTCATAACAATCCAGTGAATCGAGGATATGTGGATCTGCCTGAACACTGGAGATATTCATCAGCGCGGAATTATTTAGAACTGGAGAGTTTGATAGCTGTTACGTTGTACGAAGAGTGAATGGAAGCGGAGCTTCGGATTGGCGTGCCGAAGGAGGACCTTCGGCACGAGTAAAAAAATCATTAGAGTTTCAAAAAAGTAAAGATCCGCGAAGTTTTTGAAACTTCGCGGATCTACTCAAGATTCATTCATTATCATCCTTCATCCACGCAGGCTGAATCTCTGATTCATGATCGGCTCCCAAGATCTCCCGGAACAGCTCCGGTTTTCGGGCATTTCTGTATCGATACCCGCCGGCGAGTTTTAGTTTGTCTGATGTGATGGTTGCCGTGGTCACTTCATCATCAAACGATTTGATTTCCGTTACCACATCACCATAGGGATCAAGAATCAGGGAATTTCCGTTTTTCAGATGTTCGCCATCATACCCAATCGGATTGGTGAAAGCGTAGTAAACACCATTGTCGAATGCGCGTGCAGGCAGCCAGCGCATCAGCCAGCCCATTCCTTTAGGGCCGTCGAACTCCATTCGAAGCGGAACAGGGTCCAAATGTCGATTTTCCCAGAGCTCATCATCCACATACCCGCGTCCGGGCATGGATGAGGGCGTACACATGGTAACATGCGGGGCAAACATGACCTCAGCGCCAAGTAAGGTTGTGGCTCGTACGTTCTCAATAACGTTATTGTCGTAGCAGATCAGGATTCCGCATCTCCAGTTGTTCCACTCAAAAACCGTGTACTCTTCTCCGGCCGACAGATATTCACTGATAAACGGGTGAATTTTTCGATGTTTCCCCAACACACCGGATTCATCCACACAGATGTAGGAGTTGTAATATTTGTCGCCCTCTTTTTCAACGAGTCCGGCAAGAATTGGGATATCAAATTTTTTGGAGAGGCGAATAAGCTCCTCCGTGCTTTTGCCATTGGGAATTTCTTCAGAAAGATCATCGAGTTCTTGTTTGCTTAAATCCTTCAGATGGGTGTATGCGGTAATGCAAAGCTCATGAAAACTAACAATATCCGCTTCCTGATTTTTTGCTTTTTCGGTTAGTTTCTCAATGACTGAAAGATTGTACTCTTTATCTCCATCTTTCGGTTGAAACTGGGCTACGGCGATGTTTAATGTGCGCATTGTGTGAATTGTAGCTATTTGATGATTTCAGGTGTTAAACAAAATATAAAAATTAACCGCAGTGTACGCGGAGGTTTAGGTAATTTAAGCCTTGGTTATTAGATCCGCGAAGTTTCAAAAACTTCGCGGATCTTTCCATGCGATAATCAAAATAACGCAAGTGTCCATGGTCAACGAAGCCTTTGGCGTAGTAGACTCGTTTGTGCTCGTCAGTACTGCTCAAAAGTGACGGACAAGCTGTCCGTCGTACTCCCGCCTGGCGCAAGTGTTAAGCGAAGCGTCACTTGTGCCCCTCGTCCTTTGCAAAAAAAACTTGGCACAAGTGACATCCTTGGATTACTCGAAATAGCGCAAGTGCCCCTCTTGTGCTCGTCAGTACAGTTTAAAAGTGACGGACAAGCTGTCCGTCGTACATTTAGTCAATCTCGGAAAGCAACCCCTTCAACCGTTTCCAGGCTGCATCTCGGGCGGCTTTGGATGCTTCATCGGCATTGGGGTCGTCACCGGCTCGCATGAATGCATGGCCGGCACCTTCGTAAATTTCATACTCATACGTTTTTCCATACTCATTCATCATCTTCTCGATGGCCGGAATTCCGGAGTTAATCCGCTGATCGTTCTCACCATAAAATCCATAAACCGGTGCACTGATTTGCTGGACGGCTTCGGGATCATCAGGTGCAGATCCGTAGAAAACCATAAAGGCTTCGGGCTGATCGCTGTTCGTAGCATAACGAAAGGTTTGAGATCCGCCCCAGCAGAATCCGGCCACAACTACCGTTCCGGTTGAAGCGGGTACGTTGCTGATATATTCCCGCACGGCATGAAGATCTTGTGTGATCTGTTCAGGGATGAGGTGTGTAAAGGGCGTCTCTGGCGGCATCGGAAGATAGGAAAATCAGTGGTGCGTTCATATTCATCACTAAAACCGGAAAGAAGATCGGGAGCAATGGCAATATAGCCAGCCTTGGCAACTTGATCGGTAAAACTTCTGGCCCAATCATTCAGCCCGCGATTTTCGTGGATGACAATCACAGCAGGCGTCTCTTCATTGGTTTCGGGATAGGCTACAAAACTGTGAACGGTGCGTCCATCGTATTCAACATCCACCCACTCGTGATGACGCGGAGAGTTTTCGAGTTGTTCCATGGCATAATCTTGTGCCATCAGCCCGGATGTGATGAGAAAACTTGATCAAAGTCAGAAGATAGTAGGGATGACTTTTCGAGTAAGACGTAGGGGAGGATTACGAGCTGTAAGCATGGATCTGACATGTACATACTAAAAGCGACATTCTATGATTAATCATTCCCGCGGAAAGCATCAAGCCTGTTTACAATCTTTAAGGAGTAAAGCTATGGTACATTCAAATACCAGGAGTCATTGTTATTTGATAGTCGGAATCTGCCATTCCCCACCTACTCCCCAGATTTTATTCTTGAAAACAGCATTCGGCATGTCCACTGCGCCCAAAGAAAGGAGGTGCCTGTTCCCAGTTGATCCCATCACTGCTGTACCAGATCTCACCGATGGCACCACCTTCATCGCCTATAAATCCGCCGATAACCCACATTTTATCATCAAAGACAACGCAATCGAAACTCCAAAATATCAAACCCGGTTCCTATATCATCAGTAGCCATGGTCCAGTCAATTCCATTTTCACTGTACCATACATCGTTAAAATGAATGTCTTCTCCGTCAGTTCTTTGCAAGCCACCGATGACCCATATTTTGTTATCAAAAACTACACTTTTATGGCCGACCCGCGGTTCAAAACCAGCATCATCCGTAGCTTGTGTCCATTGAACACCATCTGTGCTATACCAGACATCATTTACAGTTGTACTTCTGATTCTAAATCCTGATGGATCACGTGCCCGCCAATCACCCACATTTTGTCATCAAAAACTACACTTGAGTGATCATTACGTCTTCCAAGAGGAGTATTCTCAGCAGCTTCTACCCAATGACTCCCATCTTCGGTGTACCAAATATCTTTAAAAAATCTACCCACAACGGTTCCCCGCCAATCAGCCACATTTTATCGTCGTAAACGAAGGCTGGTATGTTGCTACTCGTGGTGGGAACTCAGCTTCGTTCAGTCGCTAATTCCCAATTCAATGCCGTCTTCACTATACCACACATCTTTTTTTCCAAATCGATGCTGTAGGCCACCAAACATCCATAATTTACCCTTAAAAACTACCAGGGAATGTTCCTGTCGTAAAAGCATTCCCATATTTTCATTTGCAATCAGACCACTCCCTTCAGTAAATGTAAATGAAAAGATCTCTCTGCTCTTGGTTTTTTCACCTGAATCCCGGCTGGCGATGACTTGCCAGTAGTAGGTTGAGCCCGGCTCATAATCTATATCAGGTGTGTATTCAGGTCTCTCAAGACCGCGTGCTACTACGTTTGTTGGTGGATTGTTTTTGTTCAACCGAACTTCATAGGTAATATCGGTATCGGCGGGATCTTCTGTTTCATGCCAGGAAAGCTGAGGTCGTGCATAAATAACGGTCGATCCGTTTTGAGGTGCAATTAATGAAAAATCACCCGGGGGAATATTTTCTTCATCAGGATCAACCGGGGAGTCCGACCCACAGGAAATAAAGAGGGCCGAAAACAGAACAAGAATTAAAGAGAGAAATTTATAATCACTCATGATGATAAGAGATGTGTTATGATCTGTTCTCTATATTAAAATTAATTCCTCAAAAAAAAATGCACAGTTTATAACTCCTGAATAATATTTTTCAACTCCTCTTGAGATTTAAAAAATTTCAAATTCTCACCCTCTTGTTCCTTCAGACATCCCTTTTTGGGGAGAATTATCGTTTTATCATAGCTTTTGGCAAGTGGAACTCCACCGGACGTCAAGACCTCCCTGTAATTGAATACGAGATAATCTGCGGCATTCATAAACTCCGGGACATGGGTTTCTTTAATGAACTGAGGTATTAAGATAACGTTATCCATGTTTTGGGTTGTTTTGCGGATCTTCTTGTAATAGGCCAACTGTCCTTTCTTTACCGGCCCGACTACAAGCAGTTTTTTATGATAGGGTTCCTCTTTAAAGATGTTGCAAACGTTATGGATCTGCTTGTAAGGGCTGATATGTCCAAACATCAAAAAAAGGCGATCCTGAATTTTGATCTGAACGTCGTAGCGGTGATTAATTGCTTCAATGGCAGCTGCCCGCGGCATCAATTGCGGGGGGAATCCGGGGTGAGGCCATATACGAAATTTTTTAGGTGAAACATTAAAGTAGATTGACAGATCGGGGATGACAGATTCGCACTCAACCACAAGCCGATCAGCTTTTTTTGCCAGCCATCGCCGGGCTTTTATATGCAGCCATTCGTTCGAACAGTCCGGTGGAATTTTGTTGTGGAGAGACCAAACCAGTTTACCACCTAATAAAAGATAGATCTGAATACAAAAGAGTTTAAAAAGATACCCGAAGATCGATCCAAAACCTGAAAATTGAATCCAGTGATAGTGAAGAATAGAGTCGTGTTTAATTAGTTGGTGAAGAATAAATTTTAGATGCCCGGCTGTGCTGACATCAAATATTATATAATCGGAAGAATCGAGTAGTTTTTTATAGAACAGGTAGAGGTAATCCGATTTCTTGTGGGTGTACCGAATCCGGGGGGCTACAAAGAGTGTAACCGGTTTGGATTGGCTGATGAGCCCCTCATAGAGTTCTTCCACTGCTTCCAGTTTTTTGTTGTAATTCATAGCCGACCCGACAATCAGAAATAATATTGAACTCCAAAGGAATGGACGGTGCCAAATCCTGTAGAAAAGGGTACCAGAGCATAATTAACACGAACCGATTCAATTTCAAGCCCCATCCCAACACTGTATGGACGCTCTGTTGGCCCCCACCGGTAACCACCTTGTATAAATAAAAGATCTCCTATATTCAGATCCATTGCAAGAGTAAAATATCCGTTATTTTCATTACTTCCGGTAAAATCACCACCGGAACTCTCCTGAATGGGCTGGTGCCAGTCGGCGATCAGATTCACCAAAACAGGCAGATCATTTTGACCGGGACTGTTAAACTGAATTAAACTTGCAGATAAACCGGCATTAAATGAAGAGGGCAGAGGCGTTGATTCTGCATCCAGGCTTTCCATTTTACCAATGTTTTTGACTGCGGCTGCCGTCCGGATTTTATCATCCAAAAAACTTGTGGTGATTCCCGCATTAAACGCATAACCAGATGCCCGAAACTGGAACACCTCTTCTCTTAAATATTGGCCGGTTACACCAATGGAGAATGGACCGATTTTTTGTGCAATAGCTCCGGAAAGAGATAAGTATCGTATGGAGAAATTTCCAGCGGAGGGTCCGGGTTGATCTCTTGCTTCAAAACCATCACTCCCGGATGAGTAAACACCAAATGCGTAAGCGCGGTTATCTTTAACAAGGTTCAACGCTGCAAACTGATTGTTGACATTGGCAATCCAAAGAGTGTAGCTGACATCGAGGCTTGATTGTTCATCCAAAACCAGCAACGAGGGATTGGAGTAGATTGCAGATGCCCCGGTTGCTGAAGCAGTGGTTGCCTCAGACATAGAAAGCATGCGGGAGGAGGGGCCGATGTTCAGAAAATCGAGTCCGCTGCCGGTATCCTGGGCATTGGTTATCGGGACTAAAAAGAGTGTAGTGAATATTAGGAGAATTAAGATTGATAGTTTTGTGCGTTGTGAAAGAAAGTACCTGGTTAAGGATCTGACAGACGAAAAATGACCATCATTTGGCAAAGAGCGTTGTTTCGCCCTCACCCCTTAGCCCCTCCCCCGCGGGAGAGGGGTAACGAAGGGACTTTGGAGGGAGAGAGCGAAACGATGAATGGTCTGAGACCAGAAATTTTTTAATACTAAACAGATACAAAGGAAATCTTCTTAAAGAGTGAAAGAGCACGTATAGGAGTCTCGTCATTCCGGCCCCCGAGCCGGAATCCCCAATCTTATATAACGCAAGGAGATTCCGGGTCAAGCCCGGAATGACAGTTACTTTATACTTCATCGATTCAATCATAAATTCAGCCTGATTGCAAACACGTGCATGGTTGAAAGTCCCGAGGGCTCCCTAACAAATGCATAATCGATAGAGGGTGCCAGCGTATCATAGGGTAAATGTATGGAAAATCCGGCAGCAGGTTGGAGGTCATTTTCTTCGCCCAAATTGTTAAGCTGCATTCCGGCTCGAAGCGTAAAGCGTTCATGCAGATGGTAACTCGTTCCTGTTCTGATAAAATGACTGGATGAAGTTTTTTCTGTTCGGTTGACCGATTGACTTTGTTCACCCTCTGTTTCCAGTGTATCAAAGGAGTGCCGCCGGTTTTCAAAATCAAAACTGATCAGCCATTGACCGGTCATTTGATAAGAGATTCCCCCGATGATTCGAAGAGGGAAAAATTGTTGGTTGTCAGAAGCATCGGTTCCGTAAAGATCTGATGTATTGAACCGGTAGGATGCCAGCAAATCCTGAACGGTGATTCCAATATTTATTTTTGGTTTGGGTTTTATGAGAATACCCAAATCAACTCCTAAGCCTGATGTTGTAGGCAATTCGGGATGATATCGGGCGAGGTTATACTTAAACCCAATTCCCGCCCGGAATGAATCAGAAAATCGAAGTCCAAAATTTCCTGTGAGCTGAAATTCGTTTGTGGAAAGATTTTCGGTATGATATCCGCTTAAATCCCGCCCGTCGATATTTCCAACACGGCTGTGCAACAGGCTGACTGAAAGACCGGCGGATGGAGGGAGTTGAAAATGTGAATGTACCATATTAAGCCGGCGGTCAAACGGGAGAATGGCGGTGCCGGCGTCAACCTGAATGAGATCAGATTCTATGGCAGCGAATGCAGGATTATAGTAACCATAACTTCCTTCACTGGTGACCGATGTCATCGCATTTCCCATTCCCATTCCGCGAGGTGAAAAACCAATTCTTGAAAATGAACCGGCAAATCCACCACTATTGTTTTGTGCATTCAGATTTAAGATCAGCCCTGAAAACAGGAGGATTACCATAGAAATAAGTGATATGGATTTCAATCTTTTCATCAATCAAGCAGGAGAATTTTGCCGTTCATAAATCCATTGGATGTTTCGATGGAGTAGAAATAGGTGCCGTTGGAGGCTATTCTTCCTGTTTCGGTTTGCCCGTTCCAGGTTGTTTCATACGCTCCGGATGATGAAACGGCCGGAACCCGAATTGTTTTGACCGGGTTCATTCCAAAATCAAAAATGCGAATAGTTGCAGGGCCGGGCTCTTCCATCTCATATTTAATGCGGATCAGTGAATGCTGTGTCGGCGAGAAGGGATTTGGATAGGCATAGGTATTTACATTTGGTGCATCCGGTTGATATCGATTTCCGCCGGAGAGTGGAACTTCAACCCGAAGAATTCTCCATGATTCTCCACCGTCAGATGTGGAGGCAATTCCGTCCGATGTTCCCACCCATAGATTATCTTCCGTGGAAGCGACGGCAAAATATCGGGCATCCGGTTTGATGAACGTATTGGGACTCGAGATTTGTGATATGCGTTCCCAGTTCTCACCATCATCATTCGAAATATACAATCCGTTATCTGCTGCTATATAAATATTGCCATCAAAAAAACCGATGTCATTGGCCCGAACGCCTTCCAGGAATGGGTGAAAAGTTTCTCCCTGGTCATCTGTATAAATCACGCCATATGCATCACGGTTTTCGGAATCGGTGATCCAGTTTGTCATCCAGATTCGGTCTGTATCCGGTTGTTGGCGAATTGTAATGATCCAGTTTGACAGGAGACCACCCGATATGTCGGGATTCCACGAAATGTGCTTCCACCTGATCTGATCGACTGGGGCCGTCAATGCATTTTCCGAGATGTTAATACCTGCTGCCGTTCCCACCCAAACCCGCTGTTGATCGTCAATTAACAGGCCAAAACCGAGTAGGTTATTATCAAACCGGGGATCGTATCGATTAATAATTTCATCCCCGGTTGTTACTGATACCCAACCATATGATTCTCCCGGATTGAGATTTGATACATTCGATGGCGGCAAGATAATTCGTTCCCAGGTTTGGCCGTTATCCCGGCTTCGCAAAACCCCGGATGCCCAGTTCGTTGAGAATAGCGTCTGGTCGTGAAAATCCACCTCGTAGGGCGGGGATTGTTCGGGAACGGTGATGCGAGTTCGGATGTAGGTTTCATCTCCGTATTGGAATTCAATATCGCAGGGCGGTCCTATTGAAGCGGCATCACAAGATTCGTCGGCACGATCATCCAAAGGAAATGAGATGAACGACCAATCACCACCTGAATTATTTGATTGATAATACCCCTGGGCTGCATTTACAGTTGAACCTCCCCGGGTTGAGGTAAATCCCAATCCGGCAAAAATTCTGGTTTCATGAACTTCTAAAGAGAAAACTCGTCCGCGTCCGTTAAATACGCTGTCGGCATTAGTGGGCACAAATATCTCCCCGGTCAATTCATTAAAGGCGTTCAGTCCCGGGCCGATCCACACCGTTTGGCCGCTGGCTTCAAGTGTTGAGTTTGAGTTTTGGCGAATGGTTAAAAACCGGTCTTCGGCAGGGCCATATGTTTGACCAAATAGAACAGAAGGTGAGACGAAGATGCAGAGGCAAATCAAATAGACATTGAAATAAATATAAGTTCCGTTCTGCATTACAAAAAAGTAGGAGTGTGGGGTGTTGAAATCAAATAATTTAAAAAGAGTGTGAACAATTATCGGGTTGTAAGTCTATAACAGAAAATCTATAAGTATTCATTTTAAATATTGGGTTGATATGCAAGCCCGGAGCCGGAAACGGTTTCGGGTTTTTTATTTTGGAGTGAGAAGTGAAAACGCAAAAGGCAAAAGTTTTCGGCTGACGATTGTTTCTTTCGTCTGCTGAATTAACGGCAATGACTGAGATGTCAATAACCTGAATCTGATGTACTTTTCACTTTTGCGTTTTGCCTTTTCACTTCTTACAAATAATTATCTTTCCTCAAAATTAATTCTCTACCTTACAGAAAAGAAAAAAGCCTCCGGTCAAAGAGGCCCTTTTTTGATTTAGCAATCTATAGAGTGGGCACAGTGTGCCCATCCTTTTTTATAAAGCAATCATAACATCATGGAATACATCGCGTTGTTAGTCCATGATTTTTCGGAGGAATGCAGGCTGTTCGCTATCCCGTTTGTCGATTCGTTCAGATCTGTCATTCAGTCCTGATGAATCGTCGTTACTGGCTTTGCGTTGTTCCTGCTTAGGTTCTGTTAACTCTTCATCTGCTTCCTTATCATCGTTTGTTCGAATATGCTTTAGACTTCTGCGATGAATGGCTGGTGAATCCAGGTTCTTCAGGTTTTTCTCACCTTTATAGAAGTTGTCATCCAGCGGCCGTCTTTTTTGAGCAATTTCACTTGCCTTGGGCAGCATGTTCGATGGTTTCTTTTTGCTTACCGAATCATTTTTGCTGGATGAAGAAGATTGAGATTGTGATTTAACACTGTTCTCTTCAAACTCAAAACCGGTGGCTATAACGGTTACCCGCAGCTGATCCTCGAACGACTCATCCAAAACACTACCGAGAATAATCTCTGCATCTTCTCCGGCTTCCTGCTGGATGATTCGTGTAGCTGTTGTGGTTTCCTGAATACCAAGATTCGATCCGGACGAGATATTTACCAGAACATTTCGTGCTCCGCGAATACTCACTCCGTCAAGCAGGGGAGAGTTGATCGCTTCGCGGGCGGCTATTTCTGCCCGGTCAGGTCCGCTTGCAGTAGCCGATCCCATAATTGCAGCCCCCCCGTCAATCATCGTAGTGCGCACATCCGCAAAGTCCAGGTTGATCAGTCCCGGCATCAGAATCAAATCAGAAATTCCACGGGTTGCGTTGTATAACACCTGGTTGGCATTATCAAACGCTTCAACGAGGGTTGTGTTTTCATCGGCAATATCCAGTAATCGTTCATTGGGAATCACAATTACGGTATCGCAGTTTTTCTTCAGCTCGGCAATACCTTCCACGGCATATTTCATCCGTACTTTTCCTTCAACAAGGAAGGGAGTGGTTACAATACCGACTGTTAAAATTCCTTTTCGTTTGGCAATTCCGGCCACAACGGGAGCTCCGCCTGTTCCGGTTCCGCCGCCCATTCCTGCCGTGATGAAAATCATATCGGCATTATCAACGGCTTCATCCAGTTCATGGCGATTTTCCTCAACAGCCTCGCGGCCAATTTCGGGTCTTGCTCCGGCTCCTAATCCAGATGTCAGATTGGCTCCAACCTGGATGGAGATATCGGCATCATTATTCTTAAGTGCCTGCGCGTCTGTATTCAGTGCAATGTACTCCACACTGTCTAATCCTTTTTTGATCATGTTGTTGATGGCATTACCACCGCCACCGCCAACACCGATCACTTTGATCTTCGCATTATCCTGACCCTTCTCGTCAAAACTAAAGCGTGAGGTTATGTATTCCATAGTTAACTCCGTTTATGATTGCTATCTGTAATGATTATTTATTGCTTCTTTCTTGTTTGTTTTTTTGAACTGTAAGGGCAATTCATCTGTTCAGCGACCTGACAGAGTGCGATTGCTCCTGTCAGAGTCGCGAGCAGCTGCTGCGAAATGAATTTGCTTTTGACTAACAACTCTGACAGGATCCCGACAAGCCTGTCGGGAGCTTTGTCAGGTTGTTTAATTCGATCCGCTAAACAGCTATATGAATTATTCTTACACATCTGTTTTTGATTGCTAAAGTTCTTTAAACCAACTTTTCATCCGTTCGGTAATACTGTTCATCACCTTCTCCACTCCGGTTCCTTTTGATGATGACGGAACCATTTCGTTCTCCACACCTTCTGCTTTCAGCGCGTGTAGTACTAATCCCACACTGGTTGCATAGATGGGGCTGTTTACTTCTTCGATCAGTCCGCCGGCTAACCCGAGTGGACGTCCAATTTTGGAATCCATTCCGAGCACTTCATTGGCTAACGGACAGATATTCTTGATGAGTGATCCGCCCCCGGTGACCACAATTCCTGCACTTAAGGAATCGGCATAACCGCTGCGTTTCACTTCGATCGCTACGATCTCCAGGATCTCTTCCATTCTGGCCTGGATGATTTTTGCCAAAATACTTTTTGTAATCTCCTTGGGCGGCCGGCCCGCAATTCCGGGAATGGTGATCGACTCGTCATCTTCAATCAGATCTACAAAACACTCGCCGTGCTGGTGCTTCAATTTTTGAGCCTGGTCATCCAATACACTCAAACCGATTTTGATATCGTCAGTCACTTTCTTCCCGGCAATGGCGATCACTGCGGTGTGACGAATGGTATTCTCCTGGAACACAGCGAGATCCGTTGTACCGCCTCCGATATCAACCAAAACCACACCAGCCTCTTTCTCTTCATCATCCAAAACTGCATAGGAGGAGGCGAGAGGTTCGAGGATGATATCCGCAACCTGGTAACCGGCGCGCTCCACACATCGGTAGAGGTTTTTCGCTGCCGAAACCAGGCCTGTGATAATGTGCACTTCGGCTTCCATTCGCATCCCGCTCATGCCAACCGGATCGCTGATTCCGTCCTGGCCATCCACCACAAACTCCTGTGGAATGACATGTAAAATCTGTTGATCGGGCGGAAGCATAATCTGCTGGCAATCCTTCAAAATCCGCTCCACATCCTGCACGGTAATCTCTTTGTCTTTATTGTTGATGGTAATGACACCCTTGCTGCGAATACTCCGGATATGATCGCCGGCAATTCCTACATTCACGGAATTTACCTCAATCCCCGAAGCGAGTTCGGCCTGTTCAATGGCTGTTTTTATGGCATTTACCGTCTTGTCGATATTTACCACAACCCCACGGTTTAATCCTTCACTGGGAGCTTTACCAACGCCCAGGATGTGGATTCGATCCTGTGCATTGATCGATGCCACTACAGCACAAACTTTGGTCGTGCCGATGTCGAGTCCTACAACAATTCGTTCATTTTCCTGTTCCATATGCGATCCTGATCTGTTTTTGATTGCTAAACTTTTTTGATAATGTGAGTTCGATTTAAATTTTTTTGGGTTAAGATTCCGAACGTTCTTACTGTCGTCCTGAGTTTGGTACGTGTTTGTGGTTTGAGTCAAACAACCTGACAGAGCGCCGTGCTTTTCGGTTCCTGTCAGAGTTGTGGTATAAGGGCAATTCAATTCGAAAACCGTCCCATGCGACTCTGGCAGGAGCTATCGCACTCTGCCAGGTCGCTAAACACAAACTTAACTCAGGATCTCCGTCCGAAATTGAAGTCTGGAGATTCTGAATCGAGTTCAGAATGACCTTTTTAGAATCTATGTCTGTAATGTCCAATTCACGTTGATTTAAGAATTTCGTGTTATAATTTGATCTTCAAAGCGAAGGTCGATGCGGGTGAACGCACCGATTCCTTTTTTGGATACTACGTTGGTATAAAAAGCTTCCCAGTTTTCTATTTTTTCCCGGAACTGGTCCCGGCCAAATAACAATTTCACTCCGTTCTCATAAGTGAGGGCGACTACACCTTCACTGTCATTCCAGGAGACTTCACTGATGGTGATCCAGCCGAGTTCATTTTCCTGTGCTGCGATCAAAAATTCTTCAACTTGTTGGTATTGATCAGACTTCAAGGTGTCACTCAAAGACCGAGCTGAAAATCCATAAACCAGCGGTACGTCTTTTACTTTTTCCGGGATGATGGGAAGTTTGAATCCGCCTTCTGCCACATAGACTCGTCGGTTTCCATCCACCAGTATGGCAAACGGTTCTCGTTCAGTAATCTTAAATGTCAGAGTCCCAAGCATACCCATATTTACTGTGGCGTCTTTCACATAAGGCAGTGTTTTCAACTCCATGAAAAGACTGTCTAAAGAGACACTGTCTGCCAGCATACCTACCGGTGATGTCAGAGCCTGCTCCAGGGATTCAGTTTCCGTAAAGTGATTTCCCTCAAATTCCACGGCATCAATCCGTGTATTTTTTTCGAGGTAAAGTCCGCCAAAAACAGCACCTGTCAGTAGTACGACCGACAGCAGAATCCAGACGGCATTTTTCAGTTTATTTGATCTCTTCGCCATCTTAATTACCTCCCTCGGTCACAAGTTCAAGAAACTCTTCGCCATATTTATACACATCGCCCGCACCCATGGTGATGACGATATCACCTTTGTTTAAAATCTCTTTTAGCGTTTCAGGCAGATCTGATTTCTCTTCGACATAGTGGACATTTTTGTGGCCGAAATTTTTGGCCGTATCAGAAATTAATTGACCGGTCACGCCTTCAATCGGTTTTTCCCGCGATGGATATACATCTGTTACCACCAAGACCTCCGCATCAAAAAAGGAGAGGCCAAATTCTTTGTACAGTTCCTGTGTTCGCGAGTAGAGATGAGGTTGAAATACTGCAACAAGTCTTCGGTCTTTCCAACCCTTTTTAGCGGCTTGTATACTTGCCTGTACTTCGGTTGGATGATGAGCGTAATCATCAATCACAATCAGTTCGTCGGTATTATATTTTACCTGGAATCGTCGGAAAACACCCTGGAATCGTTCCAAACCTGATTTGATCTTCTCAAATGAAATTCCGAGTTCAAGCCCTACTGCAATAGCAGCTAACGCATTTTTCACATTATGATCACCGGGAACACCTAACTGAATTTCTCCAAGTTCTTCTCCCGAAAAGATTACTGTAAAAGTGCTATTCATTGTTTGATGTGATACATCCACTGCCCGAACCTGTGCCTGTGGGTTGTAGCCGTAACTTATAATTCGCTTCTTAATATTTGGCAGAACACTTCGCACCTCAGGGTCATCAAGACAAACGACAACAGCACCGTAAAAAGGCACTTTGTTTGCAAATTCAGTAAAAGCCTGCTTTACATCATCCAGGTCTTCGTAGATATCCATATGCTCCTCTTCAATGTTGGTGATAACCACCAGGGAAGGGGAGAGGCGTAAAAATGTCCGGTCGTACTCATCGGCTTCAACGATAATGATATCACCTTTGCCAACTACGGCATTTGTCTTCGCAAAACTGTGAACCCGGCCGCCGACGATAATGGTTGGATCGAACTGTCCATCCTGCACAACATGACCGGTCAGAGTTGTAGTTGTTGTCTTACCATGTGTACCGGCCACACCAATTCCATATTTGGTGCGCATCAATTCAGCCAACATCTCAGAGCGTTTAATAACCGGAATTTTTTGATTGATGGCCTCGCGCGTTTCTACATTTTCATCCGCTTTTACGGCACTGGTGTAAACCACAACATCCGCATCTTCAATATTAGATGCTTTATGCTCGTAATAAACAGTTGCCCCCAGTTCTTCCAGCCGGTCTGTTGTCTCTGACTTATTTTGATCGGATCCACTTACCTCATATCCGCGAAGAATCAGAATCTCGGCCATTCCACTCATGCCAATCCCACCGATGCCCACCATGTGGATGTGGCGGGTTCGTCCAAAAACGGGTTGTGTTTGAATGGAGTTACTCATCAATGTTGCTTCTCTAAGAATGAAAAAATTTCGTTTTTGATATCCTCGGCTGCATTTGGTTTTGCCAGTGATTTCATTGCCGATGACATCTTCTCGAGTTCTTCCTCATCTCGAATCAGTTCTGTAACTGTTTCATAAAAAGACTGCTTTAACTTCGACTCCTCTATTAGTTTTGCGGCACCAACATCAACCAGAGATTTAGCATTTTTGGTTTGATGGTCGCCTGCCACATTAGGAGAGGGAACCAGGATTGCCGGCTGACCAATCGCCTCAAGTTCACTGCATGTTCCGGCACCGGCGCGTGTTACAACCAGGTCGACCGCAGCATAAGCCGCCGACATATCATCGATGTATGGAAATAATCGAAGGTTTGGATACTTCTCGGGATCTACTTTTTCTACAAGTCCGTCATAATATTTAGGACCACACTGCCAAATAATTTGCAGATTGGCTGAATTATGAAGTAAAGGAGTTTCAAGCAACATGATATCATTCAGGGCTTTTGCCCCGCCACTTCCGCCAAGAATCAGAAGGACCGGGTAATCATCTGAAAAATTGAAAGATTCTAAAGCCTCATCTTTGTCAGAAACTTTTACCTGGCCTCGAACCGGATTCCCGGTCAGTTTAATTTTGTCTTCAGGAAGATGTTTTTTTGCATCGTCAAAAGCGGTAAAAATGGTTTCGGCGTGTTTTGCCAGCATTCGGTTCGTTACTCCGGGAAAACTGTTTTGCTCCTGCAGGAAAAGAGGTATACCCATCTTCACGGCAACCCATCCCACCGGACCGGAAGCAAATCCGCCGCAGGCAATTACGATATCGGGGTTGAATGATTTCAAAATGGAAAAACTCTGAATGATACTTGTGATAAGTTTGATCGGGAAGAGAAGATTCTGAATTGTCAATCTCCTGTGAATTCCGCTGATCCAAATACTTTTAATTTCATATCCATATTTCGGAACGGTTTCCCACTCCATCCGGTCCCGGGTTCCCACAAACAGAAAATCCGCGTCTGGCTTTGATTTCTTGATCGCATCTGCAATGGCAATCGCCGGATATACATGACCACCCGTACCACCGGCTGCCATGAGCACACGAAGTGGACCCACGGCAGCGGTGAGGGTGTCTGTAGATGATATGTTCTTTGCAACGGTTCCGATCATCCGTTATAGAATCTTGTTTTGATGTTTGAAATATGTCTCGAAATATTCAGCAGCATACCTGCCATCACTCCGGCAAAAACCATACTTGAACCTCCATAGCTCACAAACGGCATTGGCAGTCCGGTTACCGGAAGGAGACCTGTTGCCACTCCTGCATTTACAAATGCATAGATGGAGATTAAAAGGGTACAACCCAAAGCCATAAGTGTACCGAGCAGGTCGGGCGCTTGCCGGGCAATGACGGCAATTCCCCGATACAGAATGAGCAGGTAAGCTAAAATCACACTGAAAGATCCAACAAGCCCGTACTCTTCTGCGATGATGGCAAAAATAAAGTCGTTATAGGGAGCAGGCAGAAAGTCGCGCTGTGTACTCTTGCCGATTCCAACACCGAAAAATTGTCCCTGGGCAATAGCTATATGTGCTTGTTGAGCCTGGTATCCCTCGGCAGATTCAAAATTTTTATCATTAATTTCAGTGATTTGAGCAACATATTGATCGATCCGGCTTTTTCGCTCAGGTGATACGTAAATCATGACAGAGCCACCAATCAAACCAATCAGTACCAAGGCTGTTAATTGCGGAATGCTTATTCTGCCAACAAACATCATCAGAATGCAAATGCCCAGTAATAGTGCCGCACTGCTAAAGTCCTCAGTTGCAACCAGTAAAAAGGTTACAAACACCCAAAATAAGATCGGCAGAAATGCGCGGTTAAAATCTTTGATGTATTCCTGTTTTTCGTACAAGAGAACGGCTACATGGAGAATGAGTGCAATGGCCGCAAATGATGTCGGCTGAAATGAAATGCTGCCGATCGTGAGCGAACGTTGAGCACCCCAGGTTACATCACCATAAATATGCATGACGATAAGAAGTCCCCAGCTGACAAGTAATGCCACACGGCTAAATCTTGCCAGCACACGGTAGTTTATTTTCGAGATAAAGATCATCACAAAAAAGGCTATTACCAGCTTGATCGCATGGCCAGACACCAGCTTCACCGCAGTTGTTTCATGAGACTGAGCAAAGAAAGCGATGGAGGAATACACTGCCAGGCAGCCAAAAATCATCAACCCGATGATCGTAACCAGCAATACCTGGTCGCTGCTCCGGTCCGGCGCATCCAGCTCATCTTTGGTCGTACCAAAAATGGATCCAACTTTGCTATTTGGTGTGGTGTAGTACAAATTCAGTTATCAGTTATGGTTACTGGTTACTGGTTACTGCGTTACGTGGTGTAAGGTTACGTTGTTCAAGACATGCAAGACTCAGGACAGCGCAAGCATCTACTTGTACTTTGACTACAGATCCAAAACAGCCTGCTTAAACTCATTTCCGCGATGTTCAAAATTGTCAAACATATCGAAGGAGGAACATGCCGGGCTCAGAAGTACAACTTCGCCTCGTTTGGCTTTATCTCTGGCCAGTTTTACAGCCTGTTTTAATGTTTCGGTTTCCCGGTAATTGGGTGCAACCTCGCCAAGCTTTTCTTTAATAACAGGCCTTGCTTCGCCGATAGCCACAATCGTATGTACCTTTTCCCGTATTTGATGTTCAAGTACGGACCAGTCATTCCCCTTATCGCGACCGCCGAGAATCAAAACAACGGGAACATTATAGGTTTGGAGGGCAAACCAAACAGCGTTTACATTTGTAGCTTTGCTGTCGTTGACGTATCGAACGCCTTTCAGAGTTCGAACTGTCTCAAGACGGTGCTCCACACCTTCAAAAGTTCGGAGGCTTTCACGAATAAATCTGTTTTTGATCTCCGAGGCGCGGGCAGCCAAAGCTGTAGCCATGCCGTTCTGTAGATTGTGTTTTCCGCTTAAACCGATTTCGCCAATTTGCATGAGTTGTTCCTCTTTATTGTTGATTTTTAAAATCAGTTCGCCATCCCTCACAAAAGCACCATTTGAAATTTCACGATCACTGGAAAATGCCAGTAAACGGGGTGCCCGTTCCTTTTTTGATAACTCCTCTGCATGATCCGAGAGGATGGGATCGTCGCCGTTGTAGATGAACCAGTTCGAATCATCCTGATTTTCAGTGATTCGTAACTTGGATTGTGCATACAGATTAAAATCGTTTTGATATCGGTCCAGGTGATCCGCCGTAATGTTCAAAATGATGCTTACATCCGGTTTGAAACGGTCGATATGATCGAGCTGAAAACTGCTGACTTCCAGCAGAGCTGTAACATCTTTTGCGGTTTCGTCAATGCGATCAGAAAACGCCGTGCCGATATTTCCGGCCAGCAGATGCTTCTTATTAGCCACTTTCCATGTATGAGCCAGCCAATTTGCAACAGTTGTCTTGCCGTTACTTCCAGTCACTGCTACAATAGGGGACCGATTGAACCAACTTGCGACTTCAATTTCTGAGAAAACCTTTTTACCCGCATTCAGATAGTTCTGAGCGATTTTTGATGATGTTGGTACACCCGGGCTCAAAACAAGAAAATCTCCATTCATCGCTTTTTCCGAATGTTGATTTTGTTCGAAATCAATCGATTCAGCATGCAGTTGATCTGCAAATTTCTGATGGATAGACCCGAAGTCTGTCACAAATGGAATGGCACCATTGCTATTCAAAAGTTTGGCTACAGCCACACCACTTCTGGCGGCACCTGCAATTACGATATGTTTGTTCTCTACATTCATTATCGCAGTTTCAGGGTTAAGAGGCTTATAATTCCAAGCAGAATGGCAATGATCCAAAAGCGAATAACGATTTTTGATTCCGGCCATCCCAGTTTTTCAAAATGGTGGTGGATTGGAGTCATCAAATAGACTCTGCGGCCTTCGCCATATTTCCACTTTGTGTATTTGAAATAACTGGTTTGAATAATCACAGAAACTGTTTCGGCTACAAAAACTCCACAGATAATAGGTAGCAGTAATTCTTTATGAATCATGATTGCCATTGCACCCAAAGCCCCGCCCAGTGCAAGTGAACCCGTATCACCCATAAAAACAGAAGCGGGATAGGTGTTATACCATAAAAAACCAAGACAAGCCCCCACCAGCGAAGCCGCAAATATGGTTAGTTCACCGGAGCCGGGCAGGTACATAATGTTCAAAAATTCAGAAAAGTCGGTCCGGCCGGAGACATACGCAAAAATCCCCAAAATTACTCCGGCAATGGCAGAGGTACCGGAAAGCAAACCGTCAAGTCCATCCGTAAGATTTGCCGCGTTGCTCACACCTGTGATGATAAAAATCACAACCGGGATATATATCAGCCATCCAATCTGCTCGCCGAGAAAGGCATAATCAATGTTCACATCTTTAAGAAAAGGTACGGTGGTAAGCGTGTTGTAATCACTGAATGCAGGCCAGAAATAGAGCGTAGCTCCAAGAATAATTCCCACAAATACCTGACCAAACACTTTTACCCAGCCATGAAGCCCGGATTTGTTTTGCCGGACTACTTTAATGTAATCATCCAAAAAACCGACCAAACCAAGAACGACTGTTACAAATACTATCATCCAGGTGTAGATGCTGTACATGTTCATCCAGAGTATCGCCGGAATTACTGTAGCTAAAATGATAATCACACCACCCATGGTAGGTGTATTTACTTTGTTCAGATGTGTATGGAGTCCTATGTCCTCACGTATCACTTCCTTGAGCTGCATTTTTATAAGCCATTGAATGATCTTACGCCCAATAATCAGGCTGATAATTAACGCCGTTGCAGCTGCAAAAGCCGTGCGTGTTGTGATAAAATCAAATGCATCAAACCCGGGAGGTGCATACATATCATTTAACCATGCAAGCAGTTCGTATAACATCAGACAGCCCCCTCTTTTTTCGCTTGATCATTCCATTTATTCAGAGCTTGCTGTACTACTTCGTGATCATCAAAATGAATTCGATCACCATTAATTTCCTGGTAGGTTTCGTGTCCTTTTCCTGCAATTAAAACTATAGAACCAGCTTTGGATGAAACTACAGCCTCCTGAATCGCTTCCCGGCGATCTGTAATTCTTGTGATATCTGAAGGTTTTCTGAATCCTTCCATGATATCGTCAATAATAGAATTGGGATCTTCAGATCGAGGATTATCAGAGGTCACAATCACGCGATTTGCAAAAGAGTCGGCAATCTTAGCCATTTTCGGCCGCTTTGATCTGTCGCGATCTCCCCCGCAACCAAAGACACAAACCAGTTTTTGATGCCGGGTTTTCAACTCTCTGAGTGTGGACAGTACATTTTCAAGCGCATTTGGTGTATGCGCATAATCCACAAATACAATGGGTTCATTCCGGATGGAGGAATCTTTGTTCACTCTTTCCATGCGACCCGGTGCACCGTGGCACTCTTTCAAAATTTCAGCGGCAGCTCTGCCGTCAATTCCCAGGGCCGTGCATGTTAATAGTGCCTCCACCACATTATAAGCGTTAAATCGGCCGACCAGTGGAGTTTCGATGTTCGTTTCGTCAATCGAGAGAGTCATACCGGTGGCATCTGATTTTAAAATCTTAGCCTGAAGTAAACCCTTGTCCTCAAAACTGAAACTCAGCACTTTGGCGGGAGTGGAGTTTGTCATCCATTCCCCTCGTTCATCATCGGCATTTGTAATTGCCCAGCTTTTACTGTCCAGCGAGTTAAAAAGTCTCTTTTTAGCTGAGGCGTACTCGTTCATTGTTTCATGATAATCCAGGTGATCATGACTCAGATTGGTAAATACTGCTACTTTAAAGGAGATTCCTTTTGTTCTTCTCTGATCCAATGCATGCGATGAGACTTCCATTACGAGATATTCGCTTCCAGCGTCCACCATTTCTCGCATAGCTTCCGCCAATTCAATAGGGTCGGCCGTGGTTAACCGGCTGGGCGATGTTTGTTGCAATACTCTTTTTTCAATTGTACCGAGAAGTGAAGCTTTGTAATTCAGTTTTGTTAAAATCTGCCAAATTAATGTGGCAACAGTTGTTTTTCCATTTGTGCCCGTTACACCGATAACTGTCAGTTTATCAGCGGGATCTCCTTCCATTCTTTGAGCGAGCTTGCCCAATAGTCTTCGTGTTTTTTTAACCCGGAAGACAGCTACATTTTCATCCAGCTCCAACTCTTTTTGTGATATGATGACCGCTGCTCCGCGCTCAATTGCCTCACCTATAAAATTGTGGCCGTCTGATTTGGTGCCTTTTATAGCGATAAAAATATCACCGGGTTCAATCTCCCTGGAATCCTGCCGTAGTTTCCCTATGGTTTCCGGTTCAGGACCGGAAACGGAAATCGGCTCACAAAATGCTATGAGTTCCTGGAAGTTCATGGTTTAATTAGACACTATTGATTGTGATTGATTCATGGATTTCGCTTTTCCGCGAACTGTTACGGATTTACCTTTCTCCATTAAATCTCCGGCCCTGGGAAACTGTGTGTAAATAGTTCCGGACCCGATTGTTTCAATTTCAAAGCCCCGGCTGAGTAACAGATAAGTGGCTTGTCTCATATTGAGATTCGTGAGATCAGGTATTTGAGCATAACCCTCCGGAATAGAATCCGCTGTTTGATCAGTTAACTTGATTTCCAACGGTTTGTTCGGATCAATTTCTTCGCCGGGTGCCGGGTTCTGTTCCGCTACAAACCTTCCATCTCCGGATTTCTGAAAAGGAATGCCGTTTTCTTTCAACAGGGTTGAGGCTTTCTCGTACAATAATCCTGTTAATTTGGGTGCTACAGTTGGTGCATTCTCTGTAATAACCTGCCGGGGTGCAGATTTTTGAATGGCGTTATCCATGCCAGAAACCCGGGTTGCAATTTCTTTGAAAATAGATCCCGCGGTAAATCCGCCGTAAATACTCGTTTTTGGCTCATCTAACAGTACCAGGATCACATGTTTTGGATCTTCAACCGGGAAAAAACCAACAAAGGAAGCCCGGTATTTTGTTTGATACCGGCCATCTTTAAATTTTTGAGCTGTTCCTGTTTTACCGGCAATTCGTAATCCGTCAACTGTTGCCCATCCGGCAGTCCCCGAATCAGAAACAACGTCTTCCAGGATGGGAATCAATTTTTCTATCGTCTTCTTTTTGGCGACTCGGCGAACGCTTTTGGGTTTTCGTTGCTGGAAAATATCTCCAAACTCATCCCGAATTGATTCAACTACATATGGTTTCATCATCAAGCCGTTGTTTGCAATTGCAGCATAGGCCTGCACCAACTGAATGGGAGTTACCTGTACTTCGTACCCAATAGACATCCAGGGAAGTGTTACTAAACTCCATTCATAAGGGCGCTGAAGTCGTCCCTCGGTTTCCCCGGGGAGATCGATCTGTGTGGGAGTGCCAAACCCAAGGTTTCGCGCATACTGATAAAATGATTCCGGTTCCATTCTCATCGCAATTTCGGATGTGGCAATGTTAGATGATTTTGAGATCACCTCAGGGAAGCTCAAAGTGCCAAGCGGATCATGATCGCGCATTGTCTGCCCATGAATCATTTTGTAGCCCTTATCAGGCGTTTCAAATTTTTCGTCAAAATCAACTAAACCCTGTTCGATGGCCGCAATTGCGGTAGTAATTTTAAAGGTAGAACCCGGTTCAATCTGATCGGATACAGCATAATTTCTTCGGTTTTCATTTTGAATTGTAGCCGGAGAGTTCGGGTTGAAATAGGGAAAATTAGCCATCGCTTCAATTGCCCCGGTTTTGGGATTCATAATAATTACAGTACCCTTTTCGGCCATATGACGCTCAATACCGGCCTCTAACTCCTCTTCGGCAATGGCCTGAATCTGCGAGTTGATGGTGGTATGAAGGGAGTAGCCCTGTTCCGGTTGCTTTCGGGGAGCGCCCACATAGGCAAAGATATTGTTGAATGGATCTTTGCGAACCTGTTGAAGTCCATCTGTTCCTTTCAACAGATCGTTGTATTCAGATTCCAGCCCGGCCATGCCCTTTAACTCATGATTTACAAAACCCAATACATGCGAAGCAAGGGATCCAAAATTATAATTTCGCCGATACTCTTCTTCTAAAATCAACCCGCGAATATCCAGCAGGTTCAGGTCTTCATAGGTTTGAACGGGAACGCTTCTCTCTAAAACCACGTACTGCGAGCGTGCCGAAGAGTTTAGAATTTTTCTCTTGTAATAGTTGGTGCTTCGGGTTGTGTGGTTGCTGAGTGTTTCGGCAATTCGTTGAATATTTTGAGAGGTCCGGCCTACAGTTTGAGGATCAACCGCCACCTTATAAATAACTTGATTGGTTGCCAGCACAGATCCGGTAACATCATATATATTACCCCGTTGAGCCGGAATGGACAGGTAATCGATCGCTTGTGAATTCCAGAGTTCACGCAGTCCGTCTCCTTCTGCAACATTTACACGAAGCAGTTGAAGTAAAATGCTCGTCGGCAGCAATAGCAGAAATCCGAAGAGCAGAAACATCCGGCCCATAATTGAACTGCGATCATTCATTCTTTATCTGTACGAATATATATGATTTGGTCTGCCGGCCCGGCATTCACAAATCCAAGCTCACGCGCTTTTTGGTAGATTACTTTGGGACCGGTCAAACGTTCGTATGCAAGTCTTTTGTCCTGATATATTCGTAACGCCTTGTTGTACTCAGCTTCAAGCTGGTTGACCTCGGTCAACGTCTGCTGAGTATTGAAGACATGGCTGATGTAAAGAATCCCGCAGATTCCAATCACGAAAACTGCGAGAACAATCTTCCAGGGGGTAAAAGCCGGAAGGTTTGATATTTTATTTTTTGGGTCTGTTTTAATACGTCTGCCAAAGGTGGGGGCAGAGCCGTCTGTATTAAATCCTTTTTTAAAGAAGTTCTTCTTCTTGTTTTTTGCCGGTTGTCCGCCGGAAATTCCTTTTCGCTTATTTTTTGAAGGAGTTAATACGTTCATCAATCCTCCTTCACTTTTTCGGCTACACGAAGTTTCGCACTTCTTGAAGCCGGGTTTTTTTCAATCTCTTCATCAGAGGGAGTAATAATCTGTTTTGTAATGACATTGATCGGCTTTACGGGATTTCCAAAGAAATCTTTTTCAATCTTACCTTCAAAATTGCCGCTTCTAAAAAAGTTCTTCACAATTCTGTCTTCCAGCGAGTGGTAGGAGATCGCCACAATTCGTCCGCCGGATTTCAGGATCTCGAGAGACTCTTCAAGTCCTTGTTTCAAAACATCCAGTTCACGATTTACCTCAATCCGAATAGCCTGGAAAACCCTGGCCACCGTCTTGATGGTATGCCTTCCATAAATCACATTTTCGATAGATTCACGAAGTTCACCGGTTGTTTCGATGGGTCGTTTATCAATAATTTCTTTTGCAATCTGCCGGCTGAGGCGCTCTTCACCATAGTGATAGATGATATCCCGCAATTTTTTATAGTCGTACGTATTTACTACATCGTGGGCAGAAACGCCGCTAAGGTCACTCATTCGCATATCGAGCGGACCATCTTCCTGGAAACTAAACCCGCGTTCGGCTTCTTTGATCTGATGTGTGGAAACTCCTAAATCAAACAGAATGCCGGAAATTTTACCGTGATATTTGGGAGGGATTAAAGTAGTAAGATGCCCGAAATTACCGGAAATGGTTTCCAGTCGCGGGTCATCTCCCAATCGTTGTTTGGTCGCTTCCAGCGCTTCGGGGTCTTGGTCGAGCCCTATAAGTTTAGCATCATCAGAAAGTGTTTCGAGAATTTTTTCACTGTGTCCACCTCCCCCGATGGTAGCATCTATATATATACCACTCTCATCCGTCACCAGGAACTCCACGGTGGGTTGCAGCAAAACGGGTGTATGGGGATGATATGTTGTCATATTAGTCTCCACTTTCTTCTTCGTCCCCCATTACTTCTTCAAAAAGGTCGGCATATGCTTCGTCATCAAGCATTGAGTCAATTTCATCGAGCTTCTCGGGCGACCATAATTCAATTCGTTCACCACTCCCGATAAAAATGGCTGTTCCGTCTATCTGAGACCACTCCTTCAAATGTTGCGGGAGAGAGATGCGGTGTTGCTTGTCGAGGGTAACATCTTCGGCGTATCTCAGAATGTTTCTTTTCACTGTGCGGCCTTTACGGCTAAAGCTGTTGATTTTGTCGAGCTTGTCTTCAACCTCTTTCCATTCGTTTTGTGGGTATAAGTAAAGGCAGGGATCAACACCGCGGAGAAGTGTGTACCGGTCTTCAGCTTCGGGACTCACAGTTTTGCGTAGCTTGGCCGGGAAAGCAACACGGCCTTTGTTATCTACACTGTGTTCATATTGCCCTTTGAAGCTTGGCACGGGTTTTCTCTATTTTTTGATTGCTAAAACTTCTGGGAAGTAAGTATTTGATTTGATGCTAACTCAACCCACTATCCCCCACTTCTCCCCACAATGTACCCTATTGCCCCCTAATATGTCAAGAAAAAAGATTTTAATTTTTTAAAAGAGATGGAGACGGTTCAGGTAAAAAACTGCCTTTATTTTATCAGAAGCCACCTTTATGTATATGAAATGCGTTTTTAAATGAAAGTGGAAGAAAGTGGGAGTAAGTTATTAAATAAGTAACTCGGTGGTTTTGAGCATCATTCACAGCCGAATCATCTTTTACGTGTATGAAATTGTCCTCCATTTAGGTTCACTTTTCGTATGGAATAGAATAAAAATAAATACCGGAGCTGTTTTATTTTCCGGAAAGACATATTAAAAGAGGAGAATAATTGAGAGAACTCTGTCTATTTCTTCGCATATACATGGTAATAGCCACTGAGACTGTTCTTCAACAGGCAGTGGAAAATAAACTACTATCAACAAAACAGAGAGGTATTTATGAGAATATTAGTCATAATCACGGGATTTGTAATCAGTTTGTTGGCGTTCACTCCGCAGGAAGCCACAGCCCAGCGAAATTTAATGCAGGATGAAGAACCTATTGAATATTCGGTAGAGGTTAACCGAGGAGCCTATCGATCAATGGTTCAGAGAGTTGGAGACCGTGGAATTTCCGAACGTGAATTTGGTGAATGGGTAGCAAAGAATAGTTCTCTTCGTAAAAGACCAGGAAGAATTAAAATTGTAAACCGGCAGATGATAACCGTTATCAACGAAAATGGACGGGTTGTTTGAGCAATCTGAAAGAAGAGTACCCGGGGATCAGTTTGTACCCGGTGATCAATTTGTGCCCGGTGATCAATTTGTGCCTGGTGATCAATTTGTGCCCAGTGGTTTACGGAGCCAGTTTATTCAATCACAGAGTGAATTGCAGAGACATTGGTACAATTTAGCCGCAGGGCATTTATGGGAATCGGAGCCAAAAGGCGATGAAGGGTACGTTATATTTTTTACTGTTACACCAGATGCTGACAGCTTTGAACAGCCAGTAAAACCAGGTGGTGTTGCATTTGTTGTTTGGATCTGAAAAAGCTACAAGATCTCATTGTATTACAAAATATGACAGGTCAGGATAGTATTCGAAGAAGGTCGTAAAAGCGAACAGTACAAAACTTAGTTATCAATTCATCTTTAAAAAACCGGGATTAAAAAATTCCGGTTTTTCTTTGAATTAGCTGGTGAGGACAATAAAACAGACACCGACTGGCGCAAGTGTTAAGCGAAGCGTCACTTGTGCCCCTTTCCTTTTGTAAAAAACATGGGCAGAAGTGACATCCTTGACTTACGGATGGTAGAATCATTCTTCCTGGAAGACAAACCCTGCATTATTTCAATGTATGCTTTCAAATACCGGATTTAACACTTGTGCCAGGTGGGTCTTAAATTTAAATGAACGACTTTAATGCAATCTTTCGCATGTATATGTAGAGACAAATTGTAAATAGGAATATGAACATTCAACCATTCTAAAAATGAAAAATCTCACTTCAATTTTACTGTTGATCTTTTTTACTACAATATTGTTTTCAGAGGTGCATGCCCAGGAGAGGGTGAAGTCTGAGAAATATGTCATGCAAACGGATCAGCTGATCCGGCAAGTAAAGAATATTCAAACTTATCTTAGCAGAGAAACTAAATTTAAAAAAGCTTTTCCAGATGCAAGTAAAAAAATTGAAGAACATAGTTTCGCAAGAACCAGCTATTTTTTAAAAGCAAAGAAAGCGTTTCAAAATGATGAGATGGAAGTTGCAGTGAAATCACTCCGGTCAGCCCGGGAGATTATTAAGGGTGATGTCGGCCTGCTGAGGGAAGTTAGGGATCGGGAGGTAACATCAGAGATCCTGAGGCTTGAAAGAGAGTTGGGCAGAAGTGTTGACAGTATGCTTCGGGATTTTTGATATATTAATGCATAGCTGTCCAAGACATTTAAAGAATGAGAAGAAATCTGTCTTTTATATCTCTGAAAGAAGGTATTTATAAGATAACAAAACCAAACCCCTTAATTGAGGTTTTCTAACAGCTAATCATATTGATCAGCATTGTATCTGTTTGGCGATCTGTAAATAAAAATCGAACCACTGGTAAAACCGGTGTGTCACCCTCACCCCTTCGCCCCTCTCCCGCGGGAGAGGGGTTGGGGGAGAGGGCGAAACGATGAATGGTCTTGAACCGAGCGTCTTTTCGCACTAAATAAGTACTGCGCATTCGCTGATCAGTGAGAAACGTTTTGGACAGCCTCTCAGTGTGTGCTGACAGGTTTCGACCGACATTGCATCATCGACATGACAATAGGATATATATGAACTTTAATGAACAATAAAACAAATAGAACAAACAAAATATCAAATAGAATGAAACATCTATTAACCCGACGGGTAAATACCTATAATTACTCAGCAGCATATTCGATACTCAGTGCTTTGAATATTTAATGCGTTGGGGCGTTTGGGCTAACATTCTCATATACAAGCGTAGATTTTCGGTTAACGTAGACTGGTCTTTGGAGCAAACTGAGCATCCCCTTGTTTGAGGTCACAGCGCGATGTCCTGGATTTTTTTCCGGGGAGTCCAGGCAAAAAGAACGGGCAATTTGGTCTTAGTGCTCCTGCACCCATTACGGTGACCGGGCGACTGTGATGAACCCGCAGATTATCGGCAATCACATCGTTTCCTGGAGTTGGTTTGGTACCGTGCTGCCGCAGAAATTCGATAAACCACTCTGAATTCATCGTATCTGGATCGGTAGTGAATTGAACTTGCCCTGATTGGTGGTAGAGATCATGTAACCGACAATCGTTGGCCATGCTCTTTCGGACCGGTGTTTGACCTTGGGGCATATGAGCGCCCATGCTGGCAGCTATTTTCGCGCCCGTTTCATCAGGCCCGGTGGATCTCGGCATCCTCCCGCTGAGCTTGCTTTTGATAGCAGGGTAGGTGTTCTGCCAACCGCTGTTTAACTTCGGCCGGGCGTTGCTCATAGGCTGGTTTGGCCGGCTTTTGGGGAGTAAATCCCATTTCTTCAATAATCGCCATCGTGTTAATCGCCAGCGAAACGTCGAACCACTTTACCGACTCCTGAACGGCTTTACGGTCCAGTAAAGCGTCATCCAGCTTAAGCTGATGGGGCATCGTATTCGATCAGCATCTTCTGAATAGCTTTTTCCTGAGAAGCACTTAGTAGTTCGCTTCAGAGGGGGCGCCTGGCTTTCGGTCAACCAGGCAGTTCCCCGGGCAGTGTAACTCCACCAGTTGTGGGCGTATTTGTTGACACCAAGCAGTTGGGCTACGTCGCCTTTTTTGATCCCCTGTTTGGTGGTGCGGAATCCCGCGTGCGTAAAACCGTGGCACTGGCTGGCGTTTAAATCTTGTTTTTTCCATACCCGAAAATATCTACCACTTTCCCCATCATAATTATGAATATTTATCGCCGGGTTAATACGATTACCTTTAACAATCCGTTTTTACTCTTCTGTTTTCGCTATTTGGAATTGCGTGCCAGGACCGCAGTTTTGGAATAAAGGGAGGAGCGGCTGCATATCAAATAACCAATGATGTTGGAAGCTCCTCATCAACATCAGATCGGAAAATTGGATTTGAAGCTGGTATCTTTGGTGAATTTCCTATCAACCGGTTGCTTTCAATACAACCGGAAGCCGTTTTTGTTCAAAAAGGAGGTGAGGAAACCAGCGAGCAATTTGGGAACTCATCCATAACTCTTAATTATGTTGATGTACCTCTTTTACTTAAAATAAATGCACCGGTAGATGGTATGCTTCAACCCTATATTTTTGGCGGACCGTATGCCGGATATCTGATTGAAGCCACTTCAGAGACTGAAAGCGAAAGCATGGAATTGACAGAATTTCTAAATGAATTTCATTACGGTTTAAAGGTAGGCCTCGGCATAAATATTGGATCTTTTTTAATCGATGCACGATACGATATGGGATTAGCCAATATTTATAAAGAAGATGAAGAACTTGAGGGAATTGACAGCAATTTCGAAATTACAACAGCGGGTTTTATACTCAGTGTAGGTCTCAGATTTTAGCAACCATTTCTTGATATCAAGGCGAGAAGAGCCTCTGTTGAGTAAGTTGAACAGGAGGTTTTTTTATGCTATCGAAAGAATATCAGCTAAAATTCCGGCAGCCGTCACTTCCTTTCCTGCACCGGGTCCCTGAATAACCAAGGGCTGATCGTAATATCGTTTCGTCTTTATCTGAACCAGGTTATTGGTATCCGTAAGTTGCCCCAGTGTGGATGATTTTGGTACTTCACTGATTCCCACCTTTATATTTCCATTCCGTAACTTGCCAGTGTATCGAAGTGTATTTCCAGCCTGCTCAGCTTTGGAGACTCGTTCACTCCAGTCTTTATCAAACTTGTAAAGTTCCTCGAGAAATGTCGTGGCATCAACATCTTTTAAGGGATCGGACAACAAGTACATTCAACTTCCAGTTCATCCCGCTCAAGTTTGTAGCCGCAGATTCTTGCCAGATTAAAAATTTTCGGCAACGTCTTCGCCTGAAAGATCATCCCGCGGATCAGGTTCGGCATAACCAAGGCTTCGTGCTTTAATCACAGATTCACTAAAACTGTTTCCTTTGTCCAGTTCAGAAAACAGGTAGGTCATGGTTCCGGAAACAACCCCGCTTATTTCAATGATTTCATCCCCGGTTTGAATCAGGCTTTTAATTGGATTTACGATCGGTAAACCTGCTCCAACATTGGTTTCATATAAAAATTGAACATTTTTCTCTGAAGCAAGAGCGTGCAAAGATTCAAAATCCTCCTGACTTTGAGTGTTAGCCAGTTTGCTGGGTGTAACTACGTGGATATTCTCCTTTAACAATTTTGGATAGATCTTTGTGGTTTCCAGGCTGCCGGTTGCATCAACAAAAATAACAGAGCCTTTAGTGTAAGATGTTAATTTACTGGTGATCGATTTCCAATCCTTTTTGGGGGCTTTTAGCAGTTTTTTTAGTGTGTATTCGGTTTGAGAATGATCGTACCAAAGCATATGCTTTCGGTTACAAACACCGAGTACACGGAGTGATTTATGAGAACCGTTTTTAGAAATTTGTTTCAATAGCGTGCTGCCAACCGCACCAACGCCGGCTATAAAAATTTTCTTCACCTGTTTGGCTTGATCGGGGTTCGCTTGTTTATATGCTTTCAATTGTGATGACATAATTTTTAATAACTCAGGGTCTGTTTCTCTTTTACAAAGGGTTTGATAATCTCATTGATCTGTTCAAATTCAATCAGGAATGCATCATGACCATACGACGATTTAATTTCTTTATATTCTGCGTTTTTCAATAATTCCGCTAACTCTTTTTGTTCATGAACCGGGTAGAGATGATCAGTATTGATACCAATTACTTTTACAGGTTTTTGAATTTGCCCAAGCACCTCTTTAAAAGATCCGCGATTGCGGGATACATCGTGCGAATCCATCGCTTCTGTTAAAATGATGTACGAGTGCGCATCAAACCTGCCGGCCAGTTTTTCGCCCTGGTAATCCAGGTACGACTCCACCTGGAACTGGGAGGTGTTCCCCTGGAAGTTTCCGCCCGAATTTTCTGTCATAATCTGAAGGAGCCCGATAGGTGATCATTGCCATCATTCGTGCGGTTGCAAGGCCTTTTTTGGGACCTTCGCCTCTATTATAATGACCGTTTTTCCAATTGGGATCGGCATAAATAACCCGCCGCTGGGCATGACTAATTCCAATTGCCCAGGGGCTATGCGATTTCCCCATGGCAATAAGTGCGGCAGATTGAATCCGCTCATCCATAATCACGAATTCCAATGCCTGCATACCGCCGAGTGAGCCGCCAAGTACCAGCTCAATGCCGGTAATTCCAAGCTGATCTAAAAACTGCTGTTGAAACCGAACCATATCGCGGACGGTAATTTTCGGGAATGAATTTCTGTACGGATCACCGGTTTTTGGATGAACAGACCAAGGTCCAACCGATCCGTATGGGCTGCCGGGCACATTAATGCAGATGATAAAATTCTTTTCGGGATCGCAAACTTTCCCTTTACCAAAGATTCCGGGAAACCATTCATCAGCTGCTGCGTGGCCGGTCAGGGCGTGGCAGATCAATATCACATTGTTCTTCTCTTTATTCAGAGAACCCCATGTTTTATAGGCCACATCCGGGTTCATCAAACCGAAACCCGGACTCTGTGATAAATGCCTTTTTTAATTTTTCTATGGTTATTCCTTCGTTCATTTCCTTTTCATTCTTAAATATTCCCACCGGCTTAAAACCGGCAGGAACTTACACTCAAAACTTCTTGAAATCTACCTGGCCATCAATTTTTACAGGATTACTTATGATATCATGAACCGGGCATCGATCTACCGAAAGCTTTTCAAGAGCTTTAAGTTTTTCTGTATCTGTTTCATTCGTTTCAATTGTTGTTTTATAGGAGACAGATTTAAAACCGGCACGTTCTTCCGAAAGATTCAGGAAACCATGCAGGTCCAGATCACCGTCCACTTCAACATGTACCGCTTTTATATCGATATCTAATACTGTGGCATAGGCCTTAATTACAATTTCCTGGCAAGCTGCAAATGCACCTAAAACATATTCTACCGGGTTCGGTCCTTCATTTGTCCCGCCAAATTCAGCTGGTTCGTCTGAAATAAATTCAAAGTTCCTGATTTTTATGTTCGACAAAAATCCGTTTTCAAGTGTGGAGTTTGCTTTAAATGTGGCATCTGCCTGTCCGGGATTTTCCTGGATTCCCTGGATTAGATTCAAAAGTGAATCTTTCAGTTTATCGTTGTTAACATTATTAATTACTGTTTCTGCTGTACTCATTACTTTGTATTTTAATATTACTCTAAAGTGTATGCCGGATCCCTAAAAAGGATACAGCATACTGTTAATTAGCAGCAGGACTCCCGCCCGGAGTCCTGCTTTTTTTATTTAAGTTGTTGTTTATACGTTTTTAAACGCTTGTTCAAAGTCTCCGATGATGTCATCGATATGTTCAATACCCACAGAAACCCGAACGAGATCTTGCTTCACACCACTTGCAGCTTGTTCTTCTTCAGAAAGTTGCTGATGAGTTGTAGAAGCAGGGTGGATTACCAGTGTTTTAGCATCACCCACATTTGCAAGGTGGCTTGAGAGCTCGACACCTTCAATAAACGAGCGTGCTGCATCGTAACCGCCTTCTACACCAAATGTAAAGACAGATCCGAATTTACCTTCCTGGAGGTATTTCTTGGCATTTTCGTGAGAAGGATGATCAGGCAGGCCAGTGTAGCTAACCCACGAGACATTTTCATTTTCCTGGAGCCATTTGGCAAGTGTCAGAGCGTTTTCGTTATGACGCTCAATCCGGAGATAAGAGGTTTCCAATCCTTGAAGCAACAGGAAACTGTTGAATGGGGAAGGAGCCGGTCCAACATCCGCAGATCCGTCAACACGGGCACGGATCGCAAAAGCGATGTTTCCGAACGGTCCGTCTTCACCAAAAACTTCCCAGAAGTTCAATCCGTGATAAGATGGAGAAGGTTCCGTAAACAGTGGGTAGTTGCCATTTGCCCCAGTTGAAATTCCCGGCATCAACAATGACTCCGCCGATGCTGGTTCCGTGGCCGCCAATCCATTTGCTAGCAGACTGAACGACAACATTTGCTCCGTGATCGATGGGACGGGCAATAGAACCTGCCGCACCAAATGTATTATCTACAATGAGTGCAATACCATGTTTTTTGGCTACAGCAGAAATACCATCAAAATCAGGTACATTTCCACGAGGGTTCCCAATGGATTCTACATATAGTGCTTTGGTATTATCATCAATTAAATTATCAAATGATTCCGGTGAATCATCTGCTGAAAATTTAACGTCAATACCGAGCCTTGGCAGAGTAACCTTAAATTGGTTATACGTTCCACCATAAAGATTTTGCGTGGATACGATATTGTCTCCTGCCTGGGCAAGATTTGTAACCGCCAGGAATTGTGCAGACTGACCTGAAGCTGTAGCAACGGCTGCAGCTCCTCCTTCCAACGCAGCCATTCGTTGTTCAAAAACGTCGGTTGTTGGATTCATGATGCGGGTATAAATATTGCCAAACTCTTTTAATGCAAAGAGATCAGCAGCATGATCGGCATCATCAAACTCGTAAGACGTGGTTTGATAGATCGGTACTGCCCGTGACCCCGTGGTTGGATCGGGTTCTTGCCCTGCATGTAGTTGCAGTGTTTCGAATTTGTAGTTTTTTTCTTCTCCGTTGTTACTCATGTTATTTGTAGTTATGAATTAATGTTAATTGAAGGTCTGTATTTAGTCCCCCTTTGAAGGGGTAAGATCAGCTGCAAGTATTTGTAGCTGATCGAGGGGGATGACTTTGTCAATCGCGAACATCCCTCTGAGTTTCTCAAGAACAATTGAGAAACTCTGTCTCCCTTCAAAGGGAGATGTTCATCAAACAAAAAAAGCCTCTTCCGAATATCCGTCCCTTTGGGAAAGATGTTCAGAAGAGGCTTTTACTTACTATATGCCTTATCGTCTTATCTTTCCCAAACTCGATGCAAGATCGAATTGGGCAGGATTTAGCACCTGACTTTCGATAGAAACTATCGAAACGGTTGCTAAGGTTTCTCAGGGCCTGTCCCTCCACCTTTCTGGATAAGAATTCAATTTTTTAAAGAACTCATCCGCGGTTTGCGGTTAACAAAAAAGCCCTGCTGGCTACCAGAGGGCTTTTAAATTTCTTTGAAAAATTTGAGGTCCCTCTGCATTATGTGCTACAACAACAAAAACACATTTTGCAGAAGAGTGAAATTATATTTTGGTTCAAATTTTTCATCACCGAATAATACGTTAGAATTGTCTACAGTTGCAAGATTTTTTTCTCACTATTCAAAAAGGCTGCAATCCGAATCTTAAAACGGTTTTTTGTGATGATTTCCAATCGGTTCAGATATTCAACATTTCCACCTGTTTCCTGGTCAATGGATAGATTCTGCGAAAATCAGATACTGGTCGATTTTCGATAGCTGTCTTCAAAAGGTAATGTATCTCCGCTAACAGAGAAATTACATTATTTCAGCAAAACTTACAGAGGGGACTGAATTACATTACGGCAAGCAGAATTCAAATTGTTGATGTTGAAAATGGCGAAGTGTTAAATGACAAAGATTGGATGGATTTTCTAATCTACCAGTTTGATGGTTTAGCAAATCCGATCGATATTACGGAGGGACCGGACGGCCGTTTGTTTATCAACGATTTTTTCCAGGGGCATATCTATTCAATTTCTTATACCGATTCGTAAACAGATCTCTAACGAAATTATAACATTTTTTTCGATCCCATCTGATTTACAGTGATTTTACGTACGTTCTTGTGAAATCCTCAATCTAAATATCGAACAATTTATGACAGCCGTTAACGGAACCATTTCACACAGTGTAAAAGAGTATTATGGTAAAGTGCTGCAAGGTACAAAAGACCTGAAAACCACCGCCTGTTGTACGACGGATTCAGTTCCTTCCCGATACAAAAAAATCTTTGAGTTAATTGAGGATGATATTTTAGACCGGTTTTACGGTTGTGGATCACCAATACCGGATGAATTGGCGGGCAAGACAGTTTTAGATTTGGGATGTGGAAGCGGCCGTGATTCATACCTTGTCTCGAAGCTGGTGGGTGCCGAAGGTCGGGTCATCGGGGTAGATATGACGGATGAACAACTGGATGTGGCAAATCGAAATCTGGATCAACAGATGGAAAATTTTGGATTCAGTGAACCAAATATTGAGTTTAAAAAGGGGTACATAGAAAATCTGAATGAACTTGGTATTGAGGATAATTCCGTAGATGTAGTGATCTCTAACTGTGTGATTAATCTATCTCCTGATAAAAGATCCGTATACAGTGAAATTTTCCGTGTTCTTAAACCGGGCGGCGAGTTGTATTTTTCTGATGTCTTTGCAGATCGGCGGATACCGGAGCACCTCAAAGAAGATCCTGTTCTGTATGGGGAATGTTTATCTGGTGCAATGTACACGGAAGATTTCAGAAGAATGCTTAAAGAGATTGGGTGCCCCGATTATCGAATGCTGACCAGCAGTAGAATTGATATTGAAAATGAAGAGATTGAGCAAAAAGTGGGAATGATTAATTTTTATTCCATTACAATTCGAGCTTTTAAGTTGGATTCATTAGAAGATATATGTGAGGATTACGGACAGGTAGCCACCTATCATGGTACAATTGAGAACCATCCGCACAGTTTTGACCTGGATGATCATCATACGTTTTACACAGGAAAGCCGATGCTTGTTTGTGGAAATACGGCGGCTATGGTAGGAGAGACCCGGTTCAAAGATCACTTTACGGTAACCGGCGACCGGTCGGTACACTATGGTGCGTTCGATTGCGGGGAGACACCGGTTGCATCTGAAACGGGTGATGATACACCGGCTGCTGCTTGCTGTTGATATTTTCGATTGATGAACGTTTAAGGTCAATTCATGAATTGCTCTTGCACCCCATTCTTTGGTACCCCCTGAGTAATGTTACAATCTTTAAAAAAGTATAGTAATTCATGTAGCCACAAAAACACGAAATCACAAAATTATTTGTGCTTTTGTGGCCTCTTTTCAAGTGCTCTATTAGATTTATTTATTGATCCTGGCACTATATGAATTTACTGGTTGCTACACTATCGCGGGTGTGTAATTCGTGCGACGCTGGTCCAGGTTACCTCAAAGAGATCCCTTACGGTGCAAACTTGAATCAGTTAGGGATACCCAAATTGAATGATCTAATACCCCAAGTTCCTCACCCAATTTTCATCTTCTCTCCATTTTTCGCGTACTTTTACGTGGAGATCGAGAAATACTTTTTTGCCAATAAACTCCTGAATAGCTTTTCGAGCCTCGATACCCAGCTTTTTAATAGCTTTGCCGCCTTTCCCAATCAGCATTCCTTTTTGTGATTTTCGATTGACGATGATATTCGCAGAAATTCTGTCAATGTCGATATCTGCATCATATGAGACAATATCCACTGTGCATGAGTATGGAATCTCCTGTTGGAATTGCAGATAGAGTTGTTCGCGAATCAATTCGGAGACAAAAAACCGGACAGGATGTTCACTTAAGTCTTCTTTTGGGTAGAAAGGCGGGCCAGGTTGAAGGTGTGATCGAATATCTTCCAGCAGTTCTGTTATGCCTTCACCGTTCAGTGCAGATACAAAATGTGTGGATGAGATACTCAGTTTATCTTCAATTTCATCGGCTTTCAGTTCGCCGGTTTTATTCTTCACCCGATCCATTTTGTTTACTACCAGGATCGTTGGCTTATTGATCGATTTAAGCAGTTCAATCACTTCATGGGTTGGATATTTGTCAGTGGGGTCAAAAATAAACAGGAGCACATCTGCATCGGCCCGCGCGCGGTTGACGGTATTCATCATTGCCCGCTGCAACTCATATTTTGGAGTAATTACTCCCGGCGTATCCAGGAATATAATTTGAGTATTATCATCCGAATAGATTCCCACCACCTGGTGACGAGTAGTCTGGGCTTTGTGAGTTGTAATGGAGATCTTGCTGCCGAGAATCCGATTCATAAGTGTAGATTTTCCAGCATTCGGTTTCCCGATGATGGCTGCATAACCGGATTTGTGAGGTTGTTCAGTCAAATTTTTTATTTGTTAAAAACTAAGATAGCGCAAGCGTCTCGCTTGTGCTCGAGTTTGATTTAATGAGGGGCACAAGTGAGACACTTGCGCCATTTTTATTTTCTGATTCTTGAGTGAGGATCAGGGGTGTGTTTCGTTGATTCAGGTACTATGCGAAATCCAAGCTTGATAGTCAGGAACCCACCCCGAGTTTGACACGAACGGCTTCGCCATAGTGTCTTCACTCTCCCTTCCCAAGAGGGGAAATCACTTATTCATAATTTTTAAATATTCTTTAACGGTTCGCTCCAGCCCCCAGAAAACTGATTTTGAAATGAGGGCATGCCCAATGGATATATCCTCGAGATGTGAGACATGTTCAATCAAGAGCGGTAAATTCTCGAGGTTTAAACCGTGACCGGCATTTACAGTCATTCCCAAATCGTGAGTTAAATCAGCGGCTTTTGCCAGGCGTGCAAGTTCGGTTTGTTGAATTTCTTTATTTGGAGCATTCGCAAAAGTGCCTGTGTGCAATTCAATGGCATCTGTGCCAAGTTTGTGGGCTAATTCAATATCCTCCGGATTTGGATCCAGAAAGAGGCTGATCTTAATCCCGGTCCCCTCAAATGCGGGGAATACACGGTTTTTAAAGTCATCGTACACAACCTTCATATCCAGTCCGCCCTCAGTTGTGAGTTCTTCGCGCCCTTCGGGCACTAATGTACAGAGGTGTGGTTTTACATCTGTACAGATTTCGATCATCTCATCAGATGCAGCCATTTCAAAATCTAATGTTCCCTGCACCGTTTTATTCAGTTGGTAGACATCTTCATCACGAATATGGCGCCGGTCATGACGAAGATGAAAAACGATGCCGGCAGCACCGGCTTTCTCACAAACAGAAGCGGCTTCAACCGGATCAGGGTATCCTTCACCTCGAGCGTTACGCAATGTGGCAACATGGTCAATATTTACAAGTAACTGCATTGAAAATTTTTACTTTCAGAAATCAAAATTATTGAGAATATTTAAGACATTATCATCCTGAAGATACAATATCCCCGTAAAAATGTTTAACTCGTTCCCATCTCAAAAGACAGTTTTATTTATGCTGTTGGGCGTGCTCTGTTTTTACCTTACGGGCTGCGGTATCCAAAAAAGAACGATCTCTTCTGAATCGCCTGAAGAGGGATCAACCTCACAGAATAAATCTGAAGTTCAGCAAAAAAGTGAAGAATCTCCACCTGCGGCAATGAACATCTCCTCTTCGTATGAGAATATCACCAGTATTCAAAAACAGTTGCAAAATGCGCATCAGCAATGGAAGGGAACTCCCTACAGATATGGAGGAGAAACCAGTAATGGAATCGATTGTTCAGCATTTACTCAGCAAGTTTTTCGTGACTTTTTCGATTTAGATCTTCCAAGACACACCCGTAATCAACTGCAGGAGGGGGCCAGCATTCGAAGGAGATCAATCAAAACCGGTGACCTTATCTTTTTTAAAACCGGACGAAGATCATTGCATGTGGGTATCTCGGTAGGGGATGGAGACTTTCTGCATGCTTCGGTTTCATCGGGAGTGATGATTTCCAATATTGGAGACCGCTATTGGGCAACCCGTTACCTCGGCGCCAGAAGAGTTTTGTAACACGTTTATCAATTGAATGAAAAAATAACCATGCACTCTCCAAAGATGCTCCAGTTCTGACTGTATTTCTGTACGCCCAAACTATTCCCGCAAATCGATCCCTGGTGACAGGACCGTATGAATTTTGAAGGTTTTAATCACGTAAAAGCTTTTTAGAGTCTTTTTTGTAAATGATAAAAGGAACCCGCATTTTTCAATGCAACAGCAGTTTAACCCGAATTATTCACGAAAAAGTATAAAAAATGCGTTAAGACACTGATATTATTACATGTATCGGGAAATGATGGTAGCTCAATTTTGAGTGTTGTGGCAAATGGCTACGAAATTTGCCCGTGCACTGCGTTGAAGT
The DNA here is from genome assembly GCA_034521495.1 of Balneolaceae bacterium. Taxonomy (NCBI): domain Bacteria; kingdom Pseudomonadati; phylum Balneolota; class Balneolia; order Balneolales; family Balneolaceae; species Balneolaceae bacterium. The sequence goes on from JAXHMK010000009.1 coordinate 727,341, forward strand.
TGAAAAGCTTTACTCAGGGTACTCAGGTACCCTTCCGTCACCATTTCCTCTTCGCCTTGTGCACAACCAAATTTCTTGGTGCATAATCCGGGTTAAAATTGCTGAAATTTAGTAAATCAATTTAGTCTGCCTTATATGAGTAAGAAAGTATTATTAGGATTTGATGTTGGAAGTTCATTTGTAAAAGGTTCTGTTATTGATGCTGATGATGGCGATTTAATCGCCTCTGCTTCCGCTCCCGATAAAGAGATGTCTATGCACTCTCCACAACCAGGCATGGCAGAGCAGGATCCAGAGGTTTGGTGGGAGCAGATAAAATCAATAACACAGCAGCTGCTCGCCTCAAATAAGTTTAACAAAGAAGATGTAGCTGGTATCGGGATATCATACCAAATGCATGGATTGGTTGCAGTAGATAAAGATAAAAATGTACTCCGATCATCTATAATTTGGTGTGACAGCCGGGCTGCATCGATCGGGCGTGAGGCTTTTCAGGATTTGGGGGAAGATTTTTGCCTGGAGAATTACCTGAATTCGCCGGGAAATTTCACTGCATCGAAGTTGAAATGGGTGAAGGATAATGAGCCGAAAATCTACAAGAAAATCTGGAAAATTATGCTTCCCGGTGATTATATCGGGATGAAACTGACTGGAGAAGTTTGTACTACAAAATCGGGCCTTTCCGAAGGAATTTTCTGGGATTATAGTCAACATGATCTGGCTCAGTCGTTATTAGAGCACTATGGAATTTCAGCAGATCTGCTTCCCAAAGCTTATAATTCGTTTGATGATCACGGGACTTTAAGTGAATCTGCTGCTGCTGAATTAAGTTTAAAAGCCGGTACGCCGGTATCCTACAGGGCGGGAGATCAACCCAATAATGCGTTTTCCTTAAATGTTATCGATCCCGGTGAAGTTGCGGCTACAGCGGGAACGTCCGGTGTGATTTATGGAGTGATTGATAAACCGGTGACGGATCCAAAATCGAGAGTAAATACGTTTATTCATGTGAATCATGAAGAGCAAAAAGAGCGCTATGGGATGTTACTTTGTATTAATGGGACCGGAATTCTAAACAGCTGGAACAAAAAACAGTTAGCTGATGACGATCTTTCTTATGATGAGATGAATGAAATGGCAGCACAGATTGAGATCGGATCAGAAGGATTAAACGTCTTGCCATTTGGAAATGGCGCGGAGCGGGTTTTAGAAGATCAAAATTTAGGTGCGCATTTTAGTGGAATTGATTTTCACCGGCATACCAAAGCCCATATGTTTCGGGCAGCTCAGGAGGGAATTGTATTCTCTCTCTACTATGGTTTGCAAATTATGGAGAAAACCGGAATTGAATGTAAAACTGTAAAAGCCGGGCATGCCAACATGTTTTTGAGTCCTGTATTCAGAGAAGCATTTGTAAATACCACCGGAGCTACATTAGAATTGTACAATACGGATGGAGCCCAGGGTGCTGCACGAGGAGCTGGTGTTGGTGCTGGCGTTTATAACTCTATTGAAGAAGCATTTGAGGGACTTAAACAAATCGAAACCGTTTCACCCAATGAAGAGAAAATGAATCGATACCGGCAAAGGTATTACAATTGGGTTCAAACATTACAATCAAAACTATAAACACAAACTGATGAGCGAAGAATATTTTCCATCGATCGATAAAATTGAATATGAAGGGCCGGATACGGATAACCACCTGGCATTTCGGTATTATGATGAATCGAAAAAAGTAGCCGGTAAAACCATGAAGGAACATTTCCGGTTTGCTGTGGCCTACTGGCATTCATTTTGTAATGAGAATAGTGATCCGTTTGGAGTGGGAACAAGAACATTTCCCTGGGACAAAAGCAGCGATCCGGTAGATAACGCCAAGTTTCGCCTGGATGCTGCATTTGAATTTTTTACCAAACTGGGAACGCCCTACTACTGTTTTCATGATCGTGATTTGGCACCGGAAGGGGTGACGATTCACGACTCAGAAAAAAACCTTATTGAACTGGTTTCAAAAGCCAAAAAGTACCAGGAAGATACAGGTGTGAAGTTGTTGTGGGGAACAGCAAATCTGTTCAGCCATCCGCGATATATGAACGGGGCCGCAACCAATCCCGATTTTGATGTGGTTTGCCACGCCGCCGCACAGGTAAAAGCCGCCCTCGATGCCACTGTAGAACTGGATGGCGAAAACTATGTATTCTGGGGCGGACGCGAAGGATACATGAAATTGCTGAATACACAACTAAAACGCGAACAAGATCACCTTGGTGAATTTCTGCGTTCAGCCCGCGACTATGGACGAAAGATCGGGTTTGAAGGGAACTTCCTGATTGAGCCGAAACCGATGGAGCCCACAAAGCAACAGTACGATTTTGATTCCGCAACCGTCATTGGATTTTTGCGAGAGCAGGATCTACTGGACGATTTTAAACTGAATATTGAAGCCAACCATGCCACCCTTGCCAGCCACAGTTTTGCACATGATTTGGCAATTGCGGCGGAACGAGGTTTGCTCGGAAGTATTGATGCCAACCGGGGAGATGCTCAAAATGGCTGGGATACCGACTACTTTCCAACCGATCTTTATGATGCCACCGAAGCGATGATTGTGGTTCTGGAGAATGGTGGAATTGCACCCGGTGGTTTCAATTTTGATGCAAAAATCCGCCGAAATTCAACCGATCTGGACGATCTTTTCCATGCCCATATCGGTGGAATGGATACTTTTGCAAGAGCATTAATCACTGCTGATAAAATTATGAATGATTCCGACTTCAAAGAGATCCGGTATGGACGTTATTCATCCTTTGATGAAGGAAATGGCAAGTTATTTGAAGAAGGGAATCTGTCTCTCGAGGAACTTAGAACGTTTGCTATTGAATCAGGCGAGCCTGAGGTAATTAGCGGCAAGCAGGAACTGCTGGAGAATATTGTGAATCGGCATATTTAATAGGAAGTCCCCTCTTGAGAGGGGATTTAGGGGTGTGTTCATTACATCAATTGAAAAATTATCATAGCTGAATTCACGTAGACACACCGCTGATGTTTACGCTGAACGCTTCAACATCTGTCCCCTCTCAAGAGGGGAGATTCATTACGAAAACGTAAATAAAGAAATAAAAAAAGGAGGCAACCTTTTGGCTGTCTCCTTTTTCTGTTTGTGGTACGGAATAAATTACATTCCTTTTACGATCTCTTCGCCAAATTCTGAACATTTCAGGAGTGTTGCATCATCCATGAGACGTTCGAAATCGTAGGTTACGCGTTTGTTGCTGATCGCTTTTTCGATTCCTTTCTCAATCAGGTCAGCCGCTTCTTTCCAGCCCATGTAACGAAGCATCATTACAGCGGAGAGAATCAGAGAACCGGGATTAACTTTATCCTGACCAGTATATTTTGGAGCCGTTCCGTGTGTTGCTTCAAAAACGGCAATCCCGGAATTATAATTGATGTTAGCACCCGGCGCGATTCCGATTCCGCCAACACAAGCTGCAAGGGCATCAGACACGTAATCACCATTCAGGTTCATGGTTGCGATTACATCGTACTCATCCGGTCGCGTGAGTATTTGCTGCAAGAATGCATCGGCAATTACATCTTTGATTACGATACCATTCGGCAGTTTACACCAGGGGCCCTCGCCAATCACTTCGGCATCGAACTCTTCTCTGGCAACTTCATATCCCCAGTTTTTGAAGCTCCCCTCGGTAAATTTCATAATGTTTCCTTTATGAACCAAGGTCACGCTCTCGCGTCCTTCTTCAATAGCATAATTGATCGCAGAACGAACCAGCCGTTTAGATCCCTCAATAGAGATCGGCTTGATTCCCAAAGATGATGTTTCCGGGAAACGGATGCTTGTAACACCAAGTTCATCAATCAAAAAATCTTTCAGTTTTTTGTTTTCAGCTGTTCCTGTCTGGTACTCAATTCCCGCGTAGATATCTTCGGTGTTTTCCCGAAAGATGACCATATCGGTTTTTTCCGGATGTTTTACAGGTGAAGGAGTACCGGTGTAATATTTCACAGGTCGAACACATGCGAACAGGTCCAGTTTTTGGCGGATTGCTACATTCAGTGAACGAATACCTCCGCCAACAGGTGTAGTCAGCGGTCCCTTAATTCCTACAAGATATTCCCGGAAAGCGGTTAATGTATCTTCGGGCAGCCATGTATCATCGCCATATTCTTCTACGGCTTTTTCGCCGGCGTACACTTCAAACCAGTTAATTTTTTTCTTTCCGTTATAGGCTTTTTCAACAGCGCTGTCTACAACGTGTTTCATGGTGGGTGATATGTCAATTCCAATACCGTCGCCTTCAATAAACGGTATAATCGGATCGTCTCCGACAATAAGGGATCCGTCTTCATTTTTCTTGATGACGGAGCCAACAGAAGGTTTATCTAATTTTTCAAAACTCATTCGATTTAGTCATTAATTTTGGGTTAGCATTTTCAATAAAGTAAAATAATGAATTTAGATTGGATTTGTTATTAAATGTACGCCGGACAGCTTGTCCGGCACCTCAGCCTGTGGTCATTGGGAAAAATGGGAAATTACGATTTGTCGCGATAAACGTGTCCTATTATCAAAAAGAGTGGATGCAAACAAGTGTATCAGTAACGGGCAAGCTGCCCGTTGTACGTACGCCGGACAGCTTGTCCGGCACCTCGGCCTGTGGTCATTGGCAGAAATGGAAGTAGGTTGTCCGTAACATGCCTTATCGTGATGATACAAGTGTATCAGTAACGGCAGCTGCCCGTTAGTACGCCGGACAGCTGTCCGGCACCCGCTGTGGTCATCGGGAAAAATGGGAAATAAGATTAGTCGCGATAAACGTGTCCCATTATCAAAAAGAGTGGGATGCAAGCAAGTGTATCAGTAACGGGCAGGCTGCCCGTTGTACAGTACGCCGGACAGCTTGTCCGGCCTCAAATCTGTGATAACTGGAAAGCTGTGAAATTAAGATTTACCACAATGAATATGTTCCATTACTCAAAAAAAGATGGATCCAATCGAATGGAGCAGTCATGTGCAGGCTGCCTGTTGTGCATTTAGAAATCTCCCAAAAATTCAGCCTTACAATATGTATGTTCCCAATCCTGCCATCTCTTAACCAACTTAGCTTTAACAGGATTGTATATTGTATAACGAATCATATTTTCCAGTTCTGAGTTATTTCTGATCAGATGATCATAACTTTCAGAGTGCCAAAAGGCACCATTTCTATCCAGTGCTTTATTTGCCTGAAGAGCTGAATAAGATTTCAAATTCTTTAGAATTCTGGTGACGGGCGGGAGTGTGTGCTCAATATTTTCTTCGTGATCTTTTTGAAGGTGGCGAAAAACAATATGGACATGATTACTCATGATACAGTATGCATACAAATCGTATTTTCGCTTATCTCGAAAATGAATGGACTCTTTGATGATTTCAGCAATTTCCGGTTTTTGTAACCATCTTGGCCCTGTGCTGCTGTTGTCTAACAGGTCTTCATATTTTTTAAAAAATTTTGATTCAAGCTTTTTTTGAAGTTCCTTTTTATTGTCTGGATTTTCTGATATCGCTTGATGATGCCGTTTTCTCATTTGTTGTAAATCCTTGACAACCTGGACGGGCAGGGAACCTGCTAAACGGAACGTGACAAAATATTCGGCTCCGGAAATTTGCCAATGTGGTAGTTTTCTCTTGTAGTATTCCAAAATACTGGCTCTTCGTTTTCTGAAATATTTAATATTAGATTTTGTCTGATTGAAAGCAAAAAAGGTATATCCATATCCACATATATTGATAGAATGGAGTTGGTCAGTAACGGGCAGGCTGCCCGTTGTACGTACGCCGGACAGCCTGTCCGGCACCTCGGCCTGTGGTCATTGGGAAAAATGGGAAATTACGATTTGTCACGATAACAGTCCATTATCAAAGTGAATGCAAAAATGTTCAGTAACGGGCAAGCTGCCCGTTGTACGTACGCCGGACAGCTTGTCCGGCACTCAGCTGTGGTCTGGGAAAATGGGAAAGTACGATTTGTCGCGATAGACGTGTCCTATTATCAAAAAGAGTGGGATGCAAACAAGTGTATCAGTAACGGGCAAGCTGCCCGTTGTACAGTACGCCGGACAGCTTGTCCGGCACCTCGGCGTGTGGTCATTGACAGAAATGGGAGTTATGGTTCGATACCATAAACATGCAGCTTTACCTACGTGTATGGAATGAGAAGAGTGTATCAGTAACTGGCAGGTTGCCCGTTGTACTTTTCTTGAAAAAAACTGAAAATCCGTGTCTCAAATTGTATCTTTAAAACATATTCTGAACCGAGTCGTTTTAAAGCCAAAACCGAGTACTATGTTCAAACCCATGTTCGGCTTCAGGGCCAAACCCAGAAAATTTGATATGCCAACGCGGTACTATGATCCTGAGAAGGAGAAAAAGCGAAGGCAGCGAATGAAATTTGAAACGAAACGAAAGCGCCATCGTGCTCAGAATATTCGTGTCGTATTGTATGCAGTTGGCTTAATCATGGTTATTTGGATCATTACAGCTCTGTAAGCATCACCTCTAAAATTTGAATTAAGTTTTTTGAATCAACAAGGAGAAATTGGGCAGTCGGTTATTCGAACCATGCCCCCCGAACTTTCCAATAAAATTGCCGCCGGCGAGGTTATTCAGCGTCCCGCATCTGTGGCGAAAGAACTTCTCGACAATGCCATTGATGCCGGAGCCGATCACATCAAACTGATTGTTCTGCAGGCCGGCCGTACACTTATCCAGGTTGTTGATAACGGATGCGGAATGTCGGAGGAGGATGCCCGGCTCTGTTTCGAACGGCATGCCACATCAAAAATAGAATCGGTTGATGACCTCTTTCGTGTTCGAACCATGGGATTTCGCGGAGAAGCGATGGCATCGATTGCGTCCGTCTCTCAGATTGAGATGAAGACCAAGCGGGTGGAAGATGATGCCGGAACACTTCTTGAAATATGGGGTGGCGAAGAGAAACGGTTTGAGCCGGTGGCAGTAGATGACGGAACCTCCGTTGCCGTTCGAAACCTGTTCTACAATGTACCGGCCCGCCGCCAATTCCTGAAAACCGATGCAACCGAGCTGAAGCATATCATCCAGGCGTTTCAAAACAGCGCACTTGCCAATACAAATATTGAGTTCGAACTGCATGCCGATGGCGACCGGATGTATCATCTTCCGAAACAGGATCTGACTGAACGGATTCCTGCACTTTTTGGGAAACAGTACAAGGCCAGCCTGATTCCTTTCGAGGAGGAAACCAGCTATGTAAAAATTCACGGCATGCTGGTGGATCCAAAACTGGCCAAAAAAAGCCGGGGAGAGCAGTTTCTGTTTGTGAACGGCCGGCCCTTTCAGCATCGATACCTGACCTATGTTATTCTGAGTCTTTTTGATACATGGACACGTCAGAATGAGTATCCGTTTTATGCGATCTATTTTGAGATTGATCCAACCCAGGTGGATGTAAACGTGCATCCCGCCAAACTGGAAGTAAAATTTGATGACGAGCGAAGTATCATACAGTTGGCACGATCTGTCATTAAAAAAGCGATCAATGAATATTTTGCCGTTCCGGATATCGAGACGTCTGAGCGGGTTGAAAATGATTTTGATCTCTCGCTCGATCAATTCAATAATCGCAGCGATAAGCGAGGAAAAAACGGGGGGCAAACCAACCCCATTAACATCCCATCCAGGATTAACTTTCGAAAATCCGGAATCGATGGAGAAGAATCGGCAGAGCGATTGTATGGCGGTACAGATACTGAAGGAGATTATACTGAAGAAGATCAAAAACACTCTTCGAAAAATCAGAGTCAGTCGCGTGACAGAGGCTTCTGGCAGCTTCATAACCGGTACATTTTAACCCAAACCCGGACCGGCTTATGCGTAATCGATCAGCATGCAGCTCACAAACGAATTATTTTTGAAAAGGCGATGAGCGCTACGGAGGAGTCATTACCGGGAACACAGCAACTGCTTTTTGCACAAACGGTTGAATTAAATGCAACTGAGTTTTCACTTCTGAAAGAGCTGTTGCCTATTATTCAACGAATGGGTTTTAGCATCCAGCTATTGAGCGGAAATACGGCGATTATCAATGGTGTTCCTGCGGATATTGAGATTGGTGACGAAAAAGCAGTACTCCGGGATATGCTTCAGCAGTACCGGGAGCTCAGTAAAAAACCATCCCTCGATGCCCGAAAACGGGTAGCTATTGCATTTGCATCTCGAACGGCTATTCCGCGGGGAAAGAAACTTACCGAACAAGAGATGGAGATGTTGATCGATCAGCTTTTTGCCTGTGAAGAACCCTATCACGATCCGCTTGAAAAACCAACACTGGTTACCATGTCTATGGATGAGATGAAGCGGCGGTTTCGGTAACGTACGCCGGACAGCTTGTCCGGCACGACAGGCTCGAGTTATGGCAGCGAACGGGGGTTGTGATTTTGAACGAGAATCAGGCATCCTGTTCTACACTCATCAATTAAATTGAGTTCATTAGTAACGGGCAAGCTGCCCGTTGTACGTACGCCGGACAGCTTGTCCGGCACGACAGGCTTGAGTTATGGCGGTGAACGGGGGTTGTGATTTTGAACGAGAATCAGGCATCCTGTTCTACACTTATCAATTAAATTGAGTTCATTAGTAACGGGCAAGCTGCCCGTTGTACGTACGCCGGACAGCTTGTCCGGCACGACAGGCTCGAGTTATGGCAGCGAACGGGGGGTGTGATTTTGAACGAGAATCAGGCATTCTGTTCTACACTTATCAATTAAATTGAGTTCATTAGTAACGGGCAAGCTGCCCGTTGTACGTACGCCGGACAGCTTGTCCGGCTCTTTAGTCCATGAATGCAGGCAGAAAACAGGAATGAAGAAGTGGTAGGTTAGTTTAGTACCCAATCTCGATGATGGAGATAGAATGGAGTTAACCAGTAACGGGTAATTTTCCTGTTATACGAAATAAAAAAGTTGCTTCTGAGTTCTCGACTCGTTTATTTCGGGGTACTTTCAACAGATCATCTACAGGAGTTTTTTCGTGAATATACTTGCAGTTGAACCTTTTTATAACGGATCTCACCGGGCTTTTTTGAAAGGTCTTCAGGAACACTCAGCTCACAATATCATCCCGATAAAACTGGATTATCGACGATGGAAATGGCGTATGCACGGCGATTCTGTAAAACTTGCAGAGATGTCCGCCGAAATAGTTGAAGATATTGATCTTTTGTTGGTGAGTAGTATGACCAACCTGCCGGCGTTTCTTGCGCTTACAAATCCCCGCTTTGCGCATACGCCCAAAGTGATGATTATGCACGAAAATCAGCTTACACAGCCGATGCCGGAGGGTGAAGATCGTGATATAACCTATTGCTATATCAACTATCTGAGTATGCTGTCGGCTGATAAACTTCTGTTCTCAACAAAGTTTCACCTGAATGATCTTTTGGAGGCGTTACCCACGTTCCTGGAGAACTTTCCGGATGATAAACATTACAATACGGTGGACAAGATCCAGGAAAAGAGCCAGGTGATGTACCCCGGTTTAGATCTTTCGGTTTTTGACCAACAACCAGATACGCGGCAAAACAATAAACGACCTGTAATTGTATGGAATCAACGTTGGCAGTTTGATCGAAATCCCTCCATGTTTTTTAAAGTGTTGAACCGCCTGAACGATATAGACCTGGAGTTTGATCTGATTTTAGCGGGTGATACTAAACACAAAAAACCGGAAGAGTTTGAAAAAGCATGGAAACGGTTTGGAGATCAGATCACCCATTTTGGCTATGTGGAAAATGTTGAAAGGTATAGCAAACTTCTTCACTCGGGAGATATCGTAGTTTCAACGGCCACATACGAGTTTTTCTGTGTGGCGATCATGGAAGCGATCTACTGTGGGTGTCATCCGCTGGTTCCCAATCGATTACACTATCCCGAACTAATTCCCGAGAGTCTCCATAATCCACTATTGCATGCCCCGGTTTTGTATGATACCGAAGACGACCTGTTTCGCAATCTGAAAAATTTACTTACTGGCGAGACAAAACCGTTACCCAAGGCCTCTCTTCAAAATATCAACAAACATCTGGACTGGAGCCAGATGATTGATCGTTATGACTCTCTTTTTGATGAGTTGAAGGAAACAAAGAGTGTGGCTTCATTTTAAATCGATTGGTTGAACTCAGCCGTTAAAAAATTCTGAATAACGGACGTGCATCAAATGGAGAGAACGGCCAGGGGATGGTAATCAGGATGAGTATCAGCCCGATGGTGAACCATACGGCGATCGATTTAAATTTCTTCACATCTTCTGTAAGCCGTTTGGCTTTGGCCGAACCGATGGTGATAAAGACAACCGCAAGGATCATTAAAATACTGTGTTCCATTCCGTAAAACCGAAGGGCAGATTGCTGAACAGCCTCACCAAAATTACTGAAGAGTTGCCTTATGACGGGGCTAATGCCATAGAGTACAAGGCCCACAAGCAGCTGAACGTGTACAATGATAACCGTGATATTTCGAATTTTATCATGGCGAGGAGTGTATGTAAGATTTGAAAACCACCCTTTGTATGCCAGGAACATTGTATAGATTAAACTGATTAAAACAAACCAGCGAAGAAGGGAGTGAAGAATTAAAAAGATGGAATAGAACATGTCAGGTTTTCAACTTGGATTGATTCATAGTTATTGCGGGGATAAACTAAGCATAATTGCTAAGGGATGCCGACTCTTTGGCCCAAAATTTTTACAAGTTGTATTTCTCGTGATGAGGTGATATTCCTACCCGCATGTTTTTTGGCGAATACTTTCGGTTTCTACGAAGGGTAGAGTGTGTATGTAGAAAAATGATGTACAGGGAAAGTAATTCTTAATCCTAAGTGGTTTAATTCCCCGACCTTCTGGGTCGGAAAAGATTAAAGTCCCCCTTTGAAGCTGACATTACCCATAAAATCTCAATTTTTGAGATGATATCTTTACCAAGGTTTATTGGAAAGGTTGAGTATCATTCATAATAATAGGCTATCAACCGTAATGTTCACCTTGTTCATCCCGACGCTTCGGGACAAAAGAACCAAAAATTCAAGGCGGTGAAAGAATTGGCGGCGGTCACTGAATCTCTGCTACCTTTTATCAATGGTCCACCGCGTTTATAGCTTGTTAACATCGTTAAGAGCCGGTATGATAAAAGGTCTCCGCAGATCTTCAGGCTCCCTCAATCCGCCAATTCTTTCGAGGCCGGAGTTGTTCTGACCCTAAAATAAATCAACTCTAAAACAGCAATGAATAGATGTTGAAGCACCTATTATTCATCTTTCAAAAAGCGTATTGCAAATCTATTTTTAAAATGATAAACGGATATTTTTCGAAAATATACCTAACAGCTTTACGTCAAGCATTACCAATACTTTACATAGACTAAATTAGTCATATTTGAAATTACATGGGTAATGTCAGCCCTTTGAAGGGGGAAAGCGAGCAGAGTGAGCTGGGGGGATGACTATCTGAGTTTTGAATTGACAAAGTCTTGGTTCTGAAGCATTACACCCCTCCCGGCTAAAGCCGTACTCCCCTCAAGGGGAGATTGATCATCCCCCATTGCCCTCCCGAAGTGTCGGGACAGGCTCTTCAAAGGGGGACACTTCACAATAAGTGCATAGATTGTTGACAATTTTTGAATGAAACATATCAGAAATCATGTAGCTGACGAATAATCTGATAATCTTAAATATTCTAACTTCAGGATGCAGTGAGCCTGTTAAAATTTGTATTATACACAGACGAAATTGATTTAAATACAATGCGATTAAAAAGCGGTGGTTACTATGCAATACAGGCAATTTGGCAATACGGATCTGAAAGTAAGTGAAGTGGGATTTGGTACATGGGGAATTGGCGGGCCGGCCATGGCCGGTGATATTCCCCTCGGCTGGGGAGATGTAGATGATGATACATCCATTAAAGCTCTTGAAAAAGCCTATGACCTCGGAGTGAATTTCTATGATACGGCTGACTTTTATGGCCTTGGCCACTCAGAGGAGTTACTCGGTAACGTTTTTAGTGATAAGAAAGATGTGATTATTGCCAGCAAGGTCGGGCATCGGCTGGATGAAGACGAATCGATCTATGTGGATTACACCTATGAGCATATTGTGAATTCCTGCGAGAATAGTTTAAAGCGTTTAAAAAGAGACGTGATCGATTTTTATCAATTGCACACCGCAAAGCTGAATCATCTGGAACAGGGTGAATGTATTGAGGCGATGGAGAAACTGAAGAGTGACGGGAAAATTCGTTATTGGGGTGTCTCTCTGAATACTTATAATCCTTATCCTGAGGCTGATTTTATCTTTGAAAAAAATATAGGGCATGGTTTACAGGTGGTTTTGAATATTATCAATCAGCGAAGTCTTGAGATTATTCAACAAGCAGATAAAAGAGGAATGGGAATTATCGCACGAATGCCCCTGCAGTTTGGGCTGCTTACCGGAAAATTCGATAAGGATACCCGTTTTGATGAGGATGATCACCGATATTTTCGATTGAAACCACCCATCCTGGAAGCCTCGCTTGATGCTCTCGAAGAAGTTTGGCCGTTAACAGAGAAATATGGTGTGACTAAAACAGAACTGGCTTTGAGTTTTATCTTGAGCTTTGAAGGGGTGTCAACAGTAATTCCCGGCATAAAAACAGAGGAACAAGCCGTAAAAAATACACAGGGAATTGTGAAGTTATCGGATGAGGATCGGGAATCTATTCGTACATTATTTGATCAAAAGTTTGACAATCTCTTGGAGCAAATGAAGGAGAGTGAGAGTTGAGAATTGGATAAAAGGCGTCCGAATTTATTTCTGGAGAGTAATTACGAGAGGGCTTTGCAAAACCGTGGTTATTGGTCAATCTGAACTCGATTCAGATTCTCCATTCGTCTTTATAGCCAGTATCTGGAGATCCTGAATCCCCCTAGTGTTACGATCTTTAAATAAGTATAGTCAATCAGGTAGCCACAAAAACACGAAACCACAAAATTATTTGTGTTTTTGTGCTTTTGTGGCCTCTTTTCAAGTTGACTATTAAATTGATTTATTGATCCTGACACTAAATTAATTTACTGGTTGCGACACTAGGGAGGGATCCCTATGAGAAAGTTCAGGATGACGGTCAGAGTTTTGCAAAGCCTTCTCTAAGATTTTTCCTGTGGTTTCCGTCACATAACCGTTATTCCAGAATGGTTCCCCCAAGCTTTTTTGCAAATGGAAAAGGGGCACAAGTGACGCTTCGCTTAACACTTGCGCCAGACAGAGCATCTCTCAGGGAGTCCTTCGGACAAGACAACATAGAAAACCTAAAGACGTTATCTATTGGCTGGCAACAGTTTATATACAAAAATGATGAAATTACATGGGTAATGTCAGCTCCCGAAAAGTCCCTTATGGTGGAAACCCCACCTAAAAATTTAAGAGGGGATTAGAAGGAAGTATTTCAAAGCCCCCCTAAAGAAATATCAGCAATATAAATAATAGGTTAAGTGTACTTATAATTATAACGTGTTGGTGTAACTTTTTGGAATAGTAAACGGTGCTAAACTTTGTTAATATACAAGTATAAGAGTCATGTGTGATAAAGCTTAATAAGTGCTCACCCATTTATCTAAACCGGGCTTAATAGGTTAAAATGTATAGGTTATGACGAATAAAAAACGTACTGAGAGAGATGAAGTAAAAGAAAAATCGAACCACCAAATCTACACACAGAGAGAACACTACCGGTTTGTCTTTGAGAACTCCATAGCGGCGCTATTTATTACACGGCCCGATGGCACTATTCTTGAGGCAAACAAAGCCGCATGCCGTATGTTCGGTTACACGGAAGAGGAGTTCAAGAAACAGGGAATGCAGGGTATGATCGATCCGAAGTCACCGGACTTCTCTGAGAAACTGAAGGAACGAGAAGAGAAGGGCAGTACGTCAGGTGAAGTGATTGGGATTCGGAAAAACGGAAAAAGATTTTGGTGTGAGTTTTCATCATCTATTTTTGCCGATGCTGACGGCAATAAAATGGTTAGTATAGAGCTGATCGACATGTTCGATACGACGGACAGGCAAGAGAGCCTGAAGGGAGTGATGAACAATGTGCCCGGCGTAATCTATCGATATGTGACGAAACCGGATGGATTTGAAAAAATACACTTTGTAACCGGCGAAGTGAAGCAGGTTTTGGGTTTCAATCCCGATGATATTTTTAAAGACAAAAGCCTTGGATGGAAGAATATTCACAAGGATGACGTGGACCGTGTGATTCAGTCCATGAATGAATCTGCGGAGAAGAACACAAAATGGGTGTGTGAGTACCGGTATCACCATCCGGATGGTACCACGCGCTGGCTGCGGGGAATGGGTAATCCGGTCAGTAAGAAAGACGGCCGTGTGGTCTGGGATTCCATTGTGATTGATATTACCAAAGAGAAACAGGCGGAATTGAACCTGAAACTGATGGAATCGGTGGTGACCGAGGCCAACGACGCGGTTTTGATTACGAAAGCGGAACCGGTTGAGGCCCCTGAAGGCCCTGAGATCGTCTACGTAAACCGAAGTTTTGAGAAAATGACGGGCTACACGGCCGAAGATGTAATCGGGAAAACGCCCCGCATACTGCAAGGGGCGAATACCGGGTCGAAGCAGCTTCAAGAATTACGTAATGCAATTCGAAACCGGGAAAGCGTGGAAGTGGAGCTTCTCAACTACAACAAAAGTGGTGATGAGTACTGGGTGAATATTTCGCTGAGCCCAATGTTTGAAAGGGGCAAATGTACACATTTTATATCTATCCAGAAGGATATAACCGATCGTAAACTTCAGGAACTTCAGAAAGCACTTTCGTCCGAAATAAGTTTGATTTTTAACAGAGAAGAAACCGTAAGAAGTGCCCTGCAATCTTCGCTGGATGAAATTGCCAGTCTGCACTACTTTGATGCGGTTGAATTTTGGCTTGCGGATAGAGACCGAACATTGATGAATCTTGCGGCCCATTCGATTGGAAATCCTGAAATAGAACAATTTTATACAGACGGGAAAAAAGTTGAGGTATTTAAAAAAGGAGAGGGCCTGCCAGGTAAAACATGGAAGCAAAAGAAGAACTTGTTCTGGAGAAACCTGGATAAACGAAAAACATTTATCCGGCGGGAAAAAGCCGCAAAAGCCGGAGTAAAAACCGCGTTCAGTTTCCCCGTAATCGATGAAGAGGATGTACTGGGTGTACTTGTTTTGTTAGCATCGAAAGATCTGAAAAGTGAACGTTATTATGTGGATCTGTTTAAAGAGTTAGCAGATCAGTTTGCATCCGAAATTAAACGCAAAGAAGTTGAGGAAGAACTCTCAAGAATATTTAACTCTGCCCCGGACGTGATCTGCATTGCGGGGCTCGACGGTTATTATAAAAAAGTAAATCCGGCAATGAGCGAGCTGCTGGGATATACCGAAAAAGAATTATTGAATACGCCAATCATTGAATTTGTGCATCCGGCAGATAAACAGAAAACAGAGGAGGAGTTTGAGGCATTAAACAGGGGAGAAGGGAATCACTATTTCGAGAACCGCCATATCACCAAATCGGGGAAAGTAATCTGGTTGTCGTGGACTACAAAACCCTTTTATGATGAAAAGATCACATACAGCGTAGCTAAAGACGTAACGGAAGAAAAGGAGCTTCGGCAGCTCCTTGACCGGGCGAACCGGCTTGCCAAAATAGGGAGCTGGGAGGTGGATTTAATCAATGAAGAGGTGTATTGGTCTGACATTACCCGGCAGATCCACGAAGAGGAACCGGACTTTGAGCCTGACCTTGATGCTGTTTTAAACTATTATAAAGAAGGAGAGGCCAGGGAACTTATCCAGCAGGCAGCCGAAGAGACGATGAAAAACGGCACTCCGTGGGATCTTGAACTGCCCATCATCACGGCTAAGGGAAATGAGAAATGGATCAGGACGATAGGAAAAGCTGAGATTGTAAATGGCAAACCGGTTCGGATATACGGCAGCTTTCAGGATATTCATAAAAGAAAAACGGCCGAAGAGAAGCTAAAAGAAAAAACCAGGCAGCTTGATGCTATAGCACGTTTTAATGCCTTATTGATCAAAGAAGATGACTGGTTTCGAGCCCTGGACAAAAGCCTTGAGCAGTTCGGTGAAGTTGCCGGGGCGGACAGGGTCTACTTTTTTGAACACTCCATTCTGCATGAAACCGGTCAGGATGCTATATCCATGAAGGCGGAATGGGTATCGGAGGGAACGACCCGCGAAATTGATAACCCCAATCACCAGAATCATCCGTTTGATGATATTCAGAGTTTTATGGATCAAGTGATCCATGAAGGTGGGTTTAATAAAGTAGTATCGGAAATTGAGGACAAGGAGCTAGCGGAATTTATTTCAGGCCAGCAGATCAAATCGATTCTTGCTCTGCCGGTTTTTACCAATAAGCAGTTCAGAGGCTTCATGGGATTTGATGATTGCGTAAATGAAAGGATCTGGAGTGAAGAGGAAGTTACGTTTCTAAAAACGATTGCGATTAATCTTGGATCGGCTATCGAAAATAAGATTTCGAAAGAGCGGATACTGAAAAGTGAATCAAGACTCCAGGGTATTATCGATTCACAGACGAATTATATTATCCGAACGGATCTGGAAGGATACTATACATACTATAATCCCAAATTTAAGGAAGAGTATGGGTGGATTCATGACAAGGATAACCTTGAAGGAACCCACAGTATGATTTCAATTAAGGAGTATCACCATGACCGTGTGAGACAGGTTGTGGACCAGTGTATGAACAATCCCAATGAAGTATACCAGGTAGAGATTGATAAACCGGGTAAAAATGGAAAGATAAAAACCACTCTGTGGGATTTTGTATGCCTGACAGACAACGCCGGGAAGCCCACCGAAATACAGTGCGTTGGAATTGATATTACTGAAAAGAAAGTGAGTGAAACAGAGCTGAAAGAGTCGCTTCGGGAAAAAGAGGTGCTGCTGGCAGAGATTCATCACAGGGTAAAAAATAATCTTGCTGTTGTTTCTGCCATGATGCAGCTGCAGGCCTACGAAGAAGAGAATGAACTGATTGAAGAAAAATTGAATGCCAGTATTTCGAGGATTCACACAATGGCTACCATACACGAAATACTATATCAGTCTGGTAATTTTTCAAAATTGTCTTTCTCCAAAATTTTAGAAAAGTTAATTGAAAGTATATCGTCCACGATGGGTCAGGATAAGAACATTGACGTTCGGTTTACTCCTGTACCCCTGGAATTGAATATAAATCAGGCAATACCCTGTGCATTAATTGTGAATGAAGTGATAACCAATGTGTATAAACACGCTTTTAAAGGTAGAAAAAAAGGTATTCTTGATGTTAACCTATCCATAGTTAATGATTCGGTTGATATTGAGATTAAAGATAACGGTATAGGGTTGCCCAAATCCTTTACCAGCCAGGATGCAAAATCACTGGGAATACACCTTATAAAAACCCTGGCTTTACAGCTCGAAGCAGAATACAGTTTTAACAGTAGCGGCAAGGGTACCGAATTTCGGCTTCGTTTTACGAAAGCAGATATTAGGGGAAGTGGAAATGCTCAGCTAAGCGGATCTATAGCTCCATAAATTTTATCGCTAAAATCAACCGTGATTTATGAGGACTTACCCCATTATTGTAAGTGTAAACTTATTGCATGTTGTATGTCCTTTTGTCTTGATACAAAAGAACGAAAAATCAAGACTGTGAATACTTGGCGGCGGACACGAGTTCACCGTGGAATCCTTTCAATGGTCCATCACGCTTTCAGCCCTTAAATTTCGCTTCTCACCGGTATGAAAGGATTCTTCTCACGGTTCTCTCGTTGTCCTTTTTCCCGCCAACTATTCAAGGTCGGTTATTTTCCCAAAATCACCATTTCCACTTGTTAAATGTATTAAACTACTGTTATTTAATATTTTAGCATACTTAAACTTAAAATTTCGGGGTAACTTCTCTGATTTATGAGGACTTGCCCCATTTTTTTAAGCAAATAATTAGCAATGACGATGAAATTTCTCTCGGTTTTTGAAACGTCCCCAACCGTCGGGACCAAGGAGTTTTTGCGATCAAAAGCCCCGAAGGGGCGTCATCAATAGCATAGGACGGAGTCCTATGTATTGGGAATCATAGGAATAGTGTAGCCCTGAAAGGGCGCAAGCTTTCCCCTGACAATCTCTTGGGCTTACGCCCTTTCAGGGCTGATCGAATGAAATGCGTTATTTTTCATAGGGTTTCACCCCATGCTATTGATGACGCCCCTTTCGGGAGAAGGGGGAAGCGAACAGAGTGAGCTGGGGGATGATGTTCTGAGTTTTGAATTGACAAAGTCTTGGTTCTGAGGCATTACACCCCTCCCGGCTAAAGCCGTACTCCCCTCAAGGGGAGATTGATCATCCCCCATTGCCCTCCCGAAGTGTCGGGACAGGCTCTTCAAAGGGGGACACTTCACAATAAGTGCAACCATTGTTAAAAAAATTTGGATTATAAGTTGATACCTCGTGGGCTTTGCCCCGAGGTAGTTCATTGCAAAACGAACTGCAACTTACTCTCGTCTCGGTGCTCTGCTCCGAGATGGTAGTCTGGGCTGCTCTGCTGCCCGTTTAAAGCCAATATAGGGTGGAGCAGAGCACCACCTGCATTCTGTTTCACAGTCCCGATGCCTCGGGATGAAACAAGAAAAAGTTTCCAATTATATAAAGAGTTAACTATCTGATTTTTAATAACATATATATCATATGAAATAATTTTCGGAGTAACTTCTCTAACATCAATATCGTTGTTCTGTGGATTTAGGAATTTGTGCTTTTTCGAGGTAAGAATGAGATGATTTATTCTCATCTTCGTGGAAGAGATAATTTAGAAAAGCATCCACTTCTATGATATGCGATTGGAGATATCCGATCGCAGATATGCGAAGTACAGGACAGATCAGAGATCGAATATCGCATATCAAAAATCACCAATCAGGCAAGTCTTCACTTGTGTAATGTATAGATGCACGAACGGGCAGTGAAGAAGTTCAACGAACAACTGACAACAATTATGAATGTACCAATCTAAAACGGCGCTTCGTCGTCATCTCCGCCGCCGGGATTGTGGGTAGGAGGAGGCATAGATGGGCCATCATTATTGTTTTCAGGTTCTTCAAGGTAGTCGTCACCTCCCGGCGTGTTTCCGCGGTCAATTCTGGAGAGTCGTTCGAACCGGGCGTACTCTTTCACGAAGAACATGCGGGTTGTTCCCACAGGGCCATTCCGCTGCTTGCCAATAATTAGTTCAGCGAGGCCATTGGTGGATTCCCCCTCGGCCGTTGTGGTAATTCCATAGTATTCAGGCCGGTAAAGGAAGCAAACTACATCGGCATCCTGCTCAATAGATCCGGACTCCCGTAAGTCACTCAACTGTGGCCGTTTGTCTCCGCCTCTCTGTTCAACTGCACGGCTCAACTGTGCAAGAGCAACTACAGGTACATCCAGTTCTTTAGCCAGTGCTTTTAACCCTCGCGAAATTGTTGCAATTTCCTGTTCTCGATTTCCAAAATCTCGGGCGTTGGCAGTCATCAGCTGAAGATAATCCACAACAATAAGGCCAATGTCGTGTTCACTTTTAAGTCTCCGGCATTTTGTGCGAAGTTCCATTAAGCTCAGGCTGGGGGTGTCATCTATAAAAATACCGGCCGTAAAAAGGCGGCTCGCTGCGTCGATCATTCGTTTAAAATCTTCATCTTTCACACGACCGGTTCGTGCATCCTGGGCGTTGATTCGCGCTTCCATCGTCAGAAATCGCTGGACCAACTGCTGGGATGACATCTCCAAACTGAAGATCGCCACATTTGTCCGCATCTCCTCATTTGCATGTAGGGCCGCATTTCGGGCGGCGGTAAGTGTAAACGCCGTTTTACCCATCGAGGGACGAGCCGCAATGATGACCAGGTCTCCATTCTGCCAGCCGGATGTATATTTATCTACATCCAGTCCCGAGGGAACGCCTGTGACCCCTTCCGGTTTTCCGCGAAGATCTTCCAGGTAGCCAAGTGTATCTTTTAGGATATCTCCGATAATAGTGGCATTAGACCTGGTTTTATTGTTGGAAAGATCAAAAATTCGCTGCTCGGCTTCATCCAGTACATCAGAGGCATCAGAAGTTGTATCATACGCCGTTTTGATGATCTCATTGCAGTGCAGGATTAAATTTCGCTTAATCGATTTTTCCGTTATGATCTGCGCATGATAATCGATATTGGCTGCCGAACTAACCGAGCGCGTCAGGTCAGCCAGGTATCCGGTTCCGCCTACAACATCCAGCAGACTTTTGTCACGCAGTTCATTTTCCACAGTGAGCAGATCCAGCGGATTATCCCGTTCATAAAGCTCAAAAAGCGTTTCAAAAATGTGTTTGTTGGCGGGTTTGTAAAAATCTTCGGGACGTAAAAGCTGGAGAGCAATCGTTGCTGCTTCACGCTCAATCAACATCGCACCCAAAACGGCTTCTTCCACCTCCACAGCCTGGGGTGGAATACGTCCGCCATCATGTTGAAGTGACCGCGAACTGTTGGACGACTTAGAGCCATTTTGATTGGCCATCTGCTGCTAAATTTAAAAAATGAGAATTGAATGGATGTTCCCGGAATATCTGGAATGAGCTTTCCGACTACTCAAAATAAAAAGTAAGAAATATGCACGAAAGAATTTCGATGAGTTATTCACAAAGGTATCCACAAAATAAATGAGTTATTAACAAGACTGTGGATAACTTTTAACCAGCAACCAGAAACCTTATCCCACTGTTACCATCGCTGATGAACATGCGGCTTGATCATCTCCTCATAAATCTCATCAATTTTTTCCATGGTTTCATCCGAAATGGGTGGTGTTTCCGATGCATCGCAGTTGGATTTTACGTGTTTGTCGGATGAAGCACCCGGAATCACAACACTCACTTCATCGCGCATTAAAATCCAGCGGAGTGCCAGGTGTACGAGATTTGTGTCCTCGCCAACAGCTTCTTTTAAACGTTCTACAGCTTCAATTCCCGTTTCATAGGGGATTCCTGAGAAGGTCTCGCCGACATCAAAGAATTTACCTTCGCGGTTAAAGTTTCTATGATCTTTCTTATCGAAGGTTGTGTCTTTGGAGAATTTACCGGTTAGAAGTCCGCTGGCTAATGGAACCCGAACGATGATTCCCACATGATTATCCTGTGCTTTTGGAAAAAGCTCTTCATGCGGACGCTGCCGGAACATGTTGTAGATTACCTGAATGGTGGTCACATTGTCGTACTCAATGGCCTTCAATCCCTCTTCAATTTTTTCTATGCTTACACCAAGATTCAGGATTTTTCCTTCCTCTTTGAGTTTCTCAAACTCACCAAATATTTCGGGCCGGTAGTACACTTCTGTCGGCGGACAATGAAGCTGTACAAGGTCAAGAGCCTCCACATCCAGGCGCTTCAGAGAATCTTCCACGTATCCCCGAAGTGCATCAGGAGTGTAATTTTCGTTGGTGTGAGGACTGATTTGGCGACCGCATTTTGTAGCAACATAAATTCGTTCGCTTGTTTTTTTGATCGCTTTGCCCACTTCAACTTCACTTTCCGTGTCTTTGTACACATCGGCTGTATCGATAAAATTAACTCCGTTATCGAACGCTTTTTGCAAAGTTTTTTGGGCGGTATCGGGATGTAGTCCCTGCCCCCATTTTCCGCCAAGCTGCCATGTTCCCAGCGAAACTTCAGAAATTTTAAAACCTGTTTTACCGAGTGTTCTGTATTTCATCCTTAAAAAATGAATTATTAAGATTTGTTTCTATGATATCGTAGAATTATTAGGCTGTATCTGCGAAAAATTTATTCAGTTTCATCATTTTCATCAGCGGGCAAATCTGCCTGACGATTTCCCAATTCCTGATCGAGCATATACAATCCGGGACCTTTATCACCCAGAATATTTAGTTTATCCAAAATAGTTCGGAATAATTCCTCTTCCTCCACCTGCTCATCTACATACCACTGTAAAAACTGCTGAGTGGCATTGTCTTTCGCTTCTTGGGCAGCTTCTACAAGGTTATCGATTTTTTGTGTGTTTTCCTGTTCAAGTTCTAAACCTCGTTCAAAGAGATGTCGAAAAGAGTTAAAATCACTTTCCGGTTTTGATACTGCCGGTGCAATGGCATGTCCGTCCCGGTCATTGATATAATGAAAAATCTTCATCGCATGAAAATTTTCCTCTTTAGACTGTTCCAGGAAAAAACCAGCGGTACCGTGAAAGCCATTTACCTCTGCCCAGGATGACATAGACAAGTACCAGTTTCCAGCTATAAATTCATGCTGAACCTGGTCGTTTAACATCGATTCAATTTTTTTTGATAACATTTGAACATTCTTCAGTTTAAAATTCCGATTAACGTATTGTTTAAGATACAAGAGATTAAGATGAACATCAGTAGCTCAAAAAAATTTCAAACAGATAATTATTCTTCAGAAGTTGGGATCCTGTTTGCGCCCTGTCTATCCACCATCCAAAAGGGATATCGATCGCTTGTCGAAGAAGCTTCGTCTAACTTACTCAACTCATCATTACTCAATTCCAGCTTAGCAGAGTTAATGTTTGAGGTGAGTTGGTTCATATTTTTTGCACCGATAATGGTACTCGTTACACCGGATTGTAACCGAACCCAGGCGAGAGCTACTTCAGCAACAGAAGCTTCATGATTTTCAGCAATCCCTTCCATTACATTCACAATATCAAAGGCTTGTTCTTTGTTGATGGGAGGGAAGTCGAATTCATCGCGACGTGAACCACCTCCGGCTTTTTTATTGTTGCGTGTATATTTTCCGGAAAGAAAACCACCAGCGAGAGGACTCCAGGGCATGAATCCGAGTTTTTCCGATTGACTTAGCGGGATAAGTGCGTCCTCCACATCACGAGCGGAAAGCGAGTAGAAATATTGCATCGCTTTAAATTCATGCCAACCTTCTTGGCGGGAGATCCCCAGAGCTTTCATCACCATCCAGGCCGGCCAATTACAAACGCCAATGTATCGCACTTTTCCACTTTCAACAATATCATTCAATGCGCGCATTGTTTCACGGATAGATGTAACCGAATCAACGCCATGCACATAAAGAAGATCGATGTGATCCAGCTGCATTCGTTTCAAGCTCTTGTCAACCGAGTTGAAGATGTGATATCGGGACAGGCCCTGATTATTCGGCTGCTCTCCCATTTTTCCACGAAGTTTCGTTGCAATCACCAGTTCATCGCGTATTAAATCGAGATTTTTGATACTGTTCCCAAGAATCGTTTCGGATTGTCCAAACGAATAGATATTCGCGGTATCAATAAAATTGATTCCCGAATCAACAGACTTCTTAATGAGTTCATCCGCTTCTTCCTGTTTCTGCTGACCGATGGCTTCCCACATTCCTTCACCACCAAACGTCATAGTTCCAAAGCAAAGTTCCGAGACAAGCAGGCCAGTATCCCCTAATAAATTATATTTCATTTTTGATCTCTTTTTAATTCACATTCTTTTTTAAAAACATGCGGTCTTAAACCTTTGTTCCTTTTTCTTTTTAAAAATTCGTTTTGTGAGAGGTTCTTAGATTGAAATCATTAAAAGAGGGCTTTGCAGAACCGTGGTTATTGGTCAATCTGAACTCGATTCAGATTCTCCATTCGTCTTTACAGCCAGTATCTGGAGATCCTGAATCCCCCGGAGGGATCCCGAGGGAAAGTTCAGGATGACGGTCAGAGTTTTGCAAAGCCTTCTAAAATGATAATTAAATTTCAGCAATTAGGGATGGAACTTTGGAGTAAATTAATTTTCCTGTGAAAGTGGAGTCTGATCTTGCAAAGCCTCTAAAGCCGCCGACAAATACACCATCGGTGCATTCCAGTTGATGGCAATTTCGTTGGATGCGTAAGAACAGTAATCATCTACATATGAAAGTGCGGGAAGATCAGACGGATATTCACAACCATCCTGCTGACCGGCATTTGGACCTCCCGCCAATAATCCGGGAACAGGTTCGGGAATGATATGAGCACCGGACGGCCGGTGGTGAATATTCATTGGGGTTTTAGAACCGTATCCGGTGAGGAAGGAGTATCCTGTGGCATTTCGTCCAAACAGGTAATCGAGATTGGAAAGGGCGTAATCGATATATTTATCGTTCTCCGTAATCAAATAAGCCTGTATCAGTGCTATTCCCTGGTTTGCAGCTACGGATGAACTTCCCCAGATATAGTTGTCAGCACTTCGATCCATGATGGTTCCATAGCCGGTTTCATTTCCGCTGTTGATCAGGCTGTCTGCCATGGCAACGATCATCTGTTCGGCTTTTGTGATATCCTCAGGAGCAGACTCAGAAAGATCTTCGGAGAGTCTGGCCATAGTGTAGTAGGCCAGAGAACGAACATTAGCCCAGCTTGGAACCGTGACTTGATCTGATGGGAAAAGATCAATTGCATTGTAGAAGAGGGAGTTTTTGGTGGTGGCAAACAGCTCCGTCGCTGCCCAGATAAATTCATCGGTAGCGTCGCCGTCTCCATACGCTCCGGTGGTAATATCGGGATCAAACTCTTCGTTCAGTTCGCCTTGGTTATAGAACGCATCCTGATTTTGCCGAGCCCAAAGCCATGCGTTCAGCGAAGCAATGACAGCCGAATCTGCAAAGGCCGGTGCTTCGTTTTGATATCCACGAAAAACCCGGGCCGCCTGTGCCATAACCGCAGCAAAATTCAGCGTGCCGGTCACACTTTTTTGAACCACATATCGATCATCTGTGTCTTCAACCGGCATCACCTGTCCGGAAAAATTTGGAGATGTGAGCTTATGATAGACACCGCCGTCTGACGGATCCTGCATCTTCATATACCATCGTAAATTCCAGAGAGCCTCGTCCAATATGTCAGGTAACCCGTTTTCACTTTCGGGAATATCGATTTCAAACGAGTTCATATACTCCGGAAAATCTTCATACAGAGAGAGCAATGTTGCGGTAGAAATCCCCGAGTTAACAGCGTATTTGTTGTAATCCCCCGCATCGTACCAACCCTTTGGAGCCGATATGGTTGAACCAGCCGGCCGTTGATCAGATGCCGCGGATGGATGAATGATCACCTCATTGTCAGAATGACCTGCAGGGCGAGCCCATTTTCCGCCATATTCATAGGGAATAGCAGTAGAAGCCCGCTGGAAATAGAACCCTTTCAAAGCAGCTTTGGCGGCTTCTTCATACACATCATCAGAAATAGAAAACGGGTAAGAATGACCCAGGCCCGGAATCCAGAGTACATAATGTCCGGCTTGATTCACTTCAGAAAAGTCTGCTGTTCGAACTTGCTCCTCTGAGTTGGGTGCTTCAGAA
Source organism: Balneolaceae bacterium (assembly GCA_034521495.1). Classification (NCBI taxonomy): domain Bacteria; kingdom Pseudomonadati; phylum Balneolota; class Balneolia; order Balneolales; family Balneolaceae; species Balneolaceae bacterium. The sequence continues at coordinate 752,828 of JAXHMK010000009.1, forward strand.
ATATCAGAAAGTATGCCGGTCAGGAGTGTGTCCGAAAAATCGGGAGATACCACGTAGAAACTACCGGAAACACTATCCGGAACTACAGCAATTTTTTGTGATTCGGGATAAAAACCGATTTGATTCAGTTTGATGGCGTCTGTGAGCCGTTGGGCATCGGCGGTTTGAAAACAAAGTACGAGTGCAAAAAGTGATATAAGATATTTCATGATGATATTTAGAGTCCGTCGTATTTTGATCTGAATTTAATTCATTTGATGAGTATATCAAGAAATCATTTAAATTCTTATTACGTTTTAACAGTAGTGCTCAATTGGAAGTGCGAATAAATTAGTTATATAGATTAAAGAGTGATGGAAAAAGTAATATCCACAGAACGATTGCCAATTAAACTTTGGCTGGATGATATGGAAGAAGGGGCAATGGAACAGGCCAAAAACCTGGCAAATCTTCCGTTTGCCTACAAACATATTGCCATCATGCCGGATTCTCACCAGGGATATGGTATGCCTATTGGGGGAGTACTTGCGACTGAGGACGCCATCATACCAAATGCAGTTGGCGTGGATATTGGGTGCGGGATGTGTTCGCTGAGGACAGATCGGAAAGTGGTCAGCCGCGATGATCTGAAATCGATTATGAGTTTGATTCGTAAAACGGTTCCGGTTGGGTTTAACCATCATGACCAACAGCAGGATGAAAAGTGGATGCCGGATTTAAACGGTAATCTTGAGATTGTAGAGCAGGAGTATGAAAGTGCACGAAATCAGGTTGGTACGCTGGGCGGGGGGAATCACTTTATTGAAATTCAGAAAGGATCAGATGGTTTTGTTTGGATTATGATTCACTCCGGATCGAGGAATATCGGATTTACAGTTGCGAAACATCACAATCAAAAAGCGAAAGATCTGAATAAGAAATGGAAAAGTGATACCCGTTCCGACTTAGCATTTTTTCCGGCTGATACGGATGAGTTCTCAGACTATCTGAGCGAAATGAATTATTGCATTGAGTTTGCCCTGAACAACAGAAAGTTAATGATGGAGAGAGTTAAACAAGCGTTCAGAGATATTTTGGGAGATGTAGAGTTTTCGGATTTCATCAATAAGCCGCACAACTTTGCTGCAAGGGAAAACCATTTTGGAAGAGATCTCATCATTCACAGGAAAGGAGCCACGAGAGCAAGAGAAGGCGAGTTGGGAATGATTCCGGGATCGCAGGGTACGAACTCCTACATCGTAAAAGGAAAAGGAAACAGGGATGCGTTTGAATCCTGCTCGCATGGGGCCGGACGAGTGATGAGCCGAAATCAGGCCAAGAAAACACTGAGCGTCGAGGAGGAATCGAAACCGCTGGAGGAACGTGGGATTTTGCATGCCATCCGACATAAAAGTGATCTTGATGAAGCTCCCGGATCGTACAAAGACATCCAAAAAGTGATGGATCTTCAGAAGGATCTGATTGATATTGTGGTGGAGCTGGAACCGCTGGCGGTGGTGAAGGGCTGAAAAACCAAATTTCAAATCACAACTACCAAAAATCTTTTTATCTGGTGCAAGTGTTAAGCGAAGCGTCACTTGTGCCCCCTTGCCTTTGCAAAAAACATAGGCACAAGTGATATCCTTGACTTACTGCTGGTAGAATAATTTTTCCAGCAAGATATTATCTAAATTATTCCAATGTATGCTTTCAAATATCGGATTTAACACTTGCTAGTGTAGTAACCAGTAAATTAATATAGTGTCAGGATCAATAAATAAATTTAATAGCCCACCTGAGAAGAGGCCACAAAAGCACCAAAACACAAATAATTTTGTGATTTCGTGTTTTTGTGGCTACTGATTGACTAAACTTTTTTAAAGATTGTACAGTCGACTAGATCATTGGAGAAGACAGGGATTTCGCGTAGGGGATGAGGATCCCGCAAGCGAAAGACATTCTATTTCAACAAATTTAAAATCTTTCTTTTAACCGTCTCCATATCCTCCAGTTCCCTATTCGAAATCCGAAGAGTCCTCAACCCAAGCTTCTCCAAAACCAAATCTCGTTGATAATCATAATACTGTTGATACTCATGAACAGGCCCGTCAACTTCAATCACTAACTTCTTTTGGGCACAATAAAAATCTGCAATGAAGAAAAAACGTTGTTTTTGATTTTGCTCATAGATCAACGGTTTTTGACGGACAAATCGATGTCCATCCAAACGACGCTTTCTTAACTGTTCCCAAAGAATCTTTTCACTTTCTGTTGGATTCTTTCGAAACTCTCTTGCCAGTTCGGTTATTGTTTTTCTTTTTTTGGGAATCTGTTTCACTTGGCTTTTTTGGACCCACCCCAACCCCTCCCTATTTCGCCAAAAGAAGCGAAACAAGGAGGGGCTTTTTCTTTGTCATTTTAAATTAATCAAGAGTCTTCCCCTTCCTTGTTCCGTGTTTTTCGGAATAGGGAAGGGGACCGAGGGGATGGGTTTTACGGCATATTCTCAAAATCGTAAACATCCTCAGTTGTCAAACTCTTCAAATACTCAATGGTTTCCGGTACCTGGTACAGCGGATCACTGCTCTCATCTTCAATAAACATGTAATCAATCCCGATTTCATTTGCTGCATTGATGATGTTTGGAATATTGAGTTCGCCGGTTCCGAGAATCACATCATTATCTGTATCGGTGAGTCCGGTATGGTCTTTCAGTGTTCCTTTTCGCATATCTTTCAAGTGAAGGGAAACCCATCTGTTTGGATATGTTTTGAGAAGGAATTCCGGATTAGCGCCACCAAAATGCGCCCAGAAAACATCCATCTGAAATTTTACATTTTCGGGATCGGTGTTTTCAACGATGTAATCGAATAAGGTTCCTTCGCCGTGTGGCTGGAATTCATATCCGTGAGCGTGGTACATGAAGGTAAGCCCGTTTTCTGCCATCACTTCACCCGCTTTGTTGAACACTTCAACCGCTTCACTGGCATTTAAAAAATTGAAATTACCTACTTCATGATCGATCCAGGCACACATGACGAATTTTGCACCTAATTCATTTGCACGATCTGCTATAGCCTGTGGATTATCACGAAGCTCACCAAAACCGGCCCCTGTTGAGGCCAACTCCAGATCGCGTTCTTCCAGCATTTGCAGGTACTCTTCGGCGGTCTGACCTTCACCCGGCCCGCCTTCAATATATTTGATGCCCATATCCCGGATGATATCCAGTGTTTCCTCCAATCCCTTTTCCGGGATGACATTACGGAATGTATACATTTGAACACCGAACTCGTCCGTGTACAACGGCTCGCCGGACTCCTGGGCTTGCGTGGGTTGAATAGTGAATAGTAGTGCTAAAAATGTTATGGCAAAAACAATCGAGTTTTTCATGGTTGTCTATAGTTTTGATTTGGAACATTGCTTTTTATTAATCTAATAAGAATTGATGAAATGTTAAGGGGTTAATTCAAGTAACTCATTTTTTGATATGGTTACCTGTTTATCGTTTTCCAATTTGCCGCTCTTCAAGAGTACGTTCGCCTGTGGTATATATCGGATGAGTGACATAAGCTTCAATACGTTGGCTTGCCAAAAAACTCATGCCATAAGTGTTTGTCTGCTATGCCTCAAACCAAGCTATTTTTCAAAGAGCTATCGAACTCCTAAAAGTGGCATATCAAGGCTTATGGCTCAATTACCGCTATTCTGCTTGCTTATGACAGGTTTACAATTATTTATTAAGTTTTAAAAGAGATCTTTAAATCTATTTCCAAAGAAAAAATCCAATTCAATGTGTTTACAAAGAATTAAGTTTCTGATCTTATTTACCTTAATACCAATGATATCTATTTCTTGTGGAGGTAATGGGGGAGATTCTGTTGGCGAGCCAAACAACAACATCATGCAAGCCAATATTCCTTCCTGGGAAAAGCCCATCAACATGAAAATAGACTCCGTGGGTGATGTAGACTGGTTTGGTCTCCCGGTGGAGGGACAGGGATATGTTTCGGTGCAGGCACGGCAAATACCCGACGAAATTGGCTTGCGTGTACGCTTTGCTCACCGACAGCCATGGGAATCCACTAAACATCAATGGGTGAACGACTGGCGTGAATTGCCGACAGCTGTTCCCGTATCTGCAACCGACACACTCTTTTTTGCCATGCAGGATGACTGGAATGATGAAGCATCAGATGAATCAGTGGAAATAAGAGCGCAATTTATACCCGAATTTGATAAACAGGAACCTAACAACAGCCTGGGTCAAGCTACTGAAATGGAAACAGGCGAAAGCAATAACGCATATATCTATCCCAACGGAGATCATGATTATTTTAAAGTACAAGTTGATAAGCAGGGATATCTGGTTGCCAGGGCAAACAAGGTGCCGGAGGACCTAAATCTCAGGGTAAAATATCTTACTTATGACGAGTGGACAGATGAAACCGAACAGTTACGGGATTTTGGCGAACTGCCATATGGTCTGTTTATCGCTGAAGCGGGAGAATACTATCTGCAATTGATAGACGATTGGGATGATGCTTCCTCACAAGATCCCATACAATGGAAGGTAGATATCTTACCAGAAATGGACCGCCATGAACCCAACAACAGCATGGAAACGGCTACACCTTTTGCCATCGGTGATACCCTGCACCCGGCCATTTTCCCGGTTAACGATCAGGACTATTTTAAGGTTACACCTGCCGCTAATACAACTCTGCAAATACGAGCTACAGAATTGCAAGACATTGTACCCGTAATGCGGTTGTATGAAAAACAGGATATGGATTACAAGGAAGTAGAAGATTGGAAAGAACTACCCACTACCTTTGAATTGGATGGCGGCACAACCTATCTGCTTCAAATGCAGGATGACTGGAACGATGCACGAAGACCGGAGGAGTTTATGATTATGACCAGAGAAGGCTCAGGTAGTTGAAGAAATTTTGACAACGGGTTTGATATGTGAAAAGAGAGTGACTCCGATTGGAAGCGTCCTGAATTATTTTTAAAAAAAGGAGGAAAATAAAATGAGGGATCTTCAAGCCTCAATTAGTAATCGAAAAAAATCAGATCCCGAATTTTCTGAGGAATATGAGGAAGAGTTTCGAAATTTTAAAATAGGAGTATTACTTAAACAAGCTCAGGGAATTCAGCTCATAAGGTGTTCAACACCCCTCCCGTATAGGTTGTTCAAAAAGAATGTCATTCTGAACTCGATTCAGAATCTCCAGACTTTAAATATGCTTGGAGATACCGGATCGGGGTCCGGTATGACAAAAATGAGAATATTGATTTCTCTCACATCCTTTTTGGACAGCCAAAAGGCAAGGGAGATTATATTCCCTTTCTTCAACTCTTCCACAGCGTAATTGGCCGCCCGGGCCGTTAATGCCATAAACGTTAATGTTGGGTTTTGACTGCCCGTGGAGGTCATGCAGGCGCCGTCGGTTACAAACACATTTTTGGCGTTGTGGAGCTGGTTCCACTTGTTGGTGAGAGACGTTTTGGGGTCGCGGCCCATTCGAACGCCGCCCATCTCGTGGATGTCGGAACCGGGTGGAGAGTGAGTATCTTCCACTTCAATATTGGTGAAACCGGCTTTCTCGAACATTGCGGTCTGTTCCTGCAGGTAATCCCCGGTCATTTTATCGTCGTTTTCATCCCATTCGCAGGAGACGATTAACTGTGGAATTCCATATTTATCTGTTTCACTTTCGGATAACCGAACATGATTTTTCTCAAGCGGCACGCATTCGCCCATCATCCAGGTGCTGATGTGCCAGTTGTCGTTCAGTTTGGGATGGAGGATATTTTCACGCAGATTGTCACCGATGGCATCCGTATCGGAACTCCTGCCACGTCCGGCGCTGATTCCAATGGCATATCCTCGTTGAAAATCCAGATCCGATTGCTGCTCAAATACATTTCGGAATCTCGGGATGTATGCGTAGGAGGGACGCCGCCCTTCGGTTTTCTTATCCTCAAATCCGGGAACGGACGCACTTCCTTTTCCGCGGTAGTTGTGCCAGGAGATATATTTTCCAAGCAGGCCGTTATCGTTTCCGAGTCCATTCGGAAATCGGTTGGATTTCGAATTCAGCAGAATTATGTTGCTGTTCAGGGCCGACGCATTCACAAACACGATGTTCGCATAAAATTCCATCATCTCTTTGGAGTGGCGGTCGATGATTCGAACACCGGTTACTTTTTCTTTCTCGTCATCATAAATAATGGAATGCACGACTGAATCGGGACGCATCGTCAGGTTCCCGGTTTTCATTGCCCAGGGAAGGGTGGATGCATTACTGCTAAAATATCCGCCCAGGTTACAACCTCGATTACACATGGTTTGATGGAGGCATTTGCTTCGTCCCTGTTGCAGGTGAATTTCCTGTGGATCGGTGAGATGAGCACACCGGGCAGCGATCAGGTGGCGATCATTTCCGTAATGTTCTTTCAATTTCTCTTTGAAATAGTGCTCCACTACATTCAGTTCAAAAGCGGGCTGAACAATGCTGTCCGGTAGTTCGGGAATGCCGTCTTTATCTCCTGCTATTCCGGCAAACTTTTCTACATGGTCGTACCACGGTTCAATATCTTCGTACCGGATTGGCCAGTCCACGGCAAATCCGTCCCGTGCGGGACCTTCAAAATCGAAATCACTCCAGCGCTGGGTCTGACGCGCCCAAAGCAGCGACTTTCCACCCACATGATATCCACGAAACCATCGAAACGGTTTTTCGGCGATGTACGGTTGTTCGTCTTCTTTGAGTTGCCAGTGCAGGGTTTCCATCCGCAGCCAGCGATCGCTGCCGTATCCGGTTCGTTTCTCGAGCGGAACACTCCCGCGAAACTCAAACTCCCAAGGCGCTTTGGATGCGGTGGGATAATCTTCAATGTGTTTTACATCCCGCCCGCGCTCCAGAACCAGCGTGTTCAAGCCGTTATCACAAAGTTCTTTAGCCGCCCACCCGCCGGTGGCACCCGAGCCGATCACGATGGCATCGTAGGTTCTTTTTTCTTTGAATCAATATTGAGGTTTGCCATAATCTTAAACTTCTACATCTACATTTCCATTATAAAAACCCGGTACTACCCTGTACCCGTGATATTCTTGCATCACAACTTTGGAGGTGCGGAATCCACGAATGGTTTCATTCTTAACCAGTTGGAAAAATCGTTGTTCTGATTGATCTTCCGACCCATCAAAAGAGAGAAAAATCTGTTTGCGCTGTTGTTGAGTACAATTGGTGAAGGACGAGCTGAAATGTTCAATTGCCCTGTTGTTCATCACATTTAGTTGATGTTTGATATTGTCCGCGCTCATCCTGTTCATAACACTCATCAAAAAGGCGGACCAGGAATTTGTCGACTTCCTGGGGAATGGCTCCAAGATTGTTTTTTGCAGGGATAATGGTATCGGCAACGGAAGTTAACAGTGCCTGTTCCTCGGAACTAAAGGTGGATGATTCGATGGCTACATCACGTGCCGTCCATCCTGAGGCCCAGGCGGGAAGTGCAACGAGCCCGGCCGTAGCCAAACCAAGCGTTTTGAGAGCTTCACGTCGTTTCATAAAAATAACTGTAGGTTGAGCGGTTAAACATCGGGGAAAGTATCAAAAAAAGAGATACTGCCATTGTTACTTGTTGAAATAATAAACAGAAACAATGTTTAAAAATCCAACGGACAATAACTAAGAATAATCTATGGTTACGAAATTTGATGTACGGCACTAAAAAAAGTCAATCTTTGTTTTCTATCTTAACATGAATCTGATAAAATGATCTAAATATTTATGAGTAACATACCCTATTCCGTTTTAGACCTTGCAGTAGTAACCGAGGGCGACTCCATTCGTGATGCCATTCAGACCAGCCGGGAGTTAGCCGTTCATGTTGAGGATTTGGGCTACACCCGATTTTGGATGGCTGAGCACCACAACATGGAAAATATTGCCAGTTCAGCGACCTCCGTTTTGTTGGGATATGTTGCGGAGGCAACAAAGACATTACGAATTGGATCGGGTGGAGTGATGCTTCCCAACCACTCGCCATTGGTCATAGCCGAACAGTTTGGTACGCTGGCCACAATCTATCCTGATCGCATTGATTTAGGATTGGGACGTGCGCCGGGAACCGATCAGGTTACAGCCAATGCCATTCGTGAGGATCGGATGAGAGAAGTGCAGCGATTTCCCGAAAATGTAAAACGGTTACAGACCTATTTATCATCAGAAAACAGCGGCAATAAAGTGCGCGCGATTCCGGGAGAGGGGACCGACGTGCCCATCTGGATTTTAGGGTCCAGTACCGATAGCGCTCATCTCGCAGCCAAATTGGGATTGCCGTATGTGTTTGCCAGTCATTTTGCCCCGCAGCAGTTGGTACCGGCCCTTCGGATTTATCGCGATCAGTTTGAACCATCAAAACAACTTGATCAGCCATTTGTGATGCCGTGCGTAAATATCATTTTAGCGGATACAGATGAACAGGCGGAATATTTGTCAACTTCCATGAAACAGATGATGATGGGCGTTGTAACAGGGGAACGAAAACCGATGCCTCCGCCAGTCGATAATATGAACCAGGTTTGGAATATCCATCACAAAATGGCGGTGGAACAGATGCTTCGATATTCATTTATCGGGAGCCCATCTGTAGTAAAAGATCAGGTAGATGAATTTATTCAGTTGACCGATGCCGATGAGCTTATGATAGCATCTTACATCTACGACAAGAAAGAGAGATTTAAATCGTATAAACTTTTTGCTGATTTGATGAAGGAAAAGGTGGATGCGGTGAGTTCAGAATAAAGTTGACCCATCCCCTTGGTCCCCTTCCCTATCCCGACATAAACTGCATGTCGGGACAAGGAAGGGGAAGAAAAGTACCTCCTTGTGGCGTGTTTTTCGCCATAGGGAGGGATTAGGGTGGGGTTTAAAAAAATAAAAGGGCACCTTTCACAACTTGATGGGATTTAAGTTGTTCAAGATGCCCTTTATCTACCTCATGGGAATAGTTTCTTTAGAAATATTTTATCATACTTTATTAATTAAACTTTTCACTGAACCACGTTTTTGTATTTACACCGATGTAGTACATCGCAGGTACGAGAATCAGTGTAAGGAATGTGGCAAATCCAAGTCCGTAGATAATAGTCCAGGCCAGGGGCCCCCAGAACGAGGCGTTATCGCCGCCGAAGTAGATGTTTGGCTCGAGGCTGGCAAACAGTCCGTAGAAGTCAATGTTCAGGCCAATCGCCAGCGGAATGAGTCCGAGTATAGTGGACGCGGCTGTTAGAAGTACAGGATTCAAACGAGTGGCCCCGCCTTCAATCACAGCGTCTTTTAATGATGACCCATCATTACGAAGAATATCAATGTAGTCAATCAGGATAATACCGTTTTTCACCACAATTCCGGCCACTGCAATAATTCCCATTCCGGTAAGAACTACGGACATATCCATGCCGAATGTTGCAAACCCGATGAAGACCCCAATCAAACTAAAGACCACCTGAGACATTATGATGACCGGCTTACCGATAGAGTTAAACTGCGCGACCAGCACGAGGAAAATCAACATGACCGCTGCAAGCAGAGCAATACCAAGGAACCGGCCTGTTTCGGCCTGCTCTTCCTGTTCACCCGTCAGTGAAATACTATAACCTTGGGGTACCTCAAACTCCTGCAGGGCTTCCCGAATCTGCGCGTTTATTTCGTTGGCGTTGTAACCAGTTAGAACATTAGATGAGAGCGTAGCCACGCGTTCGAGATCTATCCGGTTGATGGCGCCGTAACTATTTTGCAAACGCGGCGTTGCCACAGCAGAAATAGGAATATTGCCGCTCGGTGTGGCCAGCGTCATGTTAAGAAGGTCGGTAATGTTCGATCGGTCTTTTTCAAGCAGGCGCAGGGTTACATCGTATTCGTCTTCATCCTCGCGGAAGGTAGAGATCGGCTCACCCAGTAACGCGGTTCGTATGGCACCGCCAATCTGGACGTTGCTGAGGCCGAAGCTGTTCGCTTTTTCGTTATCAATATCGATAATCATTTCGGGATTATTCACCTGCAGATCAGAACGGAGCTCTTCAATGCCGGCAATATCGCGATCCTGGATAAAGCTTTTCACACGCTCAGTAAGCGAAATAATTTGGTCGAATTCATCACCGGTTATTTCAATGTTTATAGGTTTTCCGGTAGGAGGGCCGTTTTGCTCTTTATCCACTGTTATAACTGTTCCGGGAATATTCTGCACGTTCTTACGAATGTCTACAAGAATTTCCTGTGTAGACACCCCATCGCGATACTGGTAGTCCACAAACTCAACACTTACCTTACTTTTGTTAGGTGACGGAGTTGGGTCGATACTATTCGGTGGAGTCGCCCCAATCGCTATATTCGAAATCACAGATTTAACAACGGGGTTATCCCGGCCAATCACTTCGTACACGCGATCTTCAAGCAATTTTGTTACCCGGTTGGTTTCATCGAGATTAGTACCGGCAGGCATCTCATTATAGACGTACACAAAGTTTGGCTGATTCTCAGGGAAAAAGACGATCTTAGGTGATACTATGCCAAGCAGAACAAAGCTGAAAATAAGAAACAGTATAGTTCCGCCCAGCGTAAACCAAGGGCGTTTTCCAACCAGAACCCATTCAATAGAATCGTGATAAATCGTCTGGATTTTCGGAAGGGTGGTTCTGTTAAATCCGCGAATGAGCGGCCGTAGTACAAATCGCTCGAGTAGCCATAGCAGGAATAGAAATACCAGCAAGTTGGCGATGAATAGCCCACCGGTAAGGTAGAAAAAACCAGCGATTACTGCCATCACACCACCTGCAATCCAGAGGTAACGGTTACCTTTTCCGGTCTCTTCATCTTTTACTTCACCGTCATCTTCATTCATAAATGAGACGGCAAACACAGGATTCATTACCAGTGCCACAAACAGCGAAGCCATTAGCGTGAGGATAATCGTAATGGGGAGGTAAATCATAAATTTACCGATTATTCCCGTCCAGAACAGAAGCGGAACAAAAGGAGCGATGGTTGTAAGTGTTCCGGTTATGACGGGCAGGGCAATTTCGCCACACGCTTTTTTGGCAGCGTCAAACTTGTTCATGTTGCTCTGCGTTACGTGCCGGTAAATGTTTTCTACTATCACAATGGCGTTGTCAACCACGATACCGAGGCCAAGGATTAACGCAAACAGAACCACGGTGTTGATTGAAAAGTCGAATGGTGGCATCACGGCAAACGCTATCAGGGAGGAGAGGGGAATGGCCAATCCTACAAAAATGGCATTCTGTACTCCCATGATAAACATCAGCACAAGTACTACAAAAAAGAACCCGAGAATCACCGTATTAAACAGGTTCGATACACTGTCTTTCGTTTGCTGTGATTGATCACCGGTAATGCTGATGTTCAGCGACTCGGGAAATTGTGTTTCCTGGAGTTCGCGAACAATGTCGAGGCTTGCTTCAGATGTTTCAATAAGATTACCGCCGCTCTTCTTTTTCACGTTTACTGTAATCACCGGTTCTCCGTTCAGGCTGGCATAACTCTCACGGTCGGCAAACCCGTCTTCAATTGAAGCGATATCTTTGAGATACACCTCATCACCCAGGTTGTTTTGAATAATCAGGTTTTCGAGATCACTGGCTTCTTCAATTTCTCCATCAACCCGAACCGACCGCTCCATGCGCCCCATATCAATCTGACCTGCAGATACTCGTCATGTTCTTATTCCGGACCGCTTCACGGATATCTCTGAATGCAATGCCGGAAGCCTGCATCTTGGTGAGATCCACGTTTACCTGAATTTCCCGTTCCAGCGCACCGATAATCTCCGCTTCATTAACGTCAGTCAGGCTTTCAATCTCATCCTGAATTTCATCGGCAAATGCTTTCAGTTCAACCAAATCAAAATTACCTGAGAGGTTGATGTTCAGAATCGGCTGGTCGGCAAGATTAAAATCGTTAACCTGGGGTTCTTCAGTGAGCTGTGTGGGCAGTTCAGACCGTGCTGCTTCCACGGCATCGTTCACTTCCTGCTGGGCTACCAGTTTATCTTTGCTGGTCAGGAATTCCACCGTGATGATAGATGTGGCCTGTTTTGATACGCTTGTGATCTGATCTATGCCGTCAATTCCTTTCAGTTCCTGCTCGATAGGGCGAGTAATCACATTCTCAACATCTGCCGGAGAAGCCCCAGCATAGATGGTAACCACATTAAAAATGGGAATCTCTACCTCGGGGAACGACTCTTTGGGGAGAATCAGGTATGAATAAACCCCAATCATTGTAACTAAAACCGTAAGCAGGTAAACCGTGGTGCGATTGTTGATTGACAGGCTTGAAATCTTAAATTCTTTGAAATCCATGATTAATTACTTACTCCTGTACTATTATTTTCCTGAATTGAGATGGCGGCGCCGTTTGATAAATTGGAATAGCCGGAAGTGATCAGTAAATCACCTGTGTCGAGGCCTTCAGTAATCACCAGATCATTTTGGTAATTATACCCGGTGGTAACCTCTCTGTTTACAGCAATCCATCCATCGTCTGTCTCTTCGGCCAGGAAAACAAAGGATATATTGTTGGCATTTTGAACCGTATTTGCCGGAACTACTATCTGATCGGATAGCGTTATATCGTTTATCATAACTTGTGCCATCATATTTGGCCTGATGTTGAAGCTGCCGTTTTCAATAAATACTTCTATTCCAAAGGTGCGGTTTGATGCGTTAATCGCCCTGCTAACCACGTCGAGCTGTTTACTGATGGTTTCATCCAGGCTTGGAAAGCTTATAGTCACGCTGTCTGTTTGCGAAATGCGGGTAATGTATGCTTCAGATACTCTTGATTTTACTTTAAGAGCTTCTGAATTTGCCAGCTGTATAACAGGCATAGATGGGCCAACTGTCTCTCCGACCTTCATATCCACAAGATCTACCGTACCCGAAATAGTAGCGCGAACTGTATAATTTTCATACTGTTCGTTGAGCGTTGCGAGCTGCCTGCGAAGTGACTCTACCTGGTTTTGTGCTTGTAAAAACTCGACTTCAGATCCGATATCCTGATTGCGCAGGTTACTTTGACGTTCGTAAAGCGTTTCAGCAAGCTCAAGTTGTGTTTCCACTTCTCTTATCTGGCTGCGGATTATTTCGCCGTCAAGGCGGGCCATTACATCGCCCTTTTTAACTTGCTGCCCTGCGCGTACCAATACCTCTTCAACAGTGGCCGATACTTTAGGCGAAATCATAATAGTTTTATCAGATTCCACAGTGCCAAGTACATTTATAAAATGGCGAAATTCAGTTCGTTGAAGCTCCTCAGTATAAACCGGTGTGGCATTGCGCCTGTTTTCATTGGTTTGTTCAAGCTGGCCGTTTCCGCAGCCCGAGAATACAAACAGTACCGCAAATATTAGCATGTGGAATTTCATGTGAGTGGGTGTTAGAGTAAGTTTCATGTTAATTGAGTTCAATATTATTTTGAATGTCGTTTACCTCTTTTCCAACAAAAGGCACCAGTCCAAGTGCCTGATCGTATTGAGCTTTTGCGTTCAAATAGTTAAAAACGGTTTGCGAGTAACTATTTTCTGCCTGGCGTAGCTGAAGGTCTGCATCGTTAAGTTCCTGTTGTGTCCCCACCCCGTTTTGATACCTGGCTTCGGCCCGTTCATATCCCCGGCGGGCTTGTTTTAAAACTTGTTGCTGGGCTTCAATGGTTTCAAACGCCTCCTCTATAGATTGCTGCGCCGAAAGAATCTCCTTCTGAGCGGTTCGCCGGGTTTGATTTTCCTGTAGCTCCAGGTCTTTCAACTGAATTTTTGTTTGCTGGATAGACGCATCCCGGCTGAATCCCTGGAAAATGGGAATCTGCAGATTGAGCATTATGGTTTGTGATCGCGCCCGCTGATCTTCCGTGCCGAAAAATTGTGGCGATCCCGGTTGCGATGCAGTCCATTGCAGGTTGTAATTTGCCGATAATGAAGGCAGGTACTGGCTTCGTTGTGCCTTTAGCTGCCGATCTTGTAATTGCTGCTGAACATCAAGCACTCGTAAATCTCCCCTTAGTTCAAACGCCTGTCGGGTAAGCAGGGAATCTTTGTTAAGCTGAATCGGGACATTCTTGTCAATTTTTTTCAGCGATCTGTTTTCAGGTGATTCCGCAGAGGCAGAGAAGATATCAAGTTTACTCAAATTGCCTTCCACATCTATGGGCAGATGCAGTGGTAAGCCGAGCACGTCAAGCAGTTCACGCTTGGCCGTATCAACCGCAAATTGTGCAGTTGTTAGCTGTGGCTGTATATTGCCGAGCTGCACTTCAAGTTGTAGAACGGCATATTCATCCACGAATCCCTCTTCAAACCGTATCCGGGTATCTTCAAGGTTTTTCTCAATCCTGTCGATCTGTTCCTGAATCAACGTTACCTGTTCTTTGGCAATAAGTACCTGGTGATAAGCGACCCGAGTTTGAGTTACAATTCCCTGCGAAGTGGCACGAAGATTTTCTGATTGCGCCGCTTTATACACCTCCGAACTGCTGATTCCCACAAAAGCCTGTCCGCTAAAAATCGTCTGAGATACGGACAAACCGCCCTGCCAGTTGTTATCTGTACCAAAAGCAACCGGCGTCAATTCATTAGGATCGGCTTCTGGGTTAAAGATTACGGCCGGTATAAAATTTACAGGCACTTCCAGGTTTCGGGTGTAGTTGGCAGATGCTGCAACCTCCGGCATCACGTTACTCCAGGCAATACGTACTTGTTGGTCGGCATCCCGAATAGAAAGCAAAGCCCGTTTCATCTGAGTGTTGTTAGCCAATGCTATTTGAATAGCTTGTTCCAGATTTAAGGTTTGACTGAGGGTATCTTCAGCCTGTGTTACTGACTGAGCTTCGGCAGGGGAGGTGAATCCCAAACCGATTAGCAGAGCAAGTATCCCACACAATTTTAGTGGAAATGAAAAAAGATGATTCATAAATATCAGAGAATTTGGGTTATATATTTCGGCTGCAATGCAAAAAATCGTTTAGCTTTGTTTATTCAATCTGATTGAATTGAGTGTGTAAGAACTGTTCCATTAAATCGGGGAGATCCATATTTTTTTCATCCAGAATTTGAAGTCCCTTTTTGTTGGCACCCGTCAGACAAAACTGAATCATACCGTTCATTTGAAAACCAATTTGAAGGGCAAGAAGCTTGGGATCCAACTCATTTTTTATGCTCCCGTCCTGAACGCCAATTTGCAGTGAGCGCACGATTAGCATCAGCAGTTCATTTTCAAGCTGAATGCAATCTTTCTGAATTGTATGATCAGCCGCTTCATGCTCATCTTTATTTTTTTTGTCGTAGAGCATCATAGCCTTGGTGAACGTTGTGTTTTCATTGATCAGGCCGAGAAAGGTTAGCATCATTTCGTATACCAATTTTGCACCGGGCAGATCCTTTTGAAGAATGTCCAGGAATTGATCGTGAAGAAACTGTAACGCCCTTTTTTTGATGGCTTGATAGAGCGAGGCTTTATCGTTGTAATAGAGATAGAGCGTACCTTTGCTGAGCTCCGTCCGTTCGGCAATCTCATCCATCGTGATTTTTTCAAATCCCTTTTCTTCGATGAGAGAGATCGCGGCGTTCAATATGCGATCTTTTCGTCGTTTCCGTTCTCGTTCTTTTCGTTCAGTTGTTCCCATAAAAAATAACTCTCAGTCATTTATTGACTGAGGATCAATAATTGTTGTTTCAATAAGTTTAGTGATTAGTAAACGAAATAAACAGATGAACGTTTCATTTATTTTTAACAATAAGAGTGGTTTTTTTTGAGAGAAGGAGTATTTTGAAAGTTGGCTTAAAGATCAGAAAAGCGATTACAACAGGTTATCTGAAGACCAAGACTCACAAAACAGAATGGCTACTTTCAAAAACTTTTTGAACTGAGAGTCATTTTTTGTGCGAGCAGTGGATTAAAGGTTGTGTTCTTTTTTGTATTTATCTATCAGGTCTTTGGTTTGTTCGGCCAAAAAACGATGAAAATCATTTGCTTTCTGAAGCCTTTCCGGATCCTTATTATTCTCTTTTTTTGCCAGCTCAAGCCCTTTTTTTGTAATGGACTCCAGATCAAGTGTGAGCTTTAGTTGCTTCTCCATGAATTCTATCAGCGACCCTTTTTTTAATTTAAAATAGATTTGACGTTCTCCCTCTAAGCGTACTTTTTCAATAAGTTCTCGTTCCATCAACATTCGGGTAGTATTACTAACGGAAGCCTTGCTGATTCCCAGGTTTTCAGTCAGATCGGAAAAAGACTGATGCGGAGGTTCGCAAATAAGCAGCCAGCCAAGAATTTGTCCATAGATTCGGGGATGACCGAACTCCTCGATTTTCAAACTGAACTTTTCTACAAACTCTTTTTTACTTTCGTACATGGAACTACGGGTTAATCTGTCAGACCAAAATTAGTTAGCTTTATTTACTCATTTTATAAGATACTAAAAACAATTTTCGATCTCAGAATTGTTCACTTCAAAAAATCCCAAAGAGTAGTGTTATGCCAATGAAAGAATGTTGGTTAGAATCATCGGATGAGTCAACTCTGAAAAAATGCAAGACTTCAAAATGGTTGCTTTATCGAAAAATCCCATATTTCTTCTCCATACATCACCTTGCATTTCTTCACCGTTCGAATTCCGAACTCTTTTATTCTCCAGGTTTTTTCATTTCTGCTTGTGAAAGGCAAGTATATAATTTATAAGATGCAGTTTTGTTAAAATCAGTTCTTATTTAGTCGAGATTATTTTTTTGTTTTTCTGTCGCTCCAGTTAAAATAAATTGACAAAAGAAATGCGGAGATACCGATTGCAGCCGTACTCATATTAACCACGAAGGGATCCCAGTTCATCCCGGTCAGGTAATCTGCATAGTATTTAATGTAGGAGGCAGGCAGATTTTGTTCGCCAAGTTGCCGTTTAACCTGCCAGTGCCAGTCGGTAGACGGACAATATCCCCAGCCGTAAAAAAGCCCAAGACCGATCCATGATAGAATTGTCAGGCTGATTGTATAGAGATGAATCCGGCGCGTTCGTTTCCAGGCCCAGCCGAAGATGTTAAAGAGAGTGAAACTCCCGTGAAAAATCACAAAGAAACAATTGAGGAAAACATACATGGATAACTTCTTTTAAATACAAGTGTAGCAACCAGTAAATTAATATAGTGTCAGGATCAATAAATCAATTCAATAGTCAACTTGAAAAGAGGCCACAAAAGCACAAAAACACAAATAATTTTGTGATTTCGTGTTTTTGTGGCTACCTAATTGACTATACCTTTTTAAAGATTGTAAGACTATTGGGCTTTGAAATACCGTGTGTATTTCGACTTCGCTCCGCTCAATAGGACGTCAGTTTGAATACTATGAGGAGGTGCGACGAATGAAGTCGAAAACAAATCAATGGTTCTGCAAAGCCCTCTACTAAACTCTGAATTCCGAGAACAAATATGAAATTTTAAAACGAACAAAGTATGGGCTCATTATCATCCACTGAAATATTCTCAAACTCCTGCCAAAGATTTCTATCCGGTTCACCCACTCGCAATCGATAGGTTGACTGATTATCAAAAATCTTAGGCGTAAACGTTTTTCCTTGAATTCGAAGCGAATACTCCAATTCACTGCTTGTTTCATTATAAACCTGAATAACAGGATTTGTAATTCCTTCAATCCGTAGTTCAGGTAAAAAACCTTTTCCCTTTCTGCCGTAATTTTCATCCTGCTTGATGGTAATCGGCCATCCGTCAAACTGTCCCTCAGGGTCCATCTCAGGATTCACATATCGCGGCCAGCATTCGATCCGCATGGTTCGTTCGTTTTTATCAAAAACAATCATTCCGTAACCGGTGGCTCGATCGTAAATAAGCCCGGGCTTTCGATTGGTTTGAACCGGATTTCCGACTGCATATACGGTCATTTTATTTCCAAATCCATCCTCAAAGTCACCCGTATTTTTACGACGCCCCGGCAATGGCTTATGATCTGTATTAACCTGAGGCCACCATCGTCGCGGCCAGATATTATTTAATGCCGGTCCGGCAAACGCAAACCCGGCATCGCCATGTTCATCAATCCCGTACTGAACAGTACTCGCCAGATGTTGGTCTCCGGCGATATGCAGGGCAAATCCTTTTCGAATTCTCCTTAACGCTTCATCGCGTCCTTTTTGAGGCCACCCATTGGAGTCCATATCAACGGTTGGAGCATCGCCGGTTACATATTCGCCTTTTCGCGGTATAGGAAGCCTGGGTACAATCTCATCAATAACACTGCCTTCTGGTAATGTAGCAACGGTACAAAAGTTAGTTTGCGAAAATACAGCCTTCATTTGCGCATGGTGACTCCAGTCAGCCGACCAATGCTCCAGAAATGTAAGTTGCCGGTCTCCAAGAAGATTAGCCTCAATATCGTAATACTCTTTGATATCAAAATTGTGGTTCTGAATAAATCCATTAACAACTTCTGCTTCTTCAGGTAACACATTTTTGGGAGCGGTCTTGAACTTACGGTCTTCCAAAATAGCAAAACTGACACCACCATAAGTCCAGTCGGTATAATAAACACTGATATCTTGATCAACCGGTGTTGGATCATACGGATCGGGTAAATTACCGGCCTGAGCCCGCTGTACCATGTTGACCCATTCGGGCGGCATTTTGTACCCACCTTCATCTTGAGAATTATAGTTCCAGCCCTTTTCAACAGGTGCATCTTTTCCGCCCTGCCCCCATATATTACCGTGATAAACATCATGATCATCAGCAATAAACGCTGATGGAATATGTCTGAAAATGTCCCGGTACGACCAACCGAACATGTACCATTTTCGCAGCCAGTCAAGTGCAGCTTTTTCAAGGGGGGCGTGCTGAACCCCAAACCCACCGTGGCTTTCATAAAGTTGATCCCCCAGGAAGACAGCCATATCCGGCTGATGTTTTTTAACATTGTCAACCACTTCCTTATTGGGGAAACCATAATGACTATTACAACTAAAAACGGCCGTTTTTAACTTATTTGAATGAATCGGTTCTGCGGCTATAGTTCCCTCATAGAAGAATTCCCGGGTATCATTCATCAGGGGCAATACAAGTCGTATTCTGTATGGTATATCATCATCAGATTTCCAATTTTCCTGCCTGAAAAGAGCAGTTCTGGACAGCGGCTCAACCGTTGTTGTTTGTATTGTATTCCAATCCCCGTTTCGGTGTACTTGTAGTTCTACGGAGTGATCTTTAATGGATTCAACCGGTGCCAATTGTGCAGTCATCTTTAGAATGCCCCGATTCAATGTATATTGAGCAAAACAAATTGGACCAAATTTCTGATTGGGATCCGACTTGAGTGGGTTGCCGGAGATGGACCAGTTGGAAAAACGAACAGATGGTGAATCGGATGCACTGGTTTCGGACTGAAAATCAGAAAGAAGTGCGAGACCACCGATCAATATTTCGGCTTCAATTTCTGAAGACAGTTCACTCAGAACAGTTCCATTGTTAGGATGCAAAGCAGATATTGTTAGAAGATGTTTGTCTTCAAATGGTTCCAAAGAAACAGCCAGCTGAATGGATGTTGAAAGATCTATAGGTTGGTCTCCCGTTTTATTCCCGATAAACAACCTTCCGTCTGCCTGCACTCCCAGGTCTAAGCCTTCACCGAAGATAGCATCCCGCCGGTAATCGTTAAATTCTACGGACACAGGATCATCTGCCGCTTTTGCTCCAAGACGCATGCCAATTTTATCGCTTGCTGAGCCGGATTGAGACAAAAGTTTAACATCCACTTGAAGATCGAGTTTGGAAGGGTTACCGGTTATTTGATGAGTAAGAATATGCAGTGTTCGGTTTGGAGCCGATACTGCACATTGAACTTTGCCATCTCTGAGTTGCCAGTCCTGCAGTCGATTTCCCCAAAAACCGGGTCCAACCCACTCCATATCCGGCCATTCTTTCCAACCACTTTGGAAGGTGACTTTTTTTTGATTGGCCTCTCTGCGATAATTGTTAGTGTTATTTAAGCGATTGTAAAACGGCAGGGATACTGAGCCAAATAAGATGGTTTTTAAACTTTCTCTGCGATCCATTGGTTAAATCCTGTTTTGAGTGTTTTTTCGGTAAACTTATATCTGGCTCAATTTATAAAACGAGGGAAGAAAGACAAGTAATGCAGTGATTTCTTTTTGATTCAGGAGATGGTTTTGCAAAGCTTTTAAAAATATGAAAGCAGGAATGGCAGTAATCGAGAAAGAGGACTTACTCCATTTTTTGATGTAAAAGTATTACAAGTTCTATGTTCTTTTGGCTTGACCCAAAAGGAACCAAAAGGTCAAGGCTGTGAATCCTTGGCGGCGGACACGAGTTCACCGTGGAATCCTTTCAATGGTCCACATCGCTTATAGCCCTTACATTCCGTTTCTCGCCGGTATGAAAGGATTCTTCTCACGGTTCAATCGATGTCCTTTTTTCCGCCAACGATTCAAGGCCAACTATTCTTCCAAAATCATTATTTCCACTTAAAGGATATTATAAAATACTGTTTATATCGATCTTAAATATTATAGTTTGAAAATATTGGGGTAACTTCTCAATCGAGAAAAGCTTGTTTTTTATGGGGTAAAAAAGTATTTAGATTCGGTCAGCACTTTTAATGAATACCTGCTAAATTTCAAGAAAGAACGCTGTAACTGTTTATTATTGTTTATAGCTAAAATCTTTGTGTCCAGTTTAAAAATCCCGGAGGAATAAAATATAAGATTGAAATTTCTTCAAAAATACAGACTTGTTATATCAGTGGCTATAGCCCTGATACTTAGTTTACTAACTATTATTGTATGGAATTACAACCAAGAGAGATGGCAGGATTCACTTGCAAGTAAAGTGGAAGATACCGGCCAGCTGCTTGTTCAGCAGTTCCATGTTATTCTGCAAGAGAATGTAGATCGGCTTGGCAATTTAAAACACCGGCTTGAGCTTACCAATGGAGATTATTTTCAGTATTGGGAGCAAGATGCCTCCAGGATTGTTGAGTCGTCAAATACTTTCAGATTTGTAGAGTGGATTGACAGCACAATGGTTATTCAGCGTATTGAGCCTTATGAGGGTAACGAAGAGGCCGTAGGGCTTGATATTTCGCGACTTGATTACAGGAATTCAGACTGGCAGCAGGCCCGCCGGGATTCAATCTTTAATATGACGCACTGGCTTGAACTGGTTCAGGGTGATAAATCTTTTTTGATGGATGAACCGGTGTACATCAATGGAGAGTTTTGGGGTACAATTACTGCGGGGATCGATTTTACATCCCGGTTCAACCAGGTATTGCAGGGTTTGGATGAGTATAATATTCAGATAGCGGATGGCAAAGGCACCGTGTTCTACACATTTGGGAGTTCCGAGGGTACAGAATCATTTCGCAATTTAACAAAAACACACCAGATTGAGATTGGAGATGCCAACAAAAGTGTCTGGACAGTTACTATGATTCCGAATACCCTGTTCGGAGTTGTCAATTCCACAATTTATAATGATGTAGTTTTGGGTTTAACCATCATTCTGGGGCTTTTCCTGGCTATCAGTTTCTATCTGACTCAAAAATCAGCGGCGGCTGAGCAAACCTCAACAGAAGCCAATCAAAAACTCAGGGCTTTAATTGAATCTGCCCCGGTTGGAATCTATGTGATTGATGCTGACGGGTATATCACGGATTTTTGGAATCCTGCCGCAGAACAGATGCTCGGATGGAAACGCGATGAAGCGATTGGTAATTTTTTGCCCCAGGTAAATGATCAGTATGAGGGAAGTTACCAGGATTTGATGAAAGAGATAAAAGAGAAGGGCAGTATATCCAATCGGGAGATTACCCGAAAACGGAAAGATGACACCACAAGAACCTTTCGGGTCAACATCAGCAATATTATTGGCAGTGAGGAGCAGATGTTGGTTGTTTTTGAGGATATTACCAAAGAGAAGGAGTATGAAGAACAACTTAAAAAATCGGTTGAGGAGAAGGATATACTGCTCTCTGAGATACACCATCGCGTAAAGAACAATCTTGCCATAATCGTGGGACTTATTGAGCTGCAAAATGCCGAGGTGGAGGATGAAGTTACAAAATCAAACCTGTTTGAAACCAAAAACCGGATCTACTCCATATCGGGTGTGCACGAGTTGCTCTACCAGACCGATAATTTTTCTGATATCAGTTTTTCCGAGTATATCAATCAGCTTGTGAATCGGCTGCAGGATACGTTTGAAAATCAAAAGAAACCGGTTACAATTAAAAAAAGTATTTCCGGTTTAAGGATGAATATTAACCAGGCCATTCCGCTGGGTCTCTTGCTCAATGAATTGATCACCAACTCCTACAAACATGCTTTTGATGGCGTAGATGACCCTCAAATTTCTCTTGATCTTGTTCAAAAAGACGGATTTGTAGAGATAGAGTACAAAGACAACGGCATTGGGGTGGATTACAAGTCGATGCAGACATCTCCGTCGCTGGGAGTTACTCTCATCAAAACTTCATTGAGTCAGCTGTCTGCCGAGTATGAATTCCTGGACCATTCCGGTTTTGGCATCTATCTTAAATTTCCCGAAAATTTGAAAGGAGCTCACTCCAATTTGCAGGAAGAGTCATAATTTTTTCTTCATAATCAGTACCTCTTTGCCCCGATAGGTTGCTTTTTCAACCGGTTTCCAGCCAAGGCGTTTGTAAAGTCCACCGTCTAATTTTTCTGTTTGAAGAAACAGAATATCCACTTCATGAGATTTCGCAATCTTCATTGCATGCAGAATAAGTTTTCGCGCGATTTTTCTTCCCCGGTGCTTTTCTGGTACAAACACACCACCCAGCCAATGTTCTCTGTTTGGGTAGATATCCATTTCGTAGAATTTTAGCTGTATGGCTCCCAGGATTTCATCTTTTTCTAAGGCAAGAATTAAGAGAGGCATGGTATTCCGATTGAAGTAATCAGATAGTATCTCTTCAGATCTTTTTACAGAATCTATTCCGTGTTGCCGGCCCCACTGTTCGTAATACCATTTGGCAACGATTGGCAAAGCCTCCGGATAATCTGCTAAAAAGACAAATTTCATGTTGTTTCTATCAATCTTTTTTAATCGCTCCAAACGCAGCAAAGCAGGAGTTTTTATGCAGGATCTCCACTGTTTTAAACCCAGATTTTTTTAGTAAATCAAGCTGATAGGTTACCGGCCGCGGTGAGTCTTCCAGGTCGATATATTCAAAAACTCTGTCCCTGTATTCAGTTCCGCCGGTGGATTTTAAATATTCCCCGTACCGGTTCCACATCAAATGTTCAATAGTATCACTTTCGTGTGTCACCAAATCGCTAATCCAAACGCTGCCGCCGGGTGCTGTTATCTCATATATTTTTTTGAACGCGTTCTCCCAGTCCTCATCATCCCGCAGGTGATGCAGAACAGCCGCGGCAATCACAATATCATAATATTCGGTGGACAGATCTGCATTTCTAAAATCTTCACGCAGTGTGCGAATTTTCCCCAGGCTTTCAGCTTTAATGCGCGCCTGGGCCCGGTCCAGCATCGGTTGGCTCAGGTCAATAAGATCACAATTCAGATCAGGCAGATGTTCCAAAAGTTTTAGTGTGTTGTTTCCGGCGCCACAGCCAATATCCAAAATATTTTTAGCGTCGGGATTGTTGCCGGCGGCTGCCTGCGCAATCAGCTCCATCATTAGTGGAGCATCGATGGTGGCCTCCTGACCGGTTTCTATATTTGAGAAACGTTCTACATCATTGTCAAACCGCTTCCTGATCTCATCAACGGAAGATTTATCACTTAAAGAGGTACTCATAAGGATTTCTATTTACTTTAACTTCAGAATAAAAAGATAGCGGATTCAAGTTGTTGAATCACGATAAAATTTTTCTCGGATTTACTTGTTGGCGGATGCTGGACTGACTAATTTTATAGGGTAGTTGAGGAGCTTTTATGAGATTTAATATTGGGGAATTGACAAAACAGACCTCATAACTACAATTTTGATTTTCCGCTGATAGACACTTGCCTGAGTGTTATGAACTCTCTTCTATCCTGAATTTTAATTTTGCGATGGTCCCGTTACTCTTTTTAATATCAAATGTACCATCCACCTGGCGGATCAATGTTTTTACAATGGTAAGGCCGAGCGATGATTTACTCTCGTCGGTTAAAATATCTTCTGGAATTCCCCTGCCATTGTCACGGACGGTAAACTCTACATCATCATTTTTTTGGGTGATGGTGATATCAATTGTTCCGGACTCTCCCTGTTCAAATGCATGCTTATAAGAATTGGTAATCAGCTCATTCAGTATCAGGGCGCACGGTACCGCCTGTGTCACGTTTATTGAAAAAGAGTCTGATGAAGTATTAACATTAATATTTTCGTCCGGATCGAGAGAGTCCCGTATCAACCCAACCAGGTTGGTAATGTATTCATCAATCGGAATGGAGGAGAGGTCAGACGAGCTATAGAGCAATTCGTGAATCAAAGTCATGGTTTTAATGCGGCGTTCACTTTCGCCGAGTAAGCTTGCAATTTCGGGATTATCCGTAGAAACCCTCTGCATATAGAGCAGACCGGAAGTTACCGCAAGATTATTTTTAACACGATGATGAACCTCCTGCAGCAAGATGGTTTTTTCCTCGATTGATTTCTTTAGCTCATTTTCATACTTCACGTGTTCAGTAATATCCAGTCCAACGGTTTGTCTCGCTTTTTTACCGAAATAGCGGATAGGTACCGATTGTATCTGCACAAACCGCTCCTGGTGATCGAGTCCGTACACCTTGCGAATGGCGGGAGAATAGGAGCCATTTTGTTCTTTTGAGATGTCGGCCTCTCTTCTTTTTTGATAGTCACTTTTATGGAAAAAATCGCGTGCTGATTTTCCCACAAGATCTTCCGGGTTGGAGGCTCCCATCATCTCTGCTCCGGCCGGATTAATAAATTGTATTTCTCCGTCAATATGAATCATCACAAGATTGGGATCCTGTTCCACCAGGCCTTCCCATCGTTTTTGATTTTCTTCGGCTTTTTCTCGTGCATCGCGTTCTCTGTTAATGAGTTCTTGAAGGCGGTGGGTCATCAGATTGAAATTATCAGCCAGGGTTTTGTGCTCGTCATTTCCCTCTACTTCAATTCTTAAATCCAAATTTCCTTTTGCAATCTCCTTGGTACCCTTAAGTAAATTATTAAGAGAGCTTTGAATCCGGGACCGAAGTTGATAAAGCAGATACCCGAGAAATGTAACTACAGGTATCAAAATCATTAAAAAATTCGACTGCTGGCTTACCTGTATTTCGCGAATGGTTTGCCTGCGGTTTGAGGCGATATTTTGCGAGATAGTCAGCAGCATCTGGATGTCAGACCGTATTCTTGATTCAGCACGCTCCAATAGCCGGTAACGATCAATAATATCGGGGTATTCATTGGGGTTTTGCCGAACTTTTTCAATCAGTTCGAACGCACTTTTGATGGAGGAAAGTGAATTACCAATAACGTTGGTTTCAGAGAGATCGTCAATATTTTCCTGGTACTCCGTTAGCCGGTTGAATAGAGTATTCCAGCTATCAAGGTGACGCTGTTCCCGGTACTCCAGGTAATTCTCAATAACCAGGTTCATCTCAGAAGCGGTATTTGTAAAATCACTAATCTGATCAATTTGATCAAAATGCTGATCTACCTGGAACGTAGAAAACCACAGGTACAGATATAGCCCAATTATAGAACCAATAGACAGAATTGTAATTATATTCAGTCGAGTTTGAATTTTCATCTTACAATAGTGATTCCACTTGGATGAACTTCTTCCATCGGACCAAAGTTTATAAACCGTTCCATGCTTTGGATGGTTGTATCCGCCAGGTCATTACGGATCATCCAGCGGGCCTGCTCCTCGAGAAGAGTTAACATTCGTTCGCTCAGCGAGAGCTTAAAATCTATCTCAGTCCACAAAGATTTTACAACACCCAGTGGCACATCGATTTTTTGAGCTAAAAGTTCCTGCGTGTATTCCGGATTTTCCAGGATATAATCCTGAGCAGTTTTGATGGATTTGAGATAAGCGGTAAGTATTTCAGGATGAGATTCTGCATAAGAATCGAGTGCAACGGATAGCCAGAGTGTAGAGTAGGTAAGATCGGTATCGAGATATTTGGCATTGTCCCCCAGTTCTTTTTGGATATATGATGAATAGGGCTCCCATGTAACTGATATATCAATATTTCCGTTTTTTATCGCTTCTAATTGATTTTCGGGAGTCATATTCACCGTCTCAACTTCATCATTTAAAATTTGATGCTCCAGCAAAAATGAATCAAAAAAATAATCGAGTTGAGTACCCTTATATATAGCCACTTTTTTGCCAACTATATCCTCTGCTTCGTTAATTCCCCGATCCTTCCGGGCAATAATTTTTTGAATTTTATGAGAGTAAATCTTGTCAGCAAAAATTTGGAAGGAGGGCAGGGAGGATCCATCAATGTAATTGGTGTCCATTATGGAATAAATGAACGGTGTTTCGGCCACATGAGCAATCTGAACGGTTCCGTCTATAAGATCCTGTAGTGAGTTTTTCCCCGATGCATTTGCCTTCAGTGTTACATCCAGGCCATTTTGTTTAAAGTAACCCAGATCTTTTGCAACATAGGCAGCAGCTTCTCCCTGGTAGGTAGAAGTAATGCCAATGGTTACCTTTTCAAGCCCTTTGTTTTGCCCCGAATTAGAGTTGTTACATGCCACCAAAAGTAAGCAGAGGCCGGCAATCCAGCAGCCGGACCGCAATGTGTAAAAAATATTTTTGCATACAATCATCGTAAAGAAAAAAGTTGAATTCTCAGAGCAATGTACTTTTTCAAACCGCATAGTTGTACAGCATATTGAATCAAAAAAATAAACATAAATACAAGCAATAGCTTGTTGAGGACTTACCCCATTTTTATGATGTAAACATGTTACATGTAGTTTGTTCTTTTGTCTTGATACAAAAGAACGAAAAAATCAAGGCTGTGAATACTTGGCGGCGGACCCGAGTTCACCGTGGAATCCTTTCAATGGTCCATCACGCTTTTAGCCCTTAAATTTCGCTTCTCGCCGGTATGAAAGGATCCTTCTCACGGTTCACTCGTTATCCTTTTTTCCGCCAACTATTCAAGGCCCATTACACTCCCATGTTTACCATTTCCACTTTATAAAAATTATAAAACACTGATTATATTTGTCTTAGATATTTTAATTTGAAAATATCGGGGTAACTTCTCATAGCTTGTTGAGAGCGGGAATCTAATGTTCAATAAATAATAAGCCAATCGCACATCATAAATAACATAAAGAAGGCTCTGAAACGGCGGAAATTATCGACTTTTCTGACAGTTTGGAACAGGCTGCTCAGCTTCTGATCAATAATACCTGATAGAATACTCAAGGCATTAATCTTGGGGTAATGTGGAAGTATGAACCCGACTGCTCAAATAAAAAATAGGGGGTTGATTCTTCAAAGCTTTCAGTATAGGGGTTTAGGATGTTTCCAATAATTGCAGATGATCTTATAAAACACAAATGAATGTAAAATAAAAGTTGATCTAAAAAATTGAGTAAGCATACATACATAGGATGTATGAGAGTGGCTAATGTTACACATATTTTTTTGTGAAGTATCTTGATTCGTATAGCTATCAATAGTGGTGAAAGCGAGAACAGTTTTATTAAAGAAAAGACAGGTTGATCTATGATCGGTTCAAACAGTAATCTCTATTCGATTTCCGTCAGGATCTGTCACTACGCTTTCATAATATCCGTCACCGGTTCGTCGAGGTCCGTCAAGCACAGTGAATCCATCTTCTTTTAATATATTTGTAAGACGATTAACCGTTTCTTCTGAACCGACAGAAATGGCGAGATGTGCATATCCATAAACTTCCCGGCCATCCGAACTTTGGTTGGATTCAATATCAGGCCGTTGCATCAGTTCAAGTCGGGCTCCTGAATCAAATGTTAAAAAGTAGGACTTGAATTTCTTAGTTGGGTTGATGTAGAGATCGTTCGAAGTGGCTTGAAAATATTTTTCATAGAACTTTTTCATCCTATCAATGTCTTTGGTCCAGATGGCAAGGTGTTCAATATGCATATCAGCCGGGTTTATTTATCTTTGATAACGTGAATTAGGGATAAGAATATTAAGAATTGGTATGGAAAAGTCCCCTCATAATCATAGGAGGGGATTTCATTTTCAATGTTCTCATCCCGAACTCAGACTTTGTTAAGTATTGGTATAATGTGATTCAGGAATTGAAACGTGTGTCTGAACAATCTGCCAGTTCCCATCTCTGTTTTCAAGCACTCCTGTAAATCTTGCCCCTTTCCAGGTTTGAACAGTTGTGGCGGATTTGATCTTTGCATCCAACAGATGGGAATACCACGCTACCGCACCGGTATCTGAAAGATGGATGGAAAGTTCACGAATAGTAGCTTTATAAAATTTGAGGTTCTCAAACTGCTCGGCAGTGGCTTCACTGAGTTCACTCCATCCACGCCAGATTTCGTCCGTATCCGTCCCGATGTGTACCATATTTTCTTTTTGAGCAATCACCTCTTCCATCAGGTCAAAATCCTGGACATCCATCGAATGAAAGAACTTCTGAATGGTTTGTTCGATCTCTTCTTTGGGAGACATGGAAATATAGTTTTTAATTTTAAATTAAAGCTGATTTCAGAATGATCGGGGCTTACGACAAATTTCGTTTAGCTTAAACACATCGTTCAAAAGAGGGCGCGAGCGTCTCGCTCGTGTATTGAGAAAAAAATCTTAAGCAAAACGCTTACTTCAACACCCAACAAAAAAGTGCAATTTGTCTTACACTGAAACAATCTCAGGTCGAGTTCGACCCGATAATTTTTACTTATCCGACCATATCGAAAGTTCATTTCCACTCGGTTCGGTAAAATGAAATCGTCGTCCCCCCGGAAAAGAGAAGGTTGGCTTAGTGATTCTGCCGCCCGCTTTTTTAATTTTCTTCCGGGTTGATTCAAGATCATCACTGTAAAAAATAATCAGCGCAGCTCCATTTTCAGTTGAGGATTTTTTGTCTGATTGATAGAATCCGCCCTCGAATCTGTCTTCGGTAAAAGCGGTATACTCATCGCCATAGTCCTGGAAAGTCCAATTAAAAACCTCTTCAAAGAATTTTTTTGTAGCCGATATATCAATAGCCGGAAGCTCAAGGTAGTTGATGGTTTCGTGTTTACTCATGGGACCAACAGATTAATAGTTATGGTTTACAATCCTAACCGGTAAACGTATTATAAGAATCTTATCATCACTTATTATTTACTATTTTTTTATGGCATCTGATAAAATCTTTCCTTCTCAAAATAAAAGAGCCCCGGTCCATAAAGACCGAGGCTCAAAGAAATTGAATGAATATTTACTCCATTGGCAGTTGCCAGATATCAACACGATTCAACGCAATGTACGGTACGGCAATCTGGTTTCTCTGTGTATCGATGCCGATATCAGCGGGATCGCCGGGGGTTTGGATAGCAACATGATCGGTGCCATCAGAAATCACATGAATGCTGTTATCATTCTGACTGGCTACAACCATTCGTCCGTTTACGAATTCAATCCCGTCAAAATTTCCGCCGCTTTGAGCATTGGTGTACTCTTCGTAACCGGCTTCATTTTCTGCCAATACGGGAAACATCGTTGCACCATCCCACGGTGCGAGAACGAGGTTGTTATCCGGATCGATGGTGATTCCATTGGGTGGTGCCGGAAGATTCTCGACAAGAACTACAGGTGTTCCATCGTCAATTCTGTAAACGGTGGATTTTCCGGTGTCGGTTACATATAAGTGTCCGTCGGCTCCCTGTACAACGTCATTTAAAAAACCCGGTTCGTGAGCGATAAAATCGACAAAGGCAATCAATTCACCGGATTCCGTATCAAAACCGTGAACGCCTTCAGCATCGGCCGCCCAGAGTGTATCACCGGCAATGTACATTCCGCGGGGACCGTGAAGCGGACGAACATCGGATCCTGTGATAAATTGCAGATCCTCAATGGTTCCGTCAGGCGTAACTTTGGAGATAAACCCGTTGGAATCCCCGGCGGGATCACCGTTAAAATTGGATACAAAGTAAACATCCTGGGCCGGATCGTACCGAACGGCTTCAGGTCCCGACAGGCCGGTAACGCTAACCAGGATATCTGTAGAATCCTGTACAGAATCCCAGGTCAGATCAACTGAGTCCGCCATTGGTTCGGCCTCTTCAGAAGATTCTTGTGAGCAGGAGATAGCTAAGATACCCATTGCTAAAACAGCTGTAAGTGATAAAGTAATTGTTTTCAGACGTTTCATTTTTTTGTAAGAAGGTTTTGGTTAAGAATTAATTCCGAAAATCCGCCATAAATAAACGGCTTTTTGTAAATTTATAATCCCTAATTGATTGATATATTTGATTTTACTTGTAATATAATAGATAAAAATAGAGATGTTAAAAACAAAGAAAAGTA
The DNA here is from genome assembly GCA_034521495.1 of Balneolaceae bacterium. Classification (NCBI taxonomy): domain Bacteria; kingdom Pseudomonadati; phylum Balneolota; class Balneolia; order Balneolales; family Balneolaceae; species Balneolaceae bacterium. Next base: position 783,406 of record JAXHMK010000009.1, read on the forward strand.
AAGATATTTTTAAGCGATAAGGAAGTCGATTATCTTAAGGCCGAATAGTCAATTAGATCAAAAAGTATTAAGCATGAACATTGTATTTCTCGATGCCAAAACAGTCGGTGATGTAACCAATCTTGAAGATTTACAAAAGTTTGGCGATACAACTTTTTATCAAACCACATCACCCGATCAAACCGAAGAGAGAATCAAGGATGTCGATATTGTTATCACCAATAAAGTAGTTTTAGATCGCGAGTTGATTGAAGGAGCCGGGAATCTGAAGCTGATCTGTGTGGCGGCTACGGGAATGAATAATATCGACCGGGAGGCTGCAAAAGAAGCCGGAATTCAGGTAAAAAACGTGAGCGGATATTCCACCAACAGCGTTGCCCAAACCACCTTTTCGATGATTCTTCACCTGGTTCAAAAAGTCTCGCAGTACGATGAGTTTGTAAAAAGTGGTGAGTATGCAAAGCACGATATTTTTACCAATATGGATCTCAGTTATTCTGAAATTCACGGGAAACAGTTTGGAATTATCGGGCTTGGAAATATCGGCAGTAAGGTAGCTGCGATTGCGGAAGCATTTGGGGCGAAGGTGGTGTATTACTCAACATCGGGGAGGAACCTGGATCAGCCGTATCCTCATATGGAGCTGAACGAATTGTTGAAGAGTTCCGATTTTGTATCTATTCACGCGCCCCTGAATGAGAACACGGAAGGATTGATAGGTGCGAACGAATTGGAATCAATGAAAGAAACAGCATATTTGATTAATACCGGTAGAGGTGGAATTGTCAACGAATCTGATTTGGCAGAAGCTCTTGATAAAAATGAGATAGCTGGCGCTGCACTGGATGTGTTTGAAGAGGAGCCGATCAATGCGGATAATCCGCTGCTTTCCATCAATAATAAACATAAGTTGGTGATGACCCCGCATATCGCCTGGGCAAGCATCGAAGCCCGAACGGAGCTCATTGAGGGAGTGAAGGAAAATATTGAAGAGTTTTTGGGTGGTTAATTCCAAAAAAAACACCGCGTTCCCCGCGCTCTCAGCGGTTACTAATCAACCGCGGGGTACGCAGTGGGACGCGAGAGATGTACACAGTGCTTCCTAAAGGCAGATTCCCAAAAAGGGTTGTAAGAAAACACCCTGTCAAATGTTTAAGAACTTAAATTATTTAGGTGATTGATTTTATGAAGGCTCCCCCTCCTTGTCACGCTTCTTTTTAGCGTGATAGGGAGGGGACGGGGGTGGGTCCGAAAAGACAGAACTCTGATTATGGTTACTAACTTAAATTTTTAAAGTCAGAATATTTTGAAAAATAATATTTTCATAGCCTCTTGAAGTTGGAATGTACACCCCTCCTTCCGTCGGCTGACGGAAGACTCCCCTCCCCGAATGGTCGGGACGCAAGCGCAAGGGGAGATTTATATCCACCGCCGAACCGATTCTTTGTAATCTAAAAAATCCTCTCCAAATTTTTTGGTCATTGCTCTCTCTTCAGGTATGATTTGAAATCGATTCATGTACAGGATGAAGCCTATCACCAATAAAATATTGATCGGATTTGCGAAGAAGAATAGAATTCCAATCAATCCGATTAACAGGCCCAGATACATAGGATTACGGGTGAATTGATAGATCCCGGAATTCACAAATGATGATGCTTTCTCGGGCCGGTGCGGATCAACGGTAGTTTTCTTTTTCCAAAATTCCCAGACTCCCGCAATACCAATTAGGATTCCAATTGAGAAAAGAGCTTTGGCAATCCAGGGAAGGATGGGATGTGAAAACGAAAAGCTTTTTAGATATTTAAAGGTGACCCACATCAAGCCTGTAGAAATCGCAAAGAGAAGTGCCGGCGGAACCTTGCATTCCAAAAACTTCATGTAGCCCAGGTTTTGCCGCCGAGTTCTTCCAGAGATTCACAACCCAAATATCCTCCCGGAATAGGATCGTATTGCAATACCTGGGTAGCACCGATCTCGGAAGTAAAAAATCCCATCAAAGTAGTTTGCTTGAACAATAGGAAGAAATCCCGGTTTTCTTCGTTGCTGATAAACTGAGAGACGAATTCAGTCTGGTTCTCAAAATTCAACTCTAAAAAATCAGATCGGTTCAGTTCATCAAGTGAATCAATGATCAAATTTCGTTCAGCAGTGGGATAAAATTCGCTGACCATCCGATCGATAAACCGCTCTACTTTTGCATCTTTTGCTCCGGGAGTGTCGGTGGCGGGCAGAATCACTTCGGCGAGATCGGCTGCAACCTGCAACTGTTCATTTGTAAGGGCAGAAGGTGACCATCCGGAAGACGTTTGCGTATTTGAACAACCGGAGAGAACGGCTGAGATTAGTGTGCCGCTCAGCGTACAGCCCATGATTGCTGCCGTACGTTTAATGGCTTCTCGTCTATCTATTTTTTCCATAATTATTGGTTTAAAAGTTGCCCTTTTTTAATTCACTCACAGCATAATCACAAGCACGGGCTGTCAATGCCATATAGGTAAGCGACGGATTTCCCCAGCCATTGGATACCATACAAGAACCGTCCGTTACAAAGACATTTGGGATGTCGTGAATTTGATTCCATCTGTTGAGCACCGAGGTTTTGGGATCTCGCCCCATCCGGGCTGTTCCCATTTCGTGGATACTCAGGCCCGGCGGACTTTCTTCGTTGTATGTTTCAATATCTCTGAAACCGGACGCCTCCAACATCTCCGCGCTGGATGATTCCATCTCCTTTCTCATTTCGGCCTCGTTTTCACCAAACTCCATGTCGATCACCAATTTAGGGAGTCCCCACTGATCAGTGTTTTCATGATCCAGGTACACACGGTTTTTATGTCTTGGCAGGCATTCGCCAAAGGCTAATAATGTCATTTCCCAAGGACCCGGCGTTGTCTGCTGATCTTTATATTCAGCTCCAAAATCCATCGGATCACCCTGGCCCACTCCTTGCCGACCGGCCCAGCCGTAGGTAGAAAATCCGCGGAGATAGTTGTTTCGCTTCGTTTTTTCATCCAGGTTTTGGAAACGAGGGACAAGCACATCCACCGGGCGTCGTCCTTTATAATATCGGTCTTCAAAGCCATCGAACGTTCCGTACGCGCCCACCTGGAAGTGATTATCCATCAGGTTGTGGCCCAGTTCACCGCTGCTGTTGGCCAATCCGCCGGGGAAGGTGTTTTCAACGGAATTCAAGAGGATACTTGTGGATCCAAGAGTAGAGGCGCAGAGAAAAACGATATCTGCATAAAAGTCGATGGTCTCTTTCGTCTCCTTATCCACAATTCTCACACCGGATGCTTTTTTACTTTGCTCATCATACAAAATCGTGTGGACGATGGAGTTTGGCCTGAGCGTCATATTTCCGCTGGCTTCGGCTGCCGGAAGGGTAGAGGAATTGCTGCTGAAGTAGGCTCCGTAGGGGCATCCCCGCCTGCACAGGTTTCGTGCCATACATTTTCCGCGTCCGCCGTGCGGCTGGGTAATATTCGTAGTCCGCCCGATGGTTAAAACACGATCATCAAAATTTTTCTTCAACTGATCCCGAACATGTTTTTCGAGACAGTTCATCTCCCAGGGCGGGAGAAAATTTCCATCCGGGATCTGCCAGAGTCCATCCCGGTTTCCACTCACGCCGATGAAATTTTCCACGTAATCGTACCACGGTTCAATATCCTCATACCGAATCGGCCAGTCGATGCCCACGCCATCCTGTTCGTATACACCCAATTCCAAATTACCACGGCGATATGCCCATCGTCCCCAGATCAAAGATCGTCCACCCACCTGGTAACCACGAGTCCACAAAAATGGTTTTTCCTGGATGTAGGGGTGCTCCGAATCCTTCACAAAAAAGTGTTTGGTATCCTGTTTAACGGCATATGATGTCTGACTCTGAACCGGGTAGATCTCCGTCTTCTCTTCATGTGTCAGTTCATTGGCATAGGGCAGTTCCCAGGGATGCTTCATCATGGTGGGATAATCTTTGACGTGCTCCACCATCCGGCCCCGTTCAAGCACAAGTGTGTTCAATCCCTTTTCTGAAAGCTCTTTGGCCGCCCAGCCCCCGCTGATGCCGGTTCCTACGACGATGGCATCGAAGGTTCTCTGTTTTCTGGATTCAAGATTCAGGTTCATGGCTGCTTTATTTGATCAGATAGAATGAAAATTTCAGTCCTAATTTAGCAATGATGTAACCAGTTACAAATCAATAAAAGTAAAGTCTCTAAATTATTTGTCAAGTGTGCTTGACATTCATCTGGAAGAAGAATATTATATGTAAAGTAAACTTAACATAAAGACAACTAACATAGACTTATGGAAAATCAAAAAGTAAAATCAAGTGATTGGTCGAGTCAGATCAAAAAGTCAACAGCACGGCTCGCAACATGGACGATTTTGTGGGTAGTGACGGTTGCCATACCTGCATTTGGCCCGGAACTGTTTTGGGGAGAGAATAATCTTATAAATGTGATGGCAATACTACTAAATATTGGAGTGGGAATCGGGATGATTATTGCGAATATCCGGCATATCAAACTACAAGATGAGATGATGCAGAAAGTCCAGCTTGAAGCTATGGGAATTTCCCTGGGTGTAGCTGTGGTAGGTGGTATTGCCTATTCTATGCTGGATGCAACAAATGTGATTCCGTTTGATGCGGAGATCGGCTTTCTTGTGATGCTAATTGGGTTTACCTATCTCATTTTATTATTTATTAACATGAGGAGATACAAATGAAGAATAAACTGAAGGTACTACGGGCAGAAAGAGACTGGACGCAGGCAGATTTGGCAAATGCACTGGAAGTGTCGCGCCAGACGGTAAACGCAATTGAAACGGGAAAGTACGATCCCAGTTTACCACTGGCGTTTAAAATCGCACGGCTTTTTGAGAAGCAGATTGAGGAAATTTTTGATGATGAAGAGGAGTGAAAAGGCAAACGTGAAACGGCAGAAGTGGGTACTGTCATCAAACTGGTGCAGGTTATAAATCCAATATTTCAGATTTTGAATTGGAGAAGTGGAAGTATTTTTTAGTTGGGAAATTTCATCTGCTCTCAGTAAATCAAGGATGTCACTTGTGGCCAAGCTTTTTTGCAAAGGGAAGGGGCACAAGTGACGCTACGCTGAACACTTGCGCCAGCTGGGGGACGCTTCATGTAACACTTGCACCAGATGAGGAAAGTTAAGGATGATTTAAATATTGGTTTAGATCAATGCGTCCAAAACGATAAATACTTTTTATATTGTAGTCAGTTTTTTAGTATCCTTGACAAAATTTCTTCACAGAAACCAGAATTGTCTTTAAAACTACACATCTATATTCAGTGATTCGATTTTTTTCTGCAATTTTTTTACTGGTCGTAACAATCGGGTTTTACATGGCCTTTACCGACATCAAACCGGAACCGAACGCTGTTGAGTCTGAGCCCGAAGAAGAATGGATGATGGATGAATCCTTAGCCATCTACCTGGATGAATTTGAACAAGGTTTTAAGGAAGGACTGAACGACGAAGAAATACCAGGTGCTTCTGTTGCCATTGTAAAAGATGGCCGGGTTCTGATTCAAAAGGGATTTGGCGTAAAAGAGAAAGGGACATCCGAAAACGTAGATGAACATACCGTATTCAGATTAGGGAGTCTGTCAAAAGGCTTTGCTTCGGTTCTAACTGGTGTATTGGTGGAAGAGGAAGTTATAAACTGGGATGATCCTGTATCCCGTTATTTGGAGGAATTCAGGTTGAATGATCCGGGACAAACTGACCGGGTTCAGATCAAACATCTGTTATCTCATACCTCTGGATTGCCGCGCCATGCCTATACAAATTTGATAGAAGACGGTCTTTCGTTGGAAAGCATCCTCCCCCGATTGGAAGTAGTTCCTTTAATCAATAAAGAAGGAAGGCAACATTCCTATCAAAATGCGGCCTATTCAGCGATAGAAAGAGTTCTTGAAGTGCAAACCGGTACCGACTTTAACACTCTTCTTCATGAGAAGCTTTTCGAGCCATTAGCGATGGATCATTCCTCGGCAAGCTATGAGGGTATTAAGAGTTCCGGGAATAAAGCGTTGCCTCATCTGTACTATTCCCGTTCGAGGGGACGTGTGCTCACTTCAATTTCTGAGAAATACTACAATGCGGTTTCTTCCGGCGGGATGAATGCTTCAGCCTCCGATATGGGAAAGTGGTTGCTTTTGTTAACAGGCCATTATCCTGAAGTGATCTCTAAAGAAACGCTAAAGGAGATATATGAACCGTTAGCTACCATCCGTAACCGCCGATATAGCCGGCATTGGGATGGAGTGAACAGGTCGCAATATGCAATGGGGTGGAGAGTGCTTGATAATCATGGACAAAAGATTGTTTACCACGGAGGATATGTAAATGGATACCGCAGCGAGATTGCATTTGCTCCTGACGAAGGGGTGGGAATCTGCATTCTCACCAATACCAACTCAAGCTATCCGTTAGAAGTCATCCCGGACTTCTTTAATCACTTCAAATCAAATTCTTCGGTCGTTATTTCAAAGTGAGCTATAAGTGCATGGCATTTATATCCCCTAACTGGCACAAGTAACGCTTCGCTTAACACTTTCGCCAGTTTGGGGCTCGGGCTCGCCAGGGATAGATTTCCTTGAGCCCGAATAGCTGTCACTAAAAGATGCCGCCTGAATAAAATAAGGTTATGTGTTTGGTTCATAGGTCCATGGATTAATCACGTCAACTCCTGAGCCTTCCATGTCCTGCGTATTTCTTGTAACAACTGAAAGTTCATGAACCTGGGCTGTTGCAGCAATAAGTGAATCAATTGCCGGAAGTGGTTTTCCATTTTTTTCTGCTGTAGCCAAAATCTTGCCCCATCTATTCACTTCTTCCATGTTGATGTTGATTACACGATTTTTGAATCGACGGTTTAAATCCTCATTGACCCATTGATTTAACTCTTTCTTCTTTTTTGAGTCAGGCAATTTTTCAATTCCTTTTCGTAATTCACCAAAAGTAATGACGCTTAAATACATCGAAAGCTCATCCTGATCGGCGAACCATTTCAGAACATTTGGATTTGGTTTCTTTTTAACCAATTCTGAAATACAGCATGTATCAATCAAATAGCTCATAGTTCAACCTGACGGGAAGGGGATTTATCTCGCTTCAAATCAATCTCGATCTTTGAAAGTGGAGAATTTTGAAAAAACTCTACCAAAGATGTTTTCGGTTGTTCCAATTTTCGATAATCTTCAGCCGAAAGAACCACTACACTGTCTTTTCCATGCTTTGTAACCGTTTGAGGCCCTTCTTCGGATGCTTTTCGGACAACTTCGCTAAATCTGTTTTTAGCTTCCTGTAACTGCCATTTTTTTGTTTTAGATTTCATAAACACCTCCATTTTCATCTAGTCTGTCCAGAAACTACTAATTTATAACAGATTATAGAAGTGAAAATTGCCTGTTGCAAAAAATGTGGCTTCCGACACATAACGTGTATTTAAAGGAGATAACATTGACCTTGATTTTGCCTCATAATAATCTAAAATGAGTTTTTGAACAAACCATACACGGATTTTGCCGGATGAATATTTAATTCAAAGGGAAAAATGTCTGATGAATCCGCCGATTAATTCTTAAAAAGGATTTGGCGAAACGATTTTGCCAAAAACCTTATCCAGAAAGTATCCGAAGGCAGCTAAAGAACTGAAATGGCAATATCTGTTTCCATCAAAAATAAGAAGAGTTGACCCACGGTCGGGAGTAAGACATCGCTATCATATTTCACCAAGAACAGTTAGACGGGTGCTTAGAAAAATGCCCAATCATCAGCAATCTATCAAACAGCCTCCTCAAGAACCTCTCTCACCCGCTCACCTACAACCGAAACCTGTTCCGGTTTCAGTGTTACCACGGCAATGTTGAGTTCTTCGTCATTTCCGCCCACTTCAATTCGGGGCGTGCTGGTTCTCAGTTTTTCAGCTAAATCTGTTGGTGAGATTTTTACACGGCTTTGATCCCATCGTACTTTCAACCCCGGGAAGTGGTTGGCCGGTCCGTCGTGAATATGAGTTTCGCCTTTCACTGTTGGTACATTTTCTACAGCCGCGGCAATCTCTTCGGTTCGGTCAATCCACTCCTGCCACTCTTTTTCGTGATCTTTTTCAAGATACGATTCCAATGCCACGAGCATCGCAAAGATCTCTTCCTTGTTTACTTTCATCGAGCGTCCGATTGGGGACTCATGCGGATTGAAATTCAGTTTGGCGGCTTCAACCAGGTCTTTTCGTCCCAATAAAATACCGGCGCTTTGGGGACCCCGAAGCATTTTTCCGCCTGAGAAGGTGACCAGGTCAAAGCCCATCTCCTGGTATTTGAAGAGGTTTTCAACAGGAGTTACGTCTGCCGCTGCATCATTGAAGGTAGGAATACCATGTTTCTTTCCAATCGATACAAATTGCTCATGCGGAATGCTGTACTCTTCCAATCCAAACCAGGACGCTGCCCCATTAAAAAACAGGGCCATGACTGTATTTTCGTTGATCGCCGCTTCCATCTCGTCCGGCCCTTCCACTTCAACCAGTTTCACTCCGGCACATCGAACCGCGTGATCAAACACATACCGGTGTTCTTTTTGGATGATCACCTCTTTTTGCGGACCCGGCAGATTCGGAAGCTGCTCGATTTTCTCAGGATCATCTCCGGTGATACATGCCGCCGTTCCCAGCGTCAATGCTCCGGCCGCTCCGGAAGTCACCATCGCTGCCTCAGCGTTTAGCAACTCCGCAATTCGTTCGCCCACTCTGTTCTGCACCTCATACATATTGGCAAAATCGTGGGAGGTAGATTGAATCGCCTGAACCACTTCCGGCAGCATCAGCGAACCGGAGAGGTAAGTCATCGTCCCCCGTGCATTGATGATTGGCTCGATTCCAAGCTCATCAAATAGATTTGGTGCTTTCTTGGAATTTTCTGTGGCTGTGTTACTGAATTGAGCTGTCGCTGCCAGTGTGCCAAGAATTGGAATTCCGGCAAGCGCTTTTAACATTTTTCGTCTGCTGAGCATAATCTTATTTAGTGTTTATAAAAGTTTAACTTGAATCGTTTTCGGGTGTAAATGACAAAATTTGGACCTTAAAGGCAAGGTGTTATTCCCAGCTTATTCAGAGTTTTCAGTCATCGGAATAAGCTCAGGATTTTCCACAGCCTCACTCTGCTTTGGATCGATCTATTTCAGAAGGATCTGCTCCACAAATCCACCATAATAGTTTGTAATCTAAAGCCACTTCTCTGTATCCGTTTATGGACGAATCGGTGTTCCGTCAAGTGCACGGACTTGAGTCCAGGTGTTGAGTTGCTTGTCGGGAATTGGGAATTTTTTAGCTTCTTCCTCATTCAGGTCAACACCAATACCCGGCGCTTCATTAATTTTTACGTAGCCATTTTCTACACGGGGTGCTCCCGGAAATATCGCACGCAACCGGTCCGTCATATTCGGTGCCTCCTGGATCCCAAAATTCCATACGGCCAGGTCAATGTGGGCGTTGGCGGCATGTCCTATCGGGGATACATCACCCGGTCCGTGCCACGCAGTACGAACATTAAAAAATTCGCCCAGCCTGGCTACCTTCATGGCCGGTGTGATGCCACCGATCTGTGAAATATGAATGCGGATGAAGTCGATCCAGCGGTTTGTCATCGGTTGGGTCCACTCGTGGGGATTGTTATAGAGCTCTCCCATAGCGATGGGGACAGACGTTTTCTGCCTCAAAAGCTCAAACCATTCGTTATTTTCGGGAGAAAGCGGATCTTCAATAAAGAAGGGGCGGTATTGCTCCAGGTCTTCGCAGAGCTGAATCGCATCGCGCGGCTGTACCCGCTCATGGACATCGTGACAAAGTTCGATCCGATCACCGCAAGCTTCCCGTACTTTCTCAAACAGTTCCCGTGTGCCCTGCAGATAGGTATGGGTATCCATAAAACGATCGCGGTCCATTCCAAATCCTGCTTTTTTGAAATCGGGCTCGCCCGAAATGGCTGTTGAACCGTATCCTCCAAGCTGAATTCGGCAGTGACGAAAGCCCTGCTCCATCGCTTCTTTTACATTATCAATGACCGCTTCGATCGATTCATCGCCGCAATGGGTATAGGTATCCACTGCAAAACGAGTTTTTCCACCCAGCAGCTCATAGACCGGCATATTAGCCCGCTTACCTTTGATATCCCACAACGCCATGTCGAGGCCACTCAGGGCATTGTTCAGCACCGGGCCATTCCGCCAGTACGAGTTCTGGTACGTCATCTGCCATACATCCTCAATGTTGTTTACATTCATTCCCACACAGAAATCAGCCAGGTAATCGTTAACCGCGGAAAGTACCGGCTTGGCGCGTTGCCTGAAAGTCGCACATCCCAGTCCATAGAGCCCGGGTTCGTTTGTTTCCACCTTCACTACGATCAGTTCAATGCCGTGCGGAGCAGTGGCAATGGCTTTAACATTGGTGATCTCCAGGGGCGGCAGTCCGTTGGTTGCTTTTGAGTAGCGTTCCTGTTGATTCTTCTGGCTCGAGGAATCATTTTTCAATGAAAATTGTCCCAGGGCACCGGCTGAAAGTCCCATACCCATATTTTTAATTGCATCACGTCGATCCATAATCTTTCCCTATTTATTCGTTGTTACTGTTTGAATGAAAGTTTCTGAAAGATGTACAAATAAATACTTTTTTTCTTGGGAAGTCCGTAGGGGTAATGATTACTGGGAAAAGGGGGAGACATTCAGTCGGGCTTCCTTTTTAAAGTCAGCAATTAAACTACCCGAAAAGGACCCTTAGAAGTGAGGATAGTAGGCATGGAAGGAGTTCTGTGTAAATAAATGTAATAGAATAGTATTGAAAAAGTCTCACCATTTTTTATAAAAAGTGATATAAGGTGGCACAAGTGACGCTTCGCTGAACACTTGCGCCAGATACGCGTAGACTGTTTCGACCAAAAAGCGGCCGAAACTGTGCTCTGACGCCCTTCAATAAATTCATGTCGAACCTTGATTAGTTTACCAACCGAAGCCTTCTCACGCGATGATTTTCCCAGTCGGAGATGTAAAGGAAAGTTTCTGCCTTGCTCAGTACCAGGTGATAAGGTTTGTTGAATTGAGCCTCTGCACCAACGCCATCAGCCGAACCTATTTCGCCATTACCGGCTAATGTGGTGACTCTGTTATCCCTGATCATTCGAATTGAATGATTTCCGGAATCAGAAAAATAGACCGTTCCATCTGAACCGATGTCGATTCCCGCAGGCCTGTTTAACCGAGCATTTTGCAAATTTCCATCGGCAAATCCAGCTTCGCCATTGCCTGCTATTGTGGAGACATTGCCTGTAGATAGTTCAACCTTTCGGATCCGGTGACCAAAAAGATCGGCAACGTAGAGATATTTTTCATCCGGACCAAGAGCAATACTAACGGGAAGTGCGAACTGTGCCTGATCGGCGGGACCATCTTTAAACCCCTGAACTCCCGTTCCGGTAAGAGTCGATACTTCTCCGGCGTTACTGATTTTGCGAATTTTATAGTTGAGGCCATCCGCAACATAAACCGTTAGATTCGAGCTCACAGCAATATCTGCCGGGTTGTTAAACCTGGCTTGTAAACGGGGCCCGTCAACATCGCCGGATAAACCAACTCCGGAGTATGTTTCCACTCTTCCATTTTGAGTTACAATCCGAATCGCATGGTTTGATGCATCTGCTATAAATAAAACGCCGTTGAGGGCGAGTTCTACACCCATTGGCTGCGCAAAGAGAGCTTCATTCCAGAAACCGTCTATAAATCCGGTTCCGTAGCCTCTTCCAGCAAATGTTTCAACGGTTTGATTACTGGTGATAATACGTATAGCGGCATTGTCCGAATCCCCGATATAAATTTCGTTGTTACTGTTCAGTGCTATTCCCCAGGGATTATTAAATCGGGCTTTGTCTACAGTTTCGTCGATGTAACCCTTGGAGTTTCCGGCGATTGTTTTTACAGTCAGCAGAGCCTCTTGAGCAGATGGTTTCTGGTCTCCGGATTCGGACACTGAATTTTCTGAACATCCGGCTAACTTTATACAGACCAATGCAGTAACAAGAAAGGTGGAAATCAGGAGTTTTATGCCGGATCTGCTCCGATACATGAGACTGTTATTTATTTACTTATTGCACAGACAGGCAGTATAATAATTATTTCTGATTTTTCAAGTACGGCTGTCCTTTTGCTTGAGGCTGTCCAAAAAAGATGTGAGAGAAATCAATATTCTAATTTTTGTCATACCAGCCCACGATCTAACTACGCCAAATTTACGAATGACAGGTCCGGGTACCTCCAAACATAGATAAAGAGTGGAGATTTGGTCCCAAGGACTCCTCTGGAGAATCGAGCCTGCACCGGGAATGCGGGGTTCCGAATGCAGTCCTTTTTGGACAACCTCGTTGCATCTGGAAGCACCGCTTCTGGTAAAAAACTGCACGAGAAAAAACCCCTCGTGATTAGACCAATCAGATATTTATTTATCTGGGTTATGAGCCAATGCCGATTCCGTTTTACATCCCAACAATTGCCGGTGCTTTTTGGATCAGATTGTCATTTTCGAGTGCCTCGACCATAAAAAGTGCAAAATCGATGCGGCGGGTCAGGTTGCTTTCCAGGATGGGATCACCCACGTGCTCACTCCAAACCGGCAGTCCCTGGCTTTTTCCCTCTTCAAGATCGCTTCCGCGAACCACCGTCCACTTTCTATCACTTTCAAATATCAGATCGCAGGCCCGAACCTGGTCGTCGATATCAACGAGTCTGAAAAATTTGGCAATACCTCCGAGAACATTCACCAGGAATTTTACCTTCCAGGAGTATTCGTCTTTACCGTCTTTGGTGATGTGCCAGCCGCAGGAGAAGATCAGGCGGGCATCGGGTTCGGCAAAATCTAACACAGCTTTTGCAGTGCCTGAGGAGTAATCATTCACACCAAACGGTACCAGAACTGTAAGTACCCCATCGCAACCTTTTACCGCTTTTTTGATCACTTCTCGATTGTTAGTTCTTCCCGGAACGATGGTAATCTGGTCTTTAAATTCATCCAGCTTTGGCACGCTTTTCTCCCGGCAAACGCCAACCACTTCGTAGTTTCTGTCCAGGCAGTGCTGGACCATATATTTTCCAAGTTTCCCGGATGCACCGATGATGCAGACTTTTTTCATGGATGATTCTTTTTGATTGAACCTCTCTTCAACGTGTCGGGAACTCCTTTGAAACCGATCCAGATCAGCCAAAAAATCAGCAAGATTTCACCGGCGAATGTATAAAGGCCAATGGTTAAACTGTAATCAGGGGAGAGCATTTTTCCGAACGAATCGATGAAGTAGCCGGCACCGGCAATAACCACCAGGATACCCAGAATTCGTTGATCTGCTTTGAACACAAGATACCCCAGCAGAAACAGGTGAAGTCCAAAAATCCCGAGGCCGGTATCCCATTCATTTCTGAATGAATCTATCAACAACATCACCTGGGCGTTTATTTGATCCGTTCCCAAAAGAGCCGTATAACCCGCATCGCTTAAAAGTGGCAAGACGTTGTAGAGATTGGCGATTGCCACTACATAAATAGCAGCGTACACAACTCTGATCCAGGCCATTAATAATGAAAGGCTTTTGTTGATCGGTTTTAGCAGAACATACAGTCCCCAGGCCACCAGAATATCAAGAATGGCCACGAAAAGAAGCATCACTATGCTCATTCTGAATGAATCTAAAGACTCCACAATGTTGGCTGTTGTTGCAGGAGCATCTCCAGGTACGATGAGATTTTGAATGATTGAGAAATAGGCAACAGGTGCAAGAAATACCATCAGGATTAACCCGACTCCTGCTGCTAACGCAGCCTGACGTGATGAAATGTCCGACATGTTATTCATGGGGTAAGTTATTTTTTGGCAGCTATATTTTGAAAAAAACTCCACTAAAACTACGCCAGTTTTTTTAGCAGGTTACAAATCTCTCTCATATGGAAAGAGAAGAGCCGTTTTGATATTGAAATCACTAAACCAGTTCACGAATCTCCATTGATGATTTTTTGAAATGTTTTTATTTGTGAACCTGGTAAAGGCGGGTGCTGCTTACAATCGGACATTTTGCCGCAATCTTTTTCGCTTCATCAATATTTTCAGCTTCAATGATGGTGTAGCCGGTCAGAGAATCTTCACCGAATGGGAGTTCATCAATTCCGGATTCAGTGATTTCAAATCCGCCCCGAAAGCCTCCGCGATCTACTTGTTTGTCACTGATAATCTCGAACTATTTTTTCCATTCCTCCATCTGTGCAGGAGTTGGTTTTTTGAAGCCGTGATGTAGAAATGAACTACCTCGGGGCAAAGCCCACGAGGTATCAACTTATAATCCAAATTTTTTTAACAATCTATGCACTTATTGTGAAGTGTCCCCCTTTGAAGGGGGCAATGGGGGATGATCATTTATGCTTCAGAACCAAGACTTTGTCAATTCAAAACTCAGATAGTCATCCCCCAGCTCACTCTGTTCGCTTCCCCCTTCGAAGGGGGAATTTAGTCTTTTTCCGACCCAGAGGGTCGGGGAATTAAACCACTTTAGATTAAGAAATTTTCCATTGTGTTTATTTAAGTTTGTTGATATCTGTAATAACATGAAAACCAATGATTTATAAAATTATTTTCTGAATTATATAAAACTGCATTCATATTCAATGTGGTTAAGTTACTACAGTAAGTCAGTATCAACATCTGCCGTCACTAAAAAATGATCGGATGCATACCTGTATTTTCTCCAAACTTTTTGGCCATCCGGCATCTCCTCGCGGGATATGGCATTGCTGATCCACGTATCGGGGCGATTCCGGGTATAGAGTATGTGGTCGATCCAAACTTTTCGGTAGGTATCAAAAATAGGATCTTTAAAACTGGTTGTTGAGATAGATGAAAGATCAATTTCCCAGCGGTCGTCATCGTCAAGTGCATCGTAAAGAGCGTTTCCAAGGCAAAGACCCGGTTTCCAGACGGTGCCCATCAGGCGCTCAATGCCACTCACATTTAGTTTCTTTTCGCTGGTATCCTGTCCCGGACCATCATTGATATCCCCGCAAATAATCATCGGGATATTTTTGGTAGAATCTTCCGTCAGATAATAATCAAGAAACTCGTGCCGCAGCTGTGTACACTGTGCGACAATTTTCTTGCGATTGGCATCCGCCTGACTCCACCATTTGGACCATTCATAGGATTGAAAAATCCCCTTGCTCTTCAGGTGAAGTCCAACAACTCTGAGTTTTTTATTATTGGCGAGATTTATCTGGGCGTACAGCGGCAACCGTTCAAACCGGTGAAGTTCCTGGATTTCATCATCGTCCGTGTCAATTGTAAAATCGGTCGTAGCGCTGCTCAGACGTTCACTTTCGCCGCCCATTCCTTCATCAATGTGAAAGCGTTCAAAAGGTTCGCTTGCAAAATGGCCTTTATCGGTGCGGACGGCCAGTCCCAAAATTTGTGATCCACCTTTCGTTGGCTGAACATCGCATGTCCAGGTTCCGTTAACATCTGTATCAAAGAAGAGTTGGAGTTCAGTGGCTTTATTTGGCCCTTCGACAATTACCAATGCATCCACATCTACTTCGTTTAAGACTCCGGCCAGCGATTCCCGGCGATCTTTCACAGTTGGCCTGTTGCTTGATCCAAATGGATTCGGACCGCGCACTTTTTGATCATTATCTTTGAAAGCAGGACCGTCGGTAAACAGGTCGTTCATCCATTCCATATTCCATACGCCAAATCGAATCTGTGCCATTGTTCTCACCTTGTTTTTTTGAAATTAACATTGAATCGGCGGGCATTGGTTCTTCGGCTGTTTCCCTCCATCGCATTATGAACCTCTCCCAAAAGATTATAGAAAATTAATATGATTGATGCAGAGTCAATTCAACGACATCAAAATTATCCCCCAAAAATATTTTCGCGGACAAACGTATTGCGGAATTTGCCATTTGGATCGTACTCAGAAATCAGTTCCCGAAAATCACCCATTCGGGGATAAACCGACTCCAGCTGCGAGGGACTCATCGTAAACATTTTTCCCCAGTGCGGGCGTACATCAAACGGGCGGAGTTTTTCTTCAATTACAGGTAGCAGCTTTCTCAGCTTTTCCCAGTTTTGTTCGCAGGTAAAATGAAATGCAACAGAAGGGCGGCCATTTGCGGTGCTTATCCATAGGTCGTCTTCTGCAATGGTTCGAATTTCAGAGATCATCAGAAGTGGTTCAATTTGAGACTTCATACTGTTGATGATTTGATAGGCTTCAACAGCATGCTCCTGTGGTACAAAGTACTCGGCCTGGAGTTCTTGTCCGCTGCTTGGGGTGAACTCCAAACGAAAATGGGGGAGTCGATTATACCAGGGACCGGGAATGCCCATCTGCCGGGTGCAATTTTCTGCAGAAATGTCAATAATCGGGTGGACGTGCCTCTCTGCAAGGCGGGCACCAAAAAAATCAGATTCAGGTTCTGGAAGATCCGTTTCATCTTCAATCTTTTGTTTGATCCAAACCTGGTTTACCATATCGGATTGGTAGTCTGTAAAAAGGCTCACACTATATCCGGCTGACATAATCTCCTCAAAGTTGTTTTCTAACTCTGAAACCGGCAGATCTAAATACACAAATTGCCGCATTTGATAAGTCGGCTGAACATCCAGTGTTAATTGGGTAACAACTCCCAGGCTACCAAGTGCTACAACAGCTCCATTAAATTTGTCTCCGTCGCTTTCTCGAGAAAGGGAATGCAGTTCGCCATCTGCATCAATAAATTCTATTTCTTGCACGGCCGTTGCCAGGTTCCCGTTGTTTATTCCCGATCCGTGAGTGGCCGTTGCGCATGCACCCACCACAGAAATATGGGGAAGAGAGGCCAGGTTGTGCAGGGCATATCCGCGTTTATCAAGAAATGGACCGAGTTCCCCGTATGTAATGCCGGCACTAATCGTTACGGTTTGAGCCTTTTCATTCAGCTCCATAAAGTGATTCATCCGATCAAACGAGATCTGATTTTCCGTACTGTCGGCCACAGTATTAAAGCAGTGCCGTGTACCAAGTATTCTCAGTTTTTCAAGGTTTGATACGAGTTCTTGTAGTTCATGGATTGTACGCGGGCGATAAAAATTGGAGGCACTGTATTCCAGGTTACCAGCCCAGTTGGTTCGAACTTCTTGCAGGTTTTGAGGGATCATCTGCTTAAATGGCGTTAAAAAACTGCCCGCTACGAGCGCTGAAGATGTTTTGAGAAAGGTTCGTTTATTCATATCAGGTGGTGGAATGTAAAAGAATGCTTTAATATGATAAATTCGGGAGGTTTCTCAAAGTTTGGCTATGGCTTCTCTATTCCTCACCCAAGTGATATTTCGAATAGAAAAGGTTGGCTTTCACAAAGAAATGATTTCCCGATTTTATTAATGACTCTTTCAGTTTTCTGAATGGATTTTCAGTTTCAAATTTTTTAGCGATCCTATTATATCGATTAGGATCAGACAGCAAGAGATGAGCCAACTGAGCTCCGGTGCATTCAATATTAATCTGATCCTGTTTGTTTACGATCTCTTTAAATCCATCAACGCCGGAAAAATTAACCGTATGATCGTACTCTTTTTTAGTTGTTTGATGATCCAAACCAAGCAGAGCTAAAGTTTCATTCAACTGAATTTTAAAATCATAGGGAATAATAACAGCCTCTTTTCTGCAAACCCTTCGAATTTCTGAGGCTGCTTTATTCAAATTGATGTAAAACAGAGAACCCGCCAAAGTGACGATATCAATTGAATCATCCGGCAATGGAATCTCTTCGCCGGAACCCTCTACATACTTGACGTTTGGATATTCGGTCGCCCGATCCAACATCGACTGACTGGGATCGATTCCAATTACATTCGAGCAGTATTTCGCCAATGCAAGTGTAGAGTATCCTGTTCCACATCCCACATCCAATCCCTTTAAGAACATTGGATCCTCAGGAAGCACCTTTTCCAAAATAGTGGAATGCAGCGATGGCCGGTATGCAGCGTAGTGAGCGGCAATTGCATGATTGTAGGCATGATTGTAGTCAGTTTTCATATTGATCTAATTCTTATCAATGTAATACTGAACATCAATTTAATTTTTCAATCTTTCGAATCATCATAAGAATTGTCCAGCCTAAAAGAAATGATACACTTGCAAAGGCGAGGCTAACAAGGGGCATCGGTGGTCCCCACACTAAAGCTGAAAGAGCGGCGGTTCCGATAAAAGAGATAATCCATGCCAGGCGAATAAGCCGAGCCGAATCCTGCCAGCAAAAGAGAGTACCAATCATTAAAAAACTCAGGATTCCACTACAGAACTGAACAACTGTTTCAATTTGTTGGCCGAATGTGTCGGAATGAGTCCATTGGCGAATGCTGCCTTCAATTGCCCACCATGCAAATATCGTAAGAAACAATATTACTATAGCTGAGAGAAGTAGTTTTATAACTTTTTTTTGCTCCATTCAATTTGGTTAGCTTTTGTATCTGAAGCTCACAAACGTAATATCATCATTCTGTTTTGAAGTCCCCCGCCATTGCCGCCCAGCCGTGAAAAGACTTTCCACAATTCCATTTACCGATTTCTCGATATTTTTTGAAAACGTTTTTTTGATTCTGTCCATCCCAAATGATTTTCTCTCCTCATCAAACAGTTCGGCCAGCCCGTCAGTCATCAATAGTATAGTATCTCCATCATTTAATTCTGTTTCCATAGTTTGGTAAGGAAAAAATTCCAAAGAACCCAGTGGCATTCCTTTAATTTTGAACTCCTCAATCTCACCTGTTTCCTCACGGTAAATCATTAATGGCGGTATACCGGCGGATGAGATTCTAAGTTGATTGCCGTTAATTTTCACAATCATCAAAGCCATAAATAGATTTTTTAGTTTCATCTGCTTGATGGTTTTCGAACAGTGATTCAGGAACTCTGTAATTTCCAATTGATCAATATGGGAGATAAAAAGACTTTTCATAATTGAAACCATCATTCCGGCCTTCATTCCGTGATTGGTGGCATCTCCAATGGCGATTGAAATCTCTCCGGATTCAGAAATGGAGTAGTCATAATAATCCCCGCCGACCTCGGTAGCCGGGTGCATTTCAAAACAAAAATCATAATTCTGCAGGCCGGTAATACACTTCGGCAGGAGAGAGAGTTGAACCTCTCGCGCTTCCTGCAGCTCCAGGGCTTTTCGTTGATCTTCGGCCTCCAGAACTTTTCGTTTGATCTCCATCTCCCTGGCTTCCCGCTCTTTCTGTAGTATGGTTCTGTTTGCTCTCGAAAAATCTCTCGCCAGGTAGATGGAAGCACAAAGCATCAGGCCCATAAATCCAAATGGGTAGCCGTTCACAATTCCCGCTACGGGCGAGATGAGATTCATGTCCATAAACACATCATACGATGAGAAGATAAATAAAAGAATAAACCCAGTTGTGATGATCCAGGCATCATTTTTTTTAAGTTTGACAGCCGATATTAAGATCCGTATTCCTTCTGCAATAACCACCAACAACGGAATTTGCACGAAGATGAAATAATGAATCGGCTCGATAACGGCAAGAACTCCCGTAAATACAAGTGCGGCGGTAAGTCCCCAAAAATATTTGGGAATGTTAAGATCAAAAGCATTATACAGGAATAGCAATGCAAAAAGAGAATTATAAGGGATCACCAATCGGTGCAAACGTAAATAGAATAGATGATGCTCCTGTACTGAAATAGATGATTGGTAATCGAAGAAAATGTTTAGTGCAAACAGAAACAGAAAAATAGAAAGATATAAGTTACTCTTGAATTTTCGGTTATAGAGATAGAGTATGATGTGTAACATCCCAAAGGATGCCGCCAATGTTGTAAAAAATATTTGTTGAGCGAATTCCATACGTAAAATGCTGTTTGAAATATTTTCAGTATACGTGTTTATAGAAGCTTGTATTCAAAATTGGATAAAAAAATGAATGTACGAGCAAAGTTTATAAAATATACAAGCTAACCTATTGAAATAGGTACTTTCGAGAAACCGCTTGTTCCGACAGGGCCTCCGTTTATTCTTCGCATTAAAGAGAGTTTACTGATATGGATGAATATATCAGAAATTGGTACTTGTAAAGTTTATAGATTCCAGCTTCTTGCAGTTCTGCTCGAGCTATTAAATCATCAAATGATATCAGTCCATTGTTAAATCTGATGGTTTCGGAATGCAAGTCTAATACTTCAAGACGTTTGTAATTGAATGCTCCATTTTCAATAATATCTTTGGATGTACGGAGTAATTGGTGTATATGATTGATGATTTCACAGCTGGTTTTTGCTCATTCAGGCACCAATTGCCTAGGAACGTCTTTAGAAATCATCGCAAAATTGTCCCTTGCTTCGTGAACGTGATTCAGGATCTTGAATACCGGCTATAAAGGCAATGAGATTGCTAAAGTTCAGTTGACCGAATAACTAGCGGTTTTTTGAATGCTCTGCCATTAGTCTTGATGATCTGATTATTCTGAATTCGATAAACTATAGCGATAAATGTATGTCTTAGGCTGATGTTTTTTGGGAGACATTAGTTTATTATTGAGTTGTAAGTTGGCTTAAATATAAAAAGCTCTGTAGACGACTGAGCTATTAAAAATTGTAAGTTACTCGGACTAAAACGGAAATCGAATATGTTGGTTTCGACATTATAGATCTCGATATCGGGTATATTGATTTGAATAATTTATCATCGAAAATCTACAAACCTAATGATAGAATCACTGCGATGCGTAATAATCACGCAGAAATTCGTAGACAGCTCTTGCCTCATCTTCAGAAACATCTCTGTAGGGCATCTCTACATTATGTTCTGCTAAGAGGTCCAACCCAACGGGGTGATTTAATACATTTTCTCCAGGGTTTAGCATAAAATTCATGATAAACTCAGGGCTTCTTCGGTTTACAACATCACCAAGGGAAGGACCAACTTCATCTTGCTCCAACGAGTGGCAGTCGATGCATTTCATCTCAAAGATTTCACGGCCCCGCATTACCATTTCTTGATCAATTTCATTGCTAATCTCAATTCGTTCTGTTATCGGGCCAATTCCATGCTCCTGTTCAAAAGGTGTCAATCTCTCTTGGAACTGTTCAAGATATGGATCCATATCCTGTTCTTGCTCCGCTGTTGAATCATCTCCATTGCCTCCGCAGCCTTGAAGCGAAAGTGAAATTAAAATAAAAGCCGGTAGTAAAAGTGTGAGTAAGAATGGATACTTTTTCATAACAGTCTAATTTTTATTCCTGCTCTCTAATGGATTTTTAGATCTGTATTGTTAACTCTTTTTAAATTAGTTTCAACAGGATTTTAAAATCCAAATAGATTTAAATGCAGATTTACGTTTAAAAATAAATGTAACTATTAATTTATATTCACAAAAAAAATGTGATTTACCAAAGAATATTTCTCATTGTAAAGTAAAATTACAGTTGTCTGAATCCAGAATTGAAATACTTACATTTAAAATAGATTAAACGAAATTTTTTTATGATAAATAAACAGAAGCTTTTGCAAGTATTTCCACATCTGAATTCTGAGCTGATTTCGGAAATTGCAGATAGTGCCATGATGAAAGAAATTCCCAAGGGCACTGAAATCTTACGTGAGGGACAATATGTATCCGTTGTGCCGATTGTTCTTGAGGGACTTATCAAAGTGTTCAAACAATACGAGGAGAGAGATTTGCTCTTATACTATATCAAGCCAAATGAAAGCTGCATTATGTCATTTGCGGCCGGTTTGAAAAATGAACCGAGTAATGTATTTGCACAGACCGAAGAAAATACTACCGCTTTATTGCTGCCTGTAGAAAAAATCTTTAGCTGGATAAAGAAATACCCGGATCTAAACTCGTTGTTTTATCAACAGTACAACCTGCGTTATAGTGAACTGCTTGAGACGATACAACACGTCATGTTCAATAAAATGGATCAACGATTGTATGATTACCTGAGAGAAAAGATTGAATTGTTGGATAAAAATCCGTTAAAAATTTCTCACCGCCAAATTGCAAGCGACTTAGGGACGGCAAGAGAGGTTGTCAGCCGGGTCATGAAAAAACTGGAACATGAGGGAAAGGTGGAGCAGCAGACGAATGGTATAAAAATATTAAAGTGGTGACTTAGGTCACTGAATTGAATAGCAACGATGATTAAGTTGGTCGAAGAATGAATACGAGTACTGCCTGTTGGAAGTAATGATAAGTATTGTTAACAGGAAGTACTTTTTTATATAAAAACTTAAACACTCAAACCAACAGAACAATGAAAAAGAATATGGGTACGGCAGACAGAGTTATCAGAACTATTTTAGCTGTCGTTTTTGGAATACTATACTTTACAAATGTAATTACAGGAACAGTGGGTATCGTTTTAATGGTACTGGCGGCTGTTTTTCTGCTTACCAGTTTTATCAGCTTTTGTCCGCTTTACGCACCATTCGGTTTAAAAACCTGCAAAGTGGAAGAAGTGTAAAAGGTACTGAATGCCTTATGAGTTGAAGCTCGGTCAGTTATTAGATACAGATCTTAGATCGTTACGTCAATAAATCGGAAATCGAATATCAAATCTCTTGTAAAACCGTTCGAAACTGTTAATTTCGCGATTTTTGAGATTTCCGATATTCGATTTAATGATCTTACTATTCAGTAATAAACTGTGCTGCATCCTCTTTAAGCTTCTCCAGATCAGGAATTCTTATTTCTCAGTCTCTCATAAGACTTTTCCAGATCAATGATCGGCTTCGGATAGTCTACACCAAGAATTACATCATACATCTTTAGCTCTTCAGGGTTCTGTCTATGAAACTCAGGGAGCAGTTTACCGGGAATATTATCCAGTTCCGGAAGCCAGTGATGCATATATTCACCATCATTGTCGTACTTTTTGGCTTGGTTGACGATATGGAAATATCGGTTCCGGCTGTCGGTTCCCACGCCTGCAACATATGCCCAGTTTCCGTAGTTGGAGTACACATCGTAGTCAATCAATTGGGATTCAAACCAAGCCGCTCCCCAGCGCCAGTCGATCCCAAAATTTTTAGCCAGAACGGAGGCTACGTTTTGTCGACCCCGGTTCGACATGAATCCGGTGTGTTTGAGTTCCCGCATATTGGCATCCACAAAAGGGAAGCCGGTGGTGCCCTCTGCCCATCGTTGAAAAAGTTTTGGATCGTGTTTCCAATCTATATCTTTACCCTGAATTCCGCCGGGATAAAAGATCTGAGGATCATACTTTACAAACAAAAACTTCCAGTAATCACGCCAGATCAGTTCAAAAATCATCCAGTATGTCGATTGGTTGCTGACCCGTTCATCTTCATATTTTTTCACTTCTTTGTGAATCATTCGCGGAGAAAGTGCTCCAACCGCCAGCCAGGGAGAGAACTTTGAGGAGTAATTCGCGCCCAGCAATCCGTTTCGGGTTTTCTTGTAATTTTTAAGATGGTCACCCTCCCAGATGTAATTGTTCATTCGTTTAAGTCCTTCAGTTTCTCCGCCTTTAAAATGGAGGACGGCACGGTCGTCGAATTCGGGTTCTGCATCATATCCCAGATCCTCAAGAGCAGGGATCGACTTATCGGACTCAAAATCCGGTGGAAGGGGAGGAATGGATTCAGGTACAAGTAAGGGATCGTGAACATCCGATTGTTTTTCACACTTTTTTCGAAACTGTGTATAGACATCCGGAATTTCTGAAACTGAAAATGGAATATCACTCAACTGGTATAGAGTAGATCCCCAAAACGAGTGAACATCTACACCCGGTTCAATCTGTTTCTTGATATTATTTCGAACTGTCTTTTCTTCGTGAGCCGGTTCTGCCTGATGGTAGAGATCAGTTACGTGGTATTTATCAATCAGATCTGGCAGAAGTTTGGCCGGATCACCCACTAACACATGAAGTTTCGAATTCTGCGATTGCAACTGTTTATCCAAGTCAGTAAGTGTTTCGAGCAGAAACTTGGCTCGCCGTGCTCCCATCTTTTTAAAACCAAGTGTGGAATGGGGTTCAAACAGTGATTCATCCAATACGAAAACAGGCAGAAGAGTGTCTGAATCCAGGGCTTTTGTGAGTGGGATGTTGTCGTGGAGTCGAAGATCGTTTCTAAACCAGAGAAGACTGTTTTTCATATGGTCTCATTTTTTTTAATCAAACAGACTTAAAGATGATCAACGTTCCTGCTTTTATGGACTTTCATTTCTAAAAAATAAGTAGAGAAAACTCTTTGAATGAAGACTAAATCTAAGTTTTCAAACGGTTATCAAACTGTCTCGTCTAAACAAAAAACATATAACACTTAGATAAGAAAAAATGGCTACCAACAATAACAACAGAAAGAAAAGCATTCACTATTACATGCGTGTACTTCACCGGGACGTGGGTTTTTTTATTCTCGGGCTGATCGTTATCTACTCTATTAGTGGGTGGCATCTGTTTTGAATCGCATCTCTGTCATCATCGGATAGTTTAAGGCTCTCATCGAGTTGGAACTGCATATTATAGTTCATAATGGATGCGGGATTATCGGTATGGTTCAAGCCGAGAGCATGCCCAAATTCATGAGCAAGTACCAATCGTAACTTATTGAGATTTTCGAACTGGTAGATATTAATTTTTTTCTGATTGCCTACATTGATGTAGATACCCTGGTGAAATGTTCTGACCTGTCCAAAACGATTCCTGTATTGGTAGATAAATTCATTCACCTCATCCGCATAGGCGTTTAATTTCTCAGAAAGTTGGTTGAGCTTTCCCTCTTCCGTATTTAACTTTTCCTCGAGAGGATTTAGTTTTTTTTCAAGGAACTCCATCTGTTTTTTCAGGTTTTTAAGCTTCTCATCATCATTCCGTGATACGATACCCGAATTCGTTAACCTGGATAGCCGGAGGTTGTATTCATTTACGATTTCAGCATACTCTGAGAAGATTTGGTTGTACGATTTCAGTTGGCGCTGAAATTCAACAGATCTCCTCTGATACTTTGTACGCATGGAGAAATAGTTATGCCTCATCTTCTTAATCTGCCCGGATAGTTGTTGTTCATTCTCTGTGAACTTTTGATTTTCACTGTAGATCAGGTTGATAGCCACCTCACCGCTGTCGCTATACTGTATCAACGTACGGTTGGCTGCATCTGACCAAAGATTCCGTACATCTTTCATGATCCTTCGCAGATCATCTTTATTCAGGTCAAAACGCTGATCAATAGAACCAATTCTCCAGGTGATGGGCTCTGAACAATCGGAAGATGTTGAATCATTCGGAGAAGAATTGATTCCTGCTGCAGAAGGATCGGCAAAAAAAAGACCCGACCAGGCAAATAAACCAATGAATATGATGAACAAATAATGCATCTGATTTCTTCTCGCTTGAGTTTGTTACTTATATCAATATAACGAATTGAATAAAGCGGATTTGTTTTGTTTGATGCCGGGGGAGTAGCTTTGGGTTTTTGGGTCTTTAATGTTGTAATTCACCGATTGAACCACCCCTAAATGAAGCTGTCCAAAGAGTCTTTTTATCAATAATGATACCTTATTAATTTAGGTTTTATTGTTTCCATCAAATAGACCTCCAAGGTTTCTAAAACCTTGGAGGTCTTAGCCTAAAATCTTTACGTTTTCGAAACGTGTTAAAGATTTTTTGAACAGCCTCACTTCCAATGAATACATTTGATAAATGATGAATCGAGATCAGATTCAAAGAGTCTTGATTGGAAGAGTTACTATAGATTTTTGTACCTGTTTTTATTGCTTGATCAGCAACCCATCCCTGTTATAAATAGGAGGGAGATCCGTTTTCGATGGAAAGGTTAAAAGATTTCGTTTAAATGACTGTCTCCGCTTTCTCCTTATAATGATCTACAAGTCTGTCGCGTTTTTCTTTTAGCGCTTTTGAGAGGCCGATTTTGTAGATATGAGGATTTTCAAATCGTTTAAATTCGTACGGCAGTTTGTCCAGTTGGGTACGGCTAAATTCAGCAATTTCATTCAAATCTTTAGGTTCAGTTTGTCGGTCCCCATTTTTTACAACTTTACTCAACAAGGGTTCTTTTTCAAACTGATCAAGACGAATTGATTTTGTAGAATCGGATATATGGTGCATAGTTTTGATATCATCTTTCTTCTCATCAGCAAAAGCGACTACATCCCCACCGTAAAACTCGCCATTTTTTATGAGTCGATACACCTTTTTCTTCCCTGGCAGATTTATTTTTTCAACATTCTCAGACAGTTTTAGACGGGGTTTAGAATTGGCATAAGACAGTTTATAAACGCCATCGAGCGCTGCATCGGGACGGCCGGTTACCAAGCTGGTACCCACGCCAAACAGATCAATAGGAGCGCCTTGATCCAGAAGGCTTTTGATTACATATTCATCAAGTTGGTTAGATGCGGCAATTTTCACATAATCCAGTCCGGCGTCGTCCAGCATTTTCCGGGATCGCTTGGCAAGCCATGCGAGGTCACCGCTGTCCAGACGGATACCTTTCATCTTTTCACCCCGCTCTTCCATCTCTTTTCCAACTTTTATAGCATTGGGCACTCCGCTTTGAAGCGTATCGTAGGTATCTACAAGTAGTACGCAATCATCAGAACGAACTTCAGCAAAATCGCGGAAGGCAGAAAGTTCATCATCATATCGCTGGATAAATGAATGAGCCATGGTTCCGGCAATGGGAATATCGTAATCACGCCCGGTTCTCACATTACTCGTTGCGTCATAGCCGCCAATGATAGCCGCCCGGCTTGCTGAATATCCGCCAAGTCCGGGTGCCCGCCTGAGCCCAAAATCTACCAGCTTTTTATCATCCCCGGCTGATAACCGCATGCGACTTGCCTTAGTGGCAATGAGCGACTGATAATTCAAAATATTGAGTACCATCGTTTCCAGGATCTGTGCTTCCGGTAGCGGGGCTTCAACACTAATAACTGGCCGGTTTGGAAAAATCAGGTCGCCTTCTTTTGATGCATAGATATCCCCGCTAAACTCAAATGATTGCAGATATTCGATGAACTTATTATCAAAGTTTTTCCTCTTCAGAAATTGAATATCCTCATCTGTGAATTGAAAATCTTCAAGAGCTTTTAGAAGGTCTTCCAGGCCGGCGAAGATAGCATAACCGCCGTCAAAAGGCAGTTTTCGAAAAAAATAATCAAATATAGCAGTTTCATCTCTCAACCCTTTATTAAAATAGACTTGCGCCATCGTCAGTTGATACTGATCGGTATAGGTGGGTGTATAATCAATCATGATTTTCTCTATTTCATTATAAATAGTTATTCTTCATTTCCAGAATATGTTGGTACAGATCCGGATCAATGGTAAGCTTATATTTTTTCCTAAGGTGATTTAGTGCTTTTTCTTCAGGGACATCCAGCATATCGTCTTTATTCAAAAATTCAAGGATATCTTCCGTCACAGCCCATTGATAGATCAGCCATTTCCATTCCTTTAGGTACTCTCCAACAAAATCAGCTTTTATTTGTGTGTTCTCTTTCTCGTGTATAACAGCACTTTTTAAAAGGGCAGGTTCAAGTGATTTGATTTGATCCGTAGCAGCTGAAAGTGTTTTACCGGAATCGTTTACATCGTCAACCAGTAGCACATTCTTATCCCGGATATTTACACCGACCGGATCTGTTATTTTAACGTCCTCAAGTTGCTGAGCGCCACTGGTGTAATGGCGAATTTGAAGAGAAGTGAGGGTGTCGACATTTAAAAAATCACAAAAAAGTCGTGCAGGAGTTACTCCGCCCCGGGCAATTCCCACAACAACATCAAATGAGATTGAGCTGTCGGTGATTTGACGGGAGATCTTTTGGCTTAGATCATAAACCTCGGTGAATGTGACAATTTTTGCTTGAAAATCTTTCTTTTCATGTTCCATAACTATATAAAAACAGTTCAGAACAGATATCCATTCATTAGGCAGGAATTACGAATCATCAGGTCATAAGATCAGGGGTTTCCACCTAACTCATCATACCGTTTTCTCACATTTTGAACGTCTTCCCATGCAGGTCGTTTCCATTGTGGATTTCTGAGAAGAGCCGCCGGGTGGTAGGTAACTGTCAGTTCAGCATTTCGAAACGGATAAAATTGTCCTCGTAAATTTCGAAGTGAATCTTCTTTTTTGAGAAGCGTGGTACCGGATACTTTTCCAACACAAAGAATAATTTTCGGATCGATCAGGTCAATCTGTCTCATCAGGTAGGGGAGGCTTCGCAGCCGTTCATCCGGATTTGGATTTCGGTTTCCGGGCGGGCGGTGCTTTAAAATATTAGCGATATAAACATCCTCCCGCTCAAATTTGATCGCCTTTAAAATCTTGTTTAACAACTGACCTGCTTTCCCCACAAACGGCTCACCCTGCCGATCCTCTTCCTGGCCCGGCGCCTCACCAATAATCATTAAATCTGCATTTTTATTCCCAACACCGAAGACAAGATTTGTATTTTCAAGATCAGTTTTTAGCTCATCAGCTCCTTTACAAAGTTCCCGAAGTTCATCCAGCGAACTGCATGAATTTAGTTTTTCTTCCAGGCTCTTTGGCTTGGTTGATTCTTGCGTAGTGTACTCCTCTGCTTTTTCCTCTACTTTTGATTCGTTCGAATCCAATTCCAGTTCCTCTTCCTGATCTGTTTGAGGGGAATCTGAAACAGTGAACGGACCATAAACTTCCTTCTCATATTCAAGGAAATGAAGAATATCTTCGTAAAGTTTTTTTTCTTTATCGCTCATAGGGAATGGTTTTACAAGAAGGTAAATGGTGGTGGGAATGGAATCAAGTGTTTTGACCCATTCCCATCTGTTACCCTTTCCCATTCCGCAAAAAATCTGCACGTCACTTTCTAATGGCTGGGATAAGTCTGAATGACTATTCACAGAGAAAAATAAACAGGAGTTATACCTCTTTTCGATATTCAAGAATGTCTCCGGGCTGACAATCGAGAGCCTCGCAAATTGCTTCCAGAGTAGAAAATCGTATGGCTTTGGCCTTACCTGTTTTGAGAATGGAAAGATTTGAAATCGTAATGTCTACTTTCTCAGAAAGTTCGGTAAGAGACATTTTTCTTTTTGCAAGCACTACGTCAAGATTAACGATAATAGCCATCTCTATACCGTTAATTGTTGTTCCTGATAAATGCGATGACCTTCCTTAAAGACGTAACCGATTACAATAATCATAATTCCTATAAATAGAGAAATATAAAAATTATCCGGCGTTCGTATCAGTTCAAATGGTTCTGATGAGAACGCATCGAAGGTAAGCCATTCAACGTAAAATGCCCGTCCTAAAGCAATAAGTTCAGCCAGAATAAATATCCATCCTAAAATAAAGAGTCTCTTATAATTGCTCTCTGAAAAAGGTTGATCTCTTGCAACAGCTCTGAATATTTGCCAAACCAAAAAGGCGCAATAAATAAACATACCGCTCTCTATGATTTTTAAAAAGATTAGAAAAAGTGAGTGGATATCCGATCCATTCTCTGCTTCCAATATTAGCAATCGACCTTCTTGTTGCTGATCAAGTACCAGCGTCATTCTGTAAGTTTCTCCATTTACTAAATGAGTGCCGAGTTGATTAGAGTTCTCAACAGAATATTTAACTGGGAATTCCATACCAAATGAAGAGGATAAGTAGATCTGAATTATTAGTTGAATTCCTAAAAGAACTGCAGTAATTGCAGCTATGTAAGAAATGAAGTGAGCTAACGTCCAGTCATTCTGCAATTTTGTTTTCATACAAATAACATTTATCAATTGATTTATCCTAAAAACGGTAAAAATTTGTTGATAAACAATAAATATTATCTGTTTAAAGAAAAAGTAATTAAATATTTTAATTTCTTTTTCTGAAAAAACGGAACAAAGAAGTGGAATTTTTCAGATTATTATCGAATGACTTAAAAACCCCTCCTTGTTTCAGCAGTGCATTCCTGTTGAAATAGGGAGGGGTTGGGGCTGACATTACCCATAAAATCTCAATTTTTGAGATGATATCTTTACCAAAGTTTATTGGAAAGGTTGAGTATCATTCATAATAATAGGCTATCAATCGTAACATTCATCTTGTTCATTTTGTCTTGAAACAAAAGAACCAAAAATTCAAGGCGGTGAAAGAATTGGCGGCGGTCACTGAATCTCTGCTACCTTTTATCAATGGTCCACCGCGTTTATAGCTTGTTAACATCGTTAAGAGCCGGTATGATAAAAGGTCTCCGCAGATCTTCAGGCTCCCTCAATCCGCCAATTCTTTCGAGGCCGGAGTTGTTCTGACCCTAAAATAAATCAACTCTAAACAGCATGAATGATGTTGAAGCACCTATTATTCTTCTTTAAAAGCGTATTGCAAATCTATTTTTAAAATGATAAACAGATATTTTTCGAAAATATACCTAACAGCTTTAAGTCAATCATTACCAATACTTTACATAGACTAAATTAGTCATATTTGAAATTACATGGGTAATGTCAGGGGGTTGGGGTGGGTCCGAATAAAGGCAAGACAAGGATGTTTGCGTCATCATCAGGAAATTCGGTAATGAACAAGTGTCATCCCCTTGGATCAACTTTATTGATTCTTTCCCCTTCGAAGGGGGATTCTTTTTATCAAGGTAGCGATTCCTGTTCCAGTCGTCTCAATCGTTCAAAATATTGCTCGATAAGCCTCTGGTATTTTTCTGAAAAGCGGGTGAAATTTGGATCTTGCATTCGCGCCCGAATCTCCTGCCGCAGCTCTTCGAGGGTCATGTCCGGTGGCAGGATACGTTCAAATTCTGAGGCACTCGTGCCTTCGCGCTGATCTTCCTCTCCACGTTGCTGAATCGCATCCTCGGCATTCAGCATCCGGGATAAAATATTTTGCTGCCGCTCTATCATAAGAGGATCCGTCACTCCCCCTCTCATATCGTTAATAGAATCTTCCATATCCTCCATCATACGTTGCAATTCACTAAGCATCTTGTCTCCCTGCTGTAATGCACCGCTTCTTTGAAGTTCTTCAAGCTGTTTCCGGATTTCATTTTGCTGTTTTGCCATCTGGTTCAATCGCTCCGACTGCTCTCTTGACAACCGGTCGCCCTGCACATCATTAATCATCTCCTGGAGCTGTTGATTAAGCTGCTGTTGGTTGCCCGACATCTGTTGCAGCTGCTGAGTCATCTGCTGCATTGTCATTCCGCTTCCTGCTCCCCCACCACCTTGCTGATTCATCAACTGATCGAGCAAAGAAGCAATCATCGAGGTCAGATCATTAATTCCGCCCAGCGCTTCCCTGGAAGCAACAGTTGAACCACGTTGACTCCGTTCCACCATCTCATCTATTGTTCGGTTTAACTTGCGTTCAACATCCTCTTTTTTTCGGTTAATCTGGTTAGGAATCCCCGGGATTTCGGATGAAATTTCAAAAAGAGTGTCAGCCACAGCGGTAAACTGATCGTTAACGTTTTGCTGAACTCTGGCGAGATCCACAAAGCCCTGGCTTCGGCTGCGTGTATCGGTTGCCGTTTGTGCCAAATACTCTTCCATATTTGAAAGTTCAAGAAGTGTATAGAGAGATCGCTGCAAGGCAAGAATATTTACCTGTATCTGTTGCCCGCTCATTTGCTGAATGGACGATCGGAATTTCTCAGATTCCTTCTGCAGAGTTTCGCTGATCTGCTGCTGTTGTTGTTGCATCTGCTCGTTAGGCGAAGTTTGTTTCTCCTGCATTTCGCTTTCACTCTGTTCCCGCAGTTTTTTCATATCCTGCCTTGTAGAGTCCAGTTGTTGTTGTGAGCTTTTCTTCAGCTCTTGCAGCCGTTCTTTGGCATTATCAGGCGGATTGCTGTCCAGTTGTTCCAGTTGTTCTTCGACCGATTCCATATCCTCTTCAACAGTCTCCATCTCGTTTTGAAGTTGTTCAATGGAACTATCCTCTCTTGGCTGCATGCGTTGGGCCATATCCTCATACTGCCGGGCCAGTTTATCCAGGTCACTGTTCATCTTCAGGCGTTTAAACAGCTCAACTGTACGTTTTAGTCGCTCCTGATATAAATTTTCATTGAATTCTACATCCTCCAGGGCTTGCTCCAGCTCTTCAGGAGAGAGATTTTCCATCGCCTTCTGCAACTCCTCCATTGCTTCCTGCAGGGCGGGGTCATCCAATTCTTCCATCAATTGTTGAAGCTCCCTGTACGCCTGTTGAGTTTCATCAGATACCTGGTTGCTTTGTTCCATTTCGTTTCGCAGTTCCCGGAATTTCTCATTCAGATTTTTTACAGTTTCGTCAATCTGTTTTTGCCTCTCCTGAACTTCTTCCAGCATCTGTTGCTCTTCAAATCCACCCTCGGGGTTTTGCCGCAACTTGTCCAAAAATTCCTGGTACTGGTTCTCCATATTCTCAAACTCACGGGAAACATCCTCCAGTTCATTTTGAACATTCTTTTCCTGTTCATCCAGTTCATCAAAATATTCTGTAAGAGAGGGTATCTGTATAATCACTTCAGATGATTCACTCATTTTTGCTCCTTCAATCTGATCGTTATCCCACACTTGAATGCTAAATGTCAGTTGATCGCGAGGCTTCAGATCAAACTGTTCCAGATCCCATTGATACCGGGTCACTTTCCCGTTTGATGGTTTAGAGAGCCGGAGTGATCCTGTTTGAGGTTCTTCTGTAAACGCCTGCTGATAACTCCAGGTCAGATCTGCCCGCGATAAACCAAAATCATCCGTAGCCTGGAAGATAATTTCCAGCTCGGCAGGATCTGTTTTCATTACAGTCCCCGTCGGTTCCTGGATAACAATGACAGGGTATTGATCCTGCTGTACGTTTAAAATTGTTCGAAATGGATTTCTGTTTTGAAGTCCCTCCTCATCGGTCATTGCAAAGGTCAACGTATCGGTTTCATCCGGTTTGATGGAGACTGAAAATTGGTTGTCAACAGTATCCGCTCGTTGTAAATCTAATGTATCATTCACTGAATTCATTTTGATAAACTGAACAGGCTTATTTGTGACCCCCTGAAAGTGTACATCTGACCCGGGATAAAGATTGATTTCAGAAAATGGATATTCATATTCAGAATCAGGTAATCCGGTGTAGGAGGGAGGCGTCACTGAAGCGACAAGATGATCGAAACGAGGTTGAAGCTGTACATCTATTCTGTACTGCTCACTCTCAAAATCATCCATAATTACGCGGTAGGAAATATCGTTTGTAAGTTCAATTTCGGATGACCGAAACAACCCATTCTCCATTTGTTGCATCTGTCTCTGACGATAATTTTCTTCAACATCTGTTTTAAATTCAAGAACCGATTCATGGGGTAAATTTCCGTTTTGGTACTGAATTGATACAGCAGCTTCGGAGCCGTGTTCGATGGTTGTATCTGCAGGAGTGATAGTAAATGTAAAGGGATTCGGCTGCTCATAACCATTCCAGAAATGGAGAGTCCGAACACTTTCAGATGGCAGTGAAAGAGCAATAATCACTGCAAAAACGGACGCGACTCCACCAGCGAGTAAACTGATCTGAGAGTATTTATGATGCCGTGACTGGCTGACATAATCGTCCAGTTCGGATTGCAAGTTTGCCGTTTTAACATCTTTCAAATTGGCATTAATAGCCGCATTGTAAAATCTCGATTTTTTCTGTTTTTCATCGAGATACATGTCAATGGCGCTTAATACTTCGTCTCGGTCATAAGTATGAAA
Organism: Balneolaceae bacterium; assembly: GCA_034521495.1. Lineage (NCBI taxonomy): Bacteria > Pseudomonadati > Balneolota > Balneolia > Balneolales > Balneolaceae > Balneolaceae bacterium. Next base: position 817,232 of record JAXHMK010000009.1, read on the forward strand.
AAAATCTTCAATAAATGGTTTGAACGGTACCGTCTTCATTAATTTTGACAGACTGTACACAGCAATCGAAGAGCCTGCAATGAAAACCAAAAACAGAATAGATTTTACAAAAGCAGACAGATAAAAATTACTTTCAAACAAAATCAGGATCGACAGAGCACCCAATAAAGATGCAGCAAAAACGGCAATCTGGGTTAGTCGTTTTTTGGTGCTAAGTTTTCGGTGATACTTCCGAAGAAGGGATACCACCTCACGCGCCTTGAATTCTGTTTGATTTTGATTGTGCATGATTTGCACAGATTATTTGGGGATTGAAGTTAACTTCACGTCACTAACGGGAAAGATGCGATTTTATGAGAGATCGGCAAGTGATAGAGTATCCTTTAACAAAAATTTCCCGTTTTCTTTTTGGACTGTAATTACTTCATGCGTGGCATCATGTTCTAAAAACAGGTACCAATTCTCATCTACAGCCTGATTCAGAAACGACTCTTTCTCCTTCAGCGTTTGAATGGGTTTCATATCGTATCCCATCACCCAGGGAAGCGGGAGGTGAGCGAATGTGGGAATCAAGTCGGCTGCATAGATCATGGTTGTTTCGCCATCACTTAAAACCGGTAGTTGCTGACCCGTGGTGTGGCCGTCCATCGGGAGAGTTTCAAATCCGCGTTCAAATTTGTGATGATCATCCACAAGATTCAGGCGCCCGCTTTTTTTAATAGGATCAATATTCTCTGAAAAGAAACTTGCTTTTTCTCGTGCATTTGGATTTGTGGCGGTTTGCCAATGCCGTTTGTTTATATGATAGGTTGCATTCGGAAATCTCTCCTCAATTTCACCGCTCTGGTTATACGAAGTGGTTCCTCCGCAGTGATCGAAATGAAGATGTGTAAAAACCATATCGGTAATATCAATCGGGGTCACTCCGCACTTTTCAAGGGATGAGAGAAGATCGCTGTGGTCGTAATCCAGCCCGTATATAGAAGACATTTTATCGCTGAATTTATCCCCGCTGCCGTTATCAACAAGATAAATTTTTTCCGTTTCTTTTGATTTGATGAGCAGGCACCGCATTCCCATTGGAATACGATTTTTTTCATCGGCCGGAATTTGTTTACTCCAGAGTGTTTTGGGAACAACGCCGAACATGGCGCCACCGTCTAACATAAATCGTCCGGCTTCAATGGGATAGAGTTCAAAATTCCCAAAAACAGTAGGTTTGATATCAGGCATAGCTATTTAAGTGTTTTTTAATTCATCAAACAAAATACAAAAACTTACTCTTGAATTTATTTACGGTAATAAACAAAAAAAGCCAGTTTCATTTGAAACCGGCTTTTCTGAAAATTATTAATCTATATAAGATCAACCCAGCCCCGGTGGAGAGCCTTGAGCGCGAGCATTGTTAGAATGATGGAATCGGATCTGTTCTGTACATCGTATCCAGGAGTGTAATGCCAATCAATAACATAAAGAATATGATCGACATGATCAGCAGCATCCCGTTGAATTTGCTATCCCAGTAAAGATTCATAAAAAAGGCAGCTACCAGAGTTGCTTTCACAACAGCAATTGATATTGCTACTACAATATTCCATGGTGCTGGGAAATGAATGTAGGTTACGGCAACGGTTATAACTGTCAGGATAAAGAGGGCAATACCGATTCCCCATAAAAATTTGGCTGATGATATGTGATGGTCGTGTCCGGACATAATCAAATATAGTTTTTCAGTTAGTCAATTAAGTATAAGAGTGGAAACAGGAAGATCCAGATGATATCCACAAGGTGCCAGTAAAGTCCCGTAATTTCTACCGGTGTATAATAACCACTGTGAAAAACTCCTTTTTTGGCTTTAACAACCAGCCAGATCATCAGGCCAATTCCAATGGTTACGTGAAGGCCGTGAACTCCGGTCATCATGTAATAGATGCTAAAGAAAATATTGGCTTTTTCGTGTGCAATCCCTTCATATGTATAATATTCGCCTGGATATATGCCGAGATGGAATTTATGACTGTATTCGAAGAATTTAATCACCATAAAAACCAAAGCGAGTGCAATGGTTATATACAGGTTATAAATCAAACCTTTGATCTGATTCAACTGTGCTGAGCGAATTGCCATGGCAACAGTAAGTGAACTTCCAATCAGAACTGCGGTGTTAACAGCCCCCCAAAGTGTGTTTAACTCTTCGGAAGCCTGAACATATAGGTCGGGATACCAGGCTCTGTAAACAATGTAGGCACAGAAAAGTCCGCCGAAGAAAAGGATCTCCGTTACCAGGAAGATCCACATGCCAAGTTTAGCGGAATCAAATTGTTGATCGGAGTCGATAAAATGGTGCTGAAGATGATCAAGTCGTTCTTCAGCTGCTGCAGAAGTTCCAGCCATGATATTTTTCGTTTATGCTTTTTCTTTTTCGGTTTCAGCAACGTCCACATGCTCTTCTGCGTGGTGGCCGTGCCCGTTGTGTGATGTAGCAATTCCCAGTTGAAATTCCGACATCGGTTTGTGATAGTCGTAAGGTCCGTTAATAATTACAGGGGTATGTTCGAAATTATGAAGATCTGGAGGAGATGATGCCTGCCATTCTAATGCCCGACTATTCCAGGGATTTGATGGCGCTTTTTCTCCCCTGAGAAGTGAGTGCAACAAGTAAGCAGCCATAATCAAAAAACCAACTCCCATTACATAAGCTCCCATCGTGGAGAATTGATGGAAGGGTTGGAATTGATCGATGTAGTTGAAATACCGCCGCGGCATTCCCTGAGACCCCATGATAAATTGAGGCAGGAATGTCATGTTAAATCCGACAAAAATGATAGCAGCTACTATTTTACCCCAGAATTCACTGTACATTTTTCCAAACATTTTTGGCCACCAGTAGTGTAATCCTCCGAGGAACGCCATCACCATACCGCCCATCATTACATAATGGAAGTGAGCGACAACATAGTACGTATCGTGGAGGTGAATATCGACGGAAAGTGCACCGAGCATGATTCCTGTAAAACCACCAATCGAGAAGAGAAACAGGAAGATCATAATATAGAGCATAGGGGTTTTAACATCTATTGACCCCTTGTACATCGTTGCCAGCCAGTTAAATATTTTAATGCCGGTTGGTATACCCACGAGAAATGTAAGGAATGAGAAGACCATATTGGCCAGGGAAGATTGACCGGCTGTAAACATGTGATGCCCCCAAACCAGGAAACCAATAAAGGCAATAGCCAATGATGAAAGCGCAATTGCCCAGTATCCAAAAATCACTTTTTTGGAGAATGTGGAGATCACTTCTGAAACAATTCCAAAACCCGGTACAATCATTATATAGACCGCGGGGTGGGAGTAAAACCAGAAGAAGTGTTGATATAAAACCGGGTCTCCACCAAGTGCCGGATCAAAAATTCCAATTCCAAGAACTCTCTCCATCGTAAGAAGAAGAAGGGTAATGGCAAGTACAGGGGTTGCAAGAATCTGGATTAAACTGGTTGCATATAATGCCCAAAGATTAAGAGGAAGTTTATCCCATGTAATACCGGGTGATCGCAATTTGTGAATTGTTGTGATAAAATTAAGGCCGGTTAATATGGATGAGAATCCAAGAATAAAGACTCCGAGTGTCATCATAGCCACACTGCCGCCCGTTGTTGAACTGTAGGGTGTGTAAAATGTCCATCCGGTATCAACACCGCCTGTAAAAATCGCTGTAATAGTAAAAAGAGCTCCGATCACGTAAATGTAAAAACTGGCGAGATTTAAGCGGGGGAAGGCTACATCCTTAGCACCTAATTGAAGAGGTAAAACAAAGTTACCCAAAGCCGCCGGAACCGACGGAATCAAGAAAAAGAAAATCATGATTGCACCGTGCAGGGTAAATACCTGGTTATAAATATCGGCCGTCATGAAATTTCTGGCAGGTGTAAGAAGTTCCGTTCTTAAAAGAAGGGCGAGAACTCCGCCAATAAAGAAAAAGAAAGCAACGGACATGAGATACATCAGGCCGATCTTCTTGTGATCAACCGTAGTGAGCCATGCCCAGAGTCCTTTTTCCTGGTTTAAATAATGCTTTTCAGGATACTCTTCCGGCTTGAACCGTTTAACCTGAATTTTACGAGTTGGTGTTTCTTCTGTGGTAGCCATGTGCTGCTTATTCTATGGTTTTGATATACTCTATAATTGCATTGATCTGGTCATCGTCCAGAGTACCGGCAAAGGAAGGCATAACAGGTTGAAAGCCTTCATGAATTTTTGCCTGGGGTTCTAAAATACTTTCGCGAATGTAATTTTCATCAACTGTTACTGTTTCGCCACTTTCAAGTGGGGCATCAGACCCAAACAATCCCTGGAAGGAGGGGCCTTGCAATACTGTTCCGTCAAGTGAATGACATGTCGTGCAAGCGTTTCGTGTGGTTAACTGTTCACCCAGTTCAACAGGACTGAGGTTGTCATCAGCAGATCCCGCTGTTTCAAGCCAGGTTTCAAAATCTTCTTGGGTGTGTACGATCGCTGTGGCCATCATATTCGAGTGAGCCGATCCGCAGTACTCGGTACAAAATATTACGGACTCGCCCGTATCAGTTGCTTCAAACCAAAGAGATGTGTATCGATTGGGAAGTACATCGTGTTTTACCCGGTAATCAGGAATATAAAGCGAGTGAATTACATCGGTGGAACTCATTACAAGTTTTACAGGTCTGTCTTCAGGCACGTGCAGTTCACCAACACTTACATATCCATTTGGATAGTGGAATTCCCAGAGCCAGCTTTTTCCTACCACACGAACTTCATAGGAGTTATCAGGAGCAGTGGCTTTATTCATATAACCTGTAAATCCCCATGTAAATACAATGGTTACTAAAATGAGTGGAATTATCGACCAGGTAATTTCGAGCTTGCTATTGTGGGTGATAACCGGTGTAACGTCATTTTCAGATCGGCGTCTGTATTTCCATGCAAAATATATAATTGCAAAGGTAATACCGATGAGGAAAACAAGGCTTGTTACATTAATAAAGTTGAATAGTGCATCCGTTTGTCCCGCCAGTGTACTTTTAGCAGGGGGGAGCATAAAATCACTAAGGCTATTCATCGATCAATTTCAATTTTTGGTGGTTGGGAAGAGTTCCGCTCGCGCTTCCAGAAAACGCCCAGAAATATACCCAGAATAATGACGGTAGCCAAGCCACCGAGCTTCATAATGTTAAGTGCAACGGGTACATAACTGTTGGAATCCGGATCGTACGAGAAACAGTATAAAACCACTTTGTCGACTGCAGAGCCGATTTTTCCGTCGGCCGCTTCGTAGAGTGCATTTCGCAGATTGAATTCACTGAAATTTGCACCGTAAAGATACCGGGCAATCTCGCCTTTAGGGCTGAGAAGCATGATACTTGCAAGATGGTAATATTGGTCTTTTGTTTCGTCGTATTTGTAGCGAAAGCCGATCGCTTCCGTTAGTTTATCTATAGATTCTTGAGGTCCTGTTAAAAAGTGCCAGCCTTCTTCCGCACCGGGTCTGTTCAAATCGCCTAAATAGTTTCTTTTAGATTCAGCGGCGATGGCTGGTGTTTCATCAGGATCAATACTAAATGAAATAATTGTGTAGTCGGTGCCGGGTGTCCATTGAAGTTCATCAACGACTTCAAAAACTGCATCAAGCACAACTCCGCAAAGTATAGGGCACTCGTAATACAGAGGATTTAACAATACAGGTTTTTCCTCCTCAATAAGATCGCCAATACGAACCGAATCACCTTCAGAGTTTACAAACCGGAGATCTAATGGAATTGGTTCTCCAAGATTTTCATCTACGCCAATCTCTTCGAGAATGGCAGGTTTGCTCTTATTTAATTGCGCATGTGAACTATCAAAAAGAAAAAACACTGAAACGAACGTTAGTATGCTCAGTGCCAGGTGTTTCATCTTCAATATTAAACTCTATTCATTTGCAATTTCTGTAATTGCACTGTCTATGGGTATTCTGTAAATGCCTGATTCGGCATCTACAATACCAAAAGAATTCAATGTCTCCTGGTCGTTCTGCTTTAATTCGTCAATATTGTAAAACTGACTTTGCTCCGACCGAAGTTGCACTGTCGATGATGTTGTATAGTCATGAATAAAAATTATAGACTGCACAAAAATCAAAATCACTGCTACTCCAAAAATGCTCCAAAATATCAATCGTTTGTAATTGAGGTTATCAAAATTGGCTCCAAAGTTTACAGATGCAATGAAATCATCGGATGCGTCTAAAGAGACTTCTTCTTCCTTCTCTTTAACGGGCTTAACACCTGTTTCGCGTATCCAGTTCCTAATCTCCTCTTCAGAGATTTTATGTTTTTCAGAAAGTTCTTTTACAGCCTCATCACCACCGGATACAGCCTTTAATGCAATGCTGTTTTTTTCTTCATCAGTAAATTTTTTTTGCTTCTTACTCATAGAGGTAAAGTTACAAATGGTAATTATTGGTGATAGGTTTTGTGCAGTGAATCCTGAAGTTTCGGATCATTCACAGGTACCAAATTGTGTTTTTTGAGGCGCTGGAAAAAGAGCCCCATAAAAATTCCTCCAAGACCGATCAGCGTAGCAAAATCGAGCCAGCTAACGGCAACTCCGTGGTGGTGTAACGTTGGCATTACAATCCAGTAAAGTTCAATAATATGCATCGCTATCACCAGGATGGATACAAATGTCAATACTTTGTGATTGTGTTTCGTATCGCGGTTTAGAAGAACAATAAATGGAATGGCAAAGCGGCAAATAATCAATGAGTAACTGATGTATGCCCAGCTTCCTTCCAGCCTGTGATAAAACCACAATGTTTCTTCCGGAATATTTGCATAATAGATCAGTAAGAATTGGCTGAATGCTATATATGCGTAGAAAATGGTAAATCCGAAGAACCAGGCTCCAAGATCGTAAACATGTGATTTCTGTATTGTATTTTCGAGAATTCCTTTGCGGTGCAGCCAAAAGATCAACAGTATTAAAATAGGGAAGAGAGCCTGGAAACTCATTGCAAAAAAGTAGACTCCAAACATGGTTGAAAACCAATGAGGATCGAGTGACATCAACCAGTCAAAACTTGCAAATGCCACGGTTAAAGCAAAAATTAAGATTCCCGGTGCACTAAGTTTCTTGAGAAGCTCCATGAGCCCCCAATCGTTTGTTCTGTCCATCTGTACGGATACTTTATGCAGTCTGTATCCTAAGTAACCCCAGATGGCAAAGTAGATAATTTGTCGTATCACAAAAAACGAGGTATTCAGGTACGCTGTCTTACCCGTTAAAATGGGGTCGCCCGCTACGGCATCAGCATGCGTCCAGTGGTATAGTGTATGCATTCCCAGCAAAATTGGAATGATAAAAATGGACCAGATCCAGATGTTGGAAGCAAATGCTTCAGGAATTCTGCGAATCACAACTCCCCAGGATGATTGGGTGATGTGATGAATCATCAACAGTATAAGGGATGCTAATGCTATACTCGTAAAAAAGGCAAAACTGGTGAGATATGAGAAGAAAAACTGTTCAGCATTTAGAAAATATCCCACACCACTGGCAATTAAGCCCACTGCACCGAAACCATAGAATGTTTTTGTTACATCCAGATTTTCGGGAAATTGGAGTGAATCAGTAATTTTTGGACTTGTTGAAGCCATTTATTCTAAAATTATTTTTGATCTAAATTATTCCTCAGATACTGATTTTATAAATTCAATAAGTGACTGTACTTCACCTTCACTCAGATAATCGTATGGAACCATCGCATTTTGGTAACCTTCAACAACTTGCGAACCTGGTTCTCTTATAGATTGAGTGATGTATGCTTCGTCTGCCACTCTGGTTGATCCATCGGTAAATGTTCTTTGTCTACCAAATAATCCCTGGAAAGACGGCCCCACTAAACGACTTCCGTCAAGCGAGTGGCAAGTTTGGCAAGCATTTTGTGCATAAAGTTGTTCGCCTCTTGCAGCCGATATTTCTTCTTTACCACTTGCTGCTGCCCGTTCTTCTTCAAGCGCGGCCAGCTGTTCCTGTTCAGCCTGGTATTCGGCTTGTATCTGAGCCAAATCTACATCATACTGTTCCATTTCCGATTCGGGAACATTCTGACTTCGCTGTAGCGCACGAATGTAGGAAACAATTGCCCACCGATCTTCCACTTTTATTTGTGTTGCGTACGAAGGCATATTTCTAATACCGTTCGTAATGGCTGAGTAGAAGTGTCCATCCGGCATTTGGCGGATGTTATCTGTGTGGAATGACGGAGCTGGTACATAACCATACTGACCAGTCATAATTACACCGCGTCCGTCACCAACTCCACCATGGCAAACGCTGCAATAAATATCATATCGTTCTTTTCCCCGATAGATAAACTCTTTGGTTACTTCAACCGGAATCTCTTCAACCAGGTTACCGTTTTCATCAAGTCCTTCATAATAAGCATCATTTTGTTTGAGCTTACCTCGTGCAATAGTTCCTTCAACAGGTGCTCTCATAGCCATATTGTTTTCAAAGAAGGAGTTTGTTTCCTGGGCATTGAACCGATTCTGGAAATCCATATTCAGATTTGGGTGAACGGGTGGTTTTTCAGAAATCTGTCCCCGGCACGATAGCATAAAAAGGCCGGTTAGGAGTAAAACACTAATATTTGTTTTCGATAATTTCATAGTTGAGAAACTAATCGTCGTAAATGGTTTCGATGTTGGTGGCACCGCTATCTTTTAAAAATCTGGCTACTTTCTCTTCCTCGAATTGAGGATCATTGGATTCGATGCACACAAAAAATCCGTCGTCAGTAGCTTTTTTGAAATTATCTGAGCTAAAGAGCGGATGATTGAGTTTCGGGAGTCCGTTTAAAAAGAACATTCCAAATACGGCACCAAAGGCGGACAAAAGTACTGTTAATTCAAACATGACAGGTACCCAGGCCGGAATATTGAAAAAAGTTTTACCACTAATATTCATCGGGTAATCTACAGTCATCATAAAATAGATCATAGCAAAGGCACCTGCTAAACCCAAGAGGCCATGCCCGGCAACAATCCATCCAAGTTTGGATTTCTTCAGATTCATTGCTTTATCAATGCCATGTATTGGAAACGGGCTAAAAGTGTCGAAATGTCGATACCCGCTTTCCACAATTGCTTTAGAGGCATCTGTTAATTCTTTTGGATTCCTGAACTCAGCAAGAATACCGTAAACAGCCTTTTCTGAATCTTCTTTCTTCATGACTTTTATTGATTCGTCTGATTTTTATAGGGTTCAGGTACTTCAACTTTTGATGGTACAAATTCGCCATCTTCATCATAATTGTGCGGATCGGCTTGCGGCAATACACCCTTCAATTCAGCGACTGCTACCATAGGGAGGAATCGCAGGAAGAGAAGGAAAAAGGTAAAGAACAAGCCAAATGTGCCGATGTATGTGGCCATATCCCAAATGGTGGGAGAGTAGTAGCCCCATGATGAAGGCAAAAAGTCTGTTGAAAGCGATGATACTGTAATTACAAATCGCTCAAACCACATTCCGATGTTAACAACAATTGAAATAATGAATGTAAATGTAACGTTTCGTCGTAATTTTTTAGACCAGAAAAACTGGGGAGAAAATACATTGCAGGCAAACATAATCCAGTATGCCCAGGCGTAGGGCCCGGCAGCCCGTAGCATGAAAATTGCTTTTTCATATTCAACACCGCTGTACCATGCCATAAATTGCTCCATGACGTATGCAAAACCAACCATCGTACCGGTTACAAGTACAATCATATTCATTTTTTCCATATGGTCGATGGTCATAATATCTTCAAGCCCATAAATTTTCCGGCAGATAATCATCAGCGACAATACCATTGCAAAACCTGAAAAAACAGCTCCGGCCACGAAATAGGGTGGAAAAATTGTGGTGTGCCAACCCGGAATGATCGAAACGGCAAAGTCGAACGATACAATAGTGTGTACAGAAAGTACAAGCGGAGTGGCAAGGCCGGCCAAAATCATGTAGGCTTTTTCATAATTCCACCAGTGCCGGTTACTTCCTCTCCAGCCGAGTGCGAAAGTTCCGTAAACTACTTTTCCGATTTTGCTTTTAATTCTGTCTCGTACGGTAGCCAGGTCGGGTACAAGTCCTACATACCAGAATAATAAGGATACCGTGAAGTAAGTGGATACAGCAAAAACATCCCAAAGCAGTGGACTATTAAAATTCGGCCACATCAACATCTGATTGGGGAGTGGAAACATCCAGTAAACAACCCATATACGACCTACGTGGATGGCCGGAAAAACGCCCGCACACATCACGGCAAAAATGGTCATGGCCTCTGCAAAACGGTTAATTGCTGTTCTCCAGCCCTGACGAAACAGGAAAAGAATAGCTGAAATAAGCGTTCCGGCGTGACCTATACCAACCCACCATACAAAGTTTATAATTGCCCAACCCCATCCAACGGGAGAGTTCAGCCCCCAGATTCCGGTACCTTCCCAAACCAGGTATCCAATGGATCCAAGCAGTACTAATAAGAGTAAATTGGCAATACCGAACGCAATATACCAACCCTGTGGGGTGGGACGGATATTGATATCCGTAATCATTGCGGTTATATCCTTAAAATCATGGTTGCCCTTCACGAGAGCGGGCTCCGGAACGTATTCGTACGTTTTACTCATGTTTTATTAATGTTGCGAGTGAGTTTCTTGATTGGATGATTTCAATTCTGTGTGAGGATTACTCAGCTTGGCAAGATATGAAGTTCGCGGACGAACATTCAGCTCCTCGAGCATTGTGTAATTTCTGCTATCCATTTTCTGCTGAGCTACCCTGCTGTTTCGATCTGTTAAATCACCAAATGAGATAGCTTTGGTTGGGCAGGCTTGTTGGCATGCGGTTTCAACGGCACCATCTTCCGGTTTAGGAGAACCAGTTTCGTTTTTAGCCTTAATCTTGGCCCGGTTTACACGCTGAACGCAGTAGGTGCATTTTTCCATCACACCACGGAAACGAACAGTTACATCCGGATTCATCGCCATCTGGATGATTTCCGGGTCGTCTCCGGTTGTTAAATATTCTTTGCTATAATTGAAGAAATTGAATCGTCGTACTTTGTAAGGACAGTTATTCGCGCAATACCGGGTACCGATACAGCGGTTATAAGTCATCTGGTTCATGCCATCATCACTATGAGTGGTGGCCGCTACCGGACAAACCTGCTCGCAAGGAGCCAATTCGCAGTGCATGCACGGAACCGGTTGATGATATGCTTCCGGATTCTCTTCATCACCCGCATAGTAGCGGTCATTTCGAATCCAGTGCATTACACGACGGCGTGCAACTTCACGTTTACCCACAACCGGAATATTATTCTCAGCCTGGCAAGCTATCGTACAGACTCCACAACCAAAACAGGAGTTCAGATCAATAGCCATACCCCATTGTGGTTCGGAATCAGGTCCGTAAGTTTCATCAAACAATGAGATAGGTCCTCTTGAATCGCCTTCTTCCAGGCCCGGAACCTCATATCCGTGAACACTTTCATAAGTAGCGAAATCAGGATTTTCCTTGTATTGGTCAAGCGATGCCGTACGAATCATATCACGGCCTTCCAGGCTTTGATGATCTTGAGTACAGGCAATTTCATAAGTTGTTCCTGTAGCTTCCACTTCGGCAGCCTGGAACAACATATTTGCAGTGGTTCGAAGCGGATAGGTATCCACACCAACTCCATCGGCTACACGGCCAATATTTTCGCGTCCATAACCTGTAGTAAGTGTAATAGAATCATCGGCATGACCGGGCTGAACCCAGGCAGCGATCTCGATAGTCGTTCCGTTGGATGTAATTCGTACGACAGGAACATCATCGCTGCTGAAACTTCGTTCGGGATCAATTCCAAGATTTCTTGCAGTAGCCGGGCTCATCAGTGCCACGTTATCCCAGGTCACTTTTGTCATAGACTCGGGCAACTCCTGTAGCCAGCTATTATTGGCATAACGGCCATCAAAAAGCTTGTTATCTGGTTTGATGGAAATTTCTATACCATCAATCGGCCCGTTGGAAAGATCTTCTTGAATAGCAGAAGACAGATCTCCGGTTAAAGAAACGGTTGCTGCTTCAAATTCACTTTCAGAATCAATTCCATCATGCAGGATTTGTTCCCACTGGTCTTCAAAATCGCTGTCAATAAGATCAGCCCATGTTTCTCTTACAAGGTCGTATCCAACAGGATCGTCACCGTTCAGAATCACATCTAAAAGTTCAATTTCACTGATACCGCCAAACAAAGGTTGTATCTGTGGCTGAATGATGGATCGTTGACCTGTATAAGAAAGTCCGTCTCCCCATGATTCAAGATAATGAGCACGATTCAGATGCCAGTTACAAAGCCGCGATGTTTCAGTTACATAGTCTGATAGGTGGATCTTTGTCTCAACATTTTCAAGGGCTTGTTGGATATTCAGATCCGCAGGGGCCGTGTAGACCGGGTTCGTACCTAAAATTACTGCTGTTGAATAGGTACCAGAATTCAGATCGGTAATTGCATTGGCGAAGGCCTCATTTTTGTTTCGATCTTCACCAAAAGGCAATTCGTGATATGTGACAGTATTACCGTTGTTGCCGAGTGCCGTATTGATGGCAGCGACAGCAGCGTGAACAGCCGGCGAATGTTGCGAGCCAACTGTTACCACAGAATTACCGGTATTTTCTAAGAGATCACCGGCAAGGATGTCCATCCACTCGTGATTACTAAATTCGTTTGATATTCCTTCAAAAGCGGATAGTCCGTTAACATTTTCAGACAATTTTGCCGCAAGTGCATATATAAAGGAAGGAATTTGTGATGTCTTTACCCGAAGCCTGTGATCGGCAAAAGATCCTGTGCTTGTAAAGTTGTTCTCTACACAGTAGAATCTGGACATCTCATCATCGGTAGAACTTACTTTCCTTGTTTCTGCAATTTTGTAGGTATCCTCAACACTGTTTTTGTTGCTTTGAGGACTCATAAAATCATCATCAAACGAGACGATAATATTTGCCTGATCAAAATGATTAACTGTTCTCAATCGTTGCCCAAAAGCAATTTGGGTGCCTTCAAGTGCATTGTTATCGCTAAATGGTTCGTAAGTAACCCATTCTGCATTTGGAAATTCTTGTAATATCTGTTCTTTCAGCCTGTGGTAGGTAGGCGATGAGTTGGCTTCATCAATAAAAAGAATCGGTTGTTCTCGATCTGCAAAATGTTCTTCGGCAAACAACACAAAATCTGCCAGTGTGGCTTGTTCGCCTTCACGAAGAGGAGAACGCGATCGGTCAGGGTCATATAAATTAAGAACAGACGCCTGATGATAAATATTTGTACCGCCGTTGCTTGATGGATGTTGACTGTTCCCTTCTACTTTTCGCGGACGACCTTCCGTATTTTCTACTAAAAGTCCGGTGACAGAATCCTGGAAGGGCATCGCTGTAGCATAAAAGAGCGGCTCTCCAAGAACCATATCTTCAGGCATTCTTGAGAATGGCAGAATCTTTTGTACCGGTTTGCGGCACGATGCAAATCCTGCAAGCGCAATAGAAGCCCCCATTACACGGAGAAAACTTCTGCGTGAAACCTGATCAGTCATTTCAGTAGCATTCTCAGGAAATTCACGATCTACATATTTTTCATACTCCTTGTTTTGAGCAAGCTCATTTAAGCTTTTCCAGTATGTAGTTTGATTTGACTGATCACTCATTCTTTACAGAATATTTTGTTTAAAACTCATAATTATTCGGGAGTGAGCCAATATGTTTAGTAATGACATCCCTGGCAGTATGTGGGTGCACTGATGTTGTGTTTGGCAACCAGATCAATGCCAACTTCAATTTGATTTTCAACTTCATACCCCATTGTTGTTACTTCCGAAACCGGACGCAGATGTTTTTCAGGTTCTCTGTGGCAATCCAGGCACCAGCCCATACTCAATGGCTCGGCCTGGTAAACTTTTTCCATTCTGTCTATTCGCCCATGGCATGATTCACAACCAACTCCAACATTTACGTGTGCAGAGTGATTGAAATAGGCATAATCGGGAAGCATATGAACACGAGTCCATTCAATTGGTTCACCAGTCTCCCAGCTCTCCAGAATTAATTCAACATTTTCCGGATTTGGAACCTGAACCTGATTATGACAATTCATACAAGTTTGCGTTGCCGGGATGTTTGCATAACGGGATTCATCTACCTGGGAATGGCAATATTTACAATCCATACCCAACTGCCCGGCATGAATTTTATGGCTGAAAGGAACCGGTTGTTCAGGTGCATAGCCAACATCCGTAAATTCAGGAGAGAAAAAGTACCAAACGCCAAAAACAATGGCATTTAATAATATAATAGAACCTAATAAAATTCGTCGGGGTGCGTCGTTTGTCCACTTAGGAAAAATCTGAGCCATAAATGAAATACGTGTTACCAGTTACAAAAAGATGCCTTGGCATTTAGCGTGAAAAGGTACCGAATATATTGAAATCTGCATACCTGTTTGTTGGTCAAATGCAATATTTAAAATGAATCTAAATAACTGCGTTGAAATCCAGATGAACCAGATTTTGTAGCGGAAGTAAGATAGGGGACAGCACAGATAATTGCTTATAAAACAGGAAATTTTTTTACTGAAATCTGAAACCAATTTCAGTAGCTAAATTTAAACATGGCTATCTTCCTAAAAATACTGAATGATAAGAATTTAGCTTTCTGTACGTGTGGAATGATTTAACTATTCTGAAATGTTTTGTCCTCTTATATGATGTAAAATTAGCAGTTTCAACCAATCAATACGTTCAAAAATTAGTATTTTTGTGCGTAGAAAAGCCAACCCGAAAAGTTTTAACACAGGCAGGTCTGCAGGTCTGCATGAGCCACAGATAATTATTATTTGAATGAATAGAACTCCAAACGAAGAATTAACAGTACAGTTTTTAAAAGAGGTAAGTGTAAAAAAAGCGATTACCACAATTTTAATCGTTAGCGGGATAGCTTTTCTATTTTTGCTTTACCTAATCTATGTGAATGATTCTGGCGAAACCTATGCAAGTTGGGTTCAGGAACTCCCGGCACTAAATGCATTCTTAAATAGTGTTACCACGGTCCTGATTTTGTCGGGATATATGGCCATCAGAAAGAAGAAATTCAAAGTTCATATGAGATTTATGCTGACAGCTTTTATAACCTCGAGTTTATTTTTGATCAGCTATCTTGTTTATCATCATTATGCCGGAGACACCCCTTTTCCAGGCCAGGGATTCATTCGCCCGATCTATTTTACAATCTTGATTTCTCATATAATTCTCTCTGCCTTTGTGGTTCCCCTGGTATTAACAAGTTACTATTTTGCATTTTCCGGAAAATTTAAATCACACCGCAAAGTATCGAAGTGGACGCTCCCGATCTGGCTGTATGTTTCGGTAACAGGTGTGATAATATACTTTATGCTGAATGCTTACACGTAAATCGGTCCGCTGAACCGATAAGTTGTTATTCACAATTTGGGTCTTAAAAGAGATCTGAAGACAATTTAATACCCTTGAATGGAGGTTTTTCAATTCAGGAGAGCAGCTTAAAAATAAATCATCGGATGAGTGAGTAAGCTTGAAAAATTTTACTCGTAAGTACTCACCCGATGAATAATATAAACGTCAGTTTCGAGCGCAGCTCATGAGTGAAAGCGAATGAACGAAGTCGAGAACTTCTCGTCTCCATTCCGTTGCGCTTGAAGTGACGGTAGTATTGTTGTTAAAGTGTGGTTGATTCAGGTTTTCAGTCACCCAAAAACTGTTCACCCGGTTTGGGGATAGCCACATCCGAGTCACTGTATTCTTTTACAAATTTCTGAAACTCTTCAGCTTCACCGGTTAAAACTGGAAATGTATCATAGTGAATGGGAACAGCCAGTTTTGGATTCAACATCTCAATACACATTGCAGCTTCCTGCGGACCCATTGTGTAGTAGTCTCCCATAGGTGCAGCAACTACGTGAGGTCCATACATTGTAGCATATAATTCGAGATCGGTAAAAATATTGGTGTCTCCCATATGATAGAAACAGATATCATCCTCAAAAGAGAGAACAAGTCCCCCGCACTCACCTGCATATTCGCCTCCAAAAGATGAGCTGTGATTTGCGTTTACAAGCGTAACGGAGAAATCATCGAAGTGGATTGAACCGCCTTTGTTAAATTCAACCGCCTGGTCATCGCTCAGCCCTTTTTTCTTTAACAGACCGGAGAGCTCAACGTTCGAAACAACTTTACACCCGGTTTTTTCTGCAAGTTCAATTGTGTCTCCTACATGATCTTCATGTCCGTGCGTCAATAATATAAATTCAATATCGTCCGGATTTTTTTGATCGTCGGGGGTTGAAGGGTTTCCCGATAAAAAAGGATCGATATAGATCACTTGCCCATTTGGAGATTCTAACCGAAATGCTGAGTGACCTAACCACCACGCTTTAATTTTTGTTTCCATCCTAAACCTCTTTTTTGTTATCATTAATTCAACTTTCTAACACAAAAATTTAATGAATCGTTGGAATGAAAGCAGATTTAGTTCTATGCAGCACACACGCTTATGGTACTTTTCTATGCATTTCAGTTCAACTGTGAACATACACAAATCTTATCAAGTAAAAACGGAAGGTATATATGGCAAAACGAATAAAAATTCATCCCGAGAATCCACATCGCGCTAAAATATTTGAGATCAGTGACGATTTAAGAGAGGGAGCTGTAGCAATATTGCCAACGGATAGCCAATACGCACTGATCTGTGATTATCAGAATAAAAAGGGGATGGATCGTATTCGTAAAATTCGACAGATGGGTAAGAAAGACCATTTAACGGTGATGTGCCATTCGCTCGAACATGTATCTACATTTGCACATCTGAATGATGATAATTTTAAATTGATCAAACGGCTCATTCCCGGGCCATACACTTTTATTTTACCGGCAACGCGCGAAGTACCCCGCCTGCTTACCCATCCAAAAAAACGAACGGTTGGTATTCGTGTACCCGATTACCCGATCTGTCTTGAACTAATTCGGGAACTGGGACGGCCGGTGCTGGCTATTACGGCAAAACTGGACGGAGTTGAATATGGCCATCCGGAAGATGGAGACAGAGAGATGTTTCTAAGCCGGTTCGACAAAATTGTGGATGTGATTTTAGACAATCAGGAGCCACTGCATGCTAATGAAACCACTATTTTAGATCTCACTGACCAACCTTCAAAGTTAATTCGCGAAGGATTGGGGATGGAGCGGTTGGAAGAGGCCCTGGCTTTGGAAGCCCGAGAACTTCTTGTTACCGATAATCTCTAATTAAGAAGTTTCTCAAAATTTTCTTTGAACTCCGGCTTGATAATTCCTTTTTCGGTGATGAAAGCCGTAATCAGATTATGAGGTGTGATATCGAAAGCGGGATTGTAGACATCCACTTTATCGGGGGCAGTTCCTTTATTAGCGAAGTGAGTTACCTCTTCCGGTTCTCTCTCTTCCAGCTCAAAATCGTCACTGTCTTTGAGTTCCATATCTACTGTGGATAAAGGAGCCGCTACATAAAATGGGATATCGTGTGCATTTGCTAAAACAGCAAGGCTATACGTTCCAATTCGGCTAAAGGTATCACCCAGGCTTGAAATTCGGTCGGCGCCGACAATTACCAGGTCTATTTCATTATTTTTCATAAGGTTAGCTGCGGCCGAATCGACCTGTAAACGTTGCGGTACTTCTGTTTTTTTAAGTTCCCAGGCTGTTAATCTGGCTCCTTGCAAAAGCGGACGTGTCTCGTTTACCCATACCATTTTTAACTTGTCTTCTCCGTGAGCATGTAATATTACCGACAAAGCAGTGCCATATTCTCCTGTTGCAAGACCGCCGGTGTTATCATGGGTAAGAATTCCGGCATCTTCAGGAACCAGATCAACTCCATGTTCACCAATTGATTTGCAGGTTCGCCGATCTTCATCGTGAATAGTGATGGCTGTTTCAAGCATTTTATCTTTAATGTCTGAAATTGGATCCTCTTTCAGTGCATAAATCGTTGTAAGCATCCGCTTTAACGACCAAGATAGATTCATCACTGTTGGCTGCGCCGATTTAATGTAATCGGCAATGCGTTGAGTCTCACTGTAGAATGTTTGAAACGTTGAATCGGGCAAATCCTGAACTCCAAAATAGAGACCATACGCTCCTGCAATTCCAATCACCGGTGCCCCCCGGACTTTCTGTTTTTTGATAGCATCCCAGACCTGGCCAACGGAATCTAAATCAATATAAACTTCTCGATCGGGTAAGAAGGTTTGATCGAGAATAGTGAGGTGATCTTCTTCCCAGCGAATGGATTGAAATGAGGTTTCTTCCCGGCTCATAAAACAATTATTTCCTTAAATATTAGTGTTTATTAAACATAAGTAATTCAGAAGAGAGTATCGGAATATTCCTTACACAGTTATAAGGCGAACCCTTAATATTTCATCAGGTTTCATCTTTCTATCTTCACAATAGTATTGAGTAGATTATATATAAGAATAAAGGGAAGCACTGAGTTATCAGAGATGATGATATTCAACGAGAAGGAAACATACCGAGGTGATCACCATGATCATGAAGAAAAACGTAGGATACTGGGATTCAATATTCAGAACTATTGTGGGTGCCGCTATAGTGAGCATTGGAATGTTTTACGATAATGTTTGGGGATTACTCGGACTGATATTGGTATTTTCGGGTGTTGTATCGTTCTGCCCGTTTTACCGAATATTCAAATTTGCTACTGTGCATACAAACATAGAAAGAGAGAATTGAGAGAAAACATGTTTGGCCTGTTTGAAGCCAAACAATTCATAACCTGAGTTCAGTCAGAACTATAGGGAGCCGGACACGATTCGGCTCCCTTTTTTAATAAGGGCCTATTAGCACTTTTTTAACTATCAATATCCAATCGATTCTTACGTTTTACAAGAGTTAAAATGGTGTATTCAGCAACCAAATCATTCATCTGATTGGTTACCTCCACATTCCACCAAACCATTCCAAAGGGATGTTCATCTTCTTCTCGCTGCTGACGAACAGTTTTTCGTTTCACAATCAATTTGGCCTGGATGGTATCGCCGGGTTCAACAGGTGCTGTGAATCTTAAATCTTCCAGACCGTAGTTGAGAAGAACGGGTCCCGGATCGGGATGAACAAACAACCCGGCTGTGATTGAAAGTACCAAATAGCCATGAGCTACCCGTTTCCCGAAGAGAGATTTTTTTGCAGATTTATCATCCGCATGGGCATAAAAATGATCGCCGGTCAGTTCGGCAAATTCTGTGATATCTTCATTTGTGACAATTCGCTCCCCGGTTGTCAATGATTCTCCAACTTCTAATTCTTCAAAATACTTTTTGAAGGGGTGAATATCAGCTTCTTTGGTTTTGGCTCCACTGATGTGTTGACCAGTTATATTCATCAAAGTTGTTGGCGAACCTTGCAGCGCGACTCGCTGCATATGATGTAAAACAGCCCGTGCTCCACCCAGTTCTTCACCACCGCCTGCGCGACCGGGACCGCCATGAACCAGAGATGCAATCGGAGAACCATGGCCTGTTGATTCGTCAGCGCTATCCCGATTGATTACCATGAAACGTCCATGATAAGGAGCACAGCCGAGTGTAATTTTTTGAGCGATTTCATCGTCAGCCGTAAAAAGAGATCCGACCAGTGAACCATCTGCTTTATTGGCGATTTCGATCGCTTCATCTACGGTTGAGTAGGGCATGATGGTTGTCATTGGGCCGAAGGCTTCGATGGTGTGAACCTCATCAATTTCTAATGGTTTGTGGCACTGTAGGATTCGTGCTTTTGAGTAGGCTCCCTTCAAATCTTCGCTTTGATATTGATAAACCGAATCTGTGACCTCCTCCAGTTTTTGAAGCTGAATTTCAAATCGTTCGGCCTGAAATGAACTTGCAAGCGGACCCATTTTGGTTTTTTCATCAGCAGGATCTCCAATTACAACTTCAGAAAGCTGATTTTTTAGAGCGTCAATCACTTCATCCGATTTTTCAACGGGAACAATCACACGCCTGATCGCTGTACATTTTTGGCCGGTTTTTACGGTCATTTCATTGGCCACTTCATTGATGAACAGATCGAACTCCGGCATATTGGGGGTAACGTCAGGTCCCAAAATGGAACAATTCAGGGAATCAGCTTCCATATTAAACCGAACATTATTGCCAATAATATTGGGATGGCTCTTGAGTTTTCGTCCCGTTTCTGCTGATCCGGTAAAATCAACACTATCCTGGCTGGTCAAATGATCCAAAAGATTTCCGGGTTTATCTGCTGCAATAAATTGAACAGAGCCCTCGGGAAGTATTTCTGATTCGATAATATCTTTAAAAACTTCAAAGGCCAGGTACGAACCAAGAGGGGAGGGTTTAATAATGGACGGCATTCCGGAGATAAAAGCCGGAGCCAGTTTTTCCAGCATATTCCAGACCGGGAAATTAAAAGCATTAATTTGGATGGCCACTCCACGTCGCGGTACACAGATATGCTGTCCTGTAAATGTTCCTTTTCGTGATAATGTTACTTGATCACCTTCCACATGCCAGGGCAGATCGGAGAGGTTTTGCCGAGCCTGGCTCGAAATACCAAAGGCTGTTATAATACCACCATCAATATCAATCCAGGAATCTCTCTTTGTAGCTCCGGTATGAGTCGATATTTCGTAATATTTCTTTTTACGCTCTAAAAGATGCTTCGCAAGAAACTTGATTTTAAACGCCCGCTTGTGAATTGACATCTCTCGCAATTTCGGTCCGCCAACCGTTCGGGCATATTCGCACATGGCTTTGTAATCCAGATCGGCTTCAATCAGCTTGCCCACGGTCTCCCCGGTAACTGCACTAATCAGGTCAGATTCGGTTCCGGTAGTGATCCATTTGCCTTGGGAGTAGCTTGTGACTTTCATTTCTGGATACTGGTTTCTGGTTGCTGGATACTCGTTACATGGATCAGTTATTTTTTTCGACCGATTGAATAAAAAGATTAAGTTTTTTCCCAACTATATCACAAAGTGAAACTAATTCATGATATAACCTTTGATCTTTTAAGGACTTAGTTTCGAAAAGGGAATCCAAATGATCGCGGGTCTCATCGTTTGATGCCTGGGCAAAAACTAAAAATCGGATGTACTCCTGCTTATACCGCCTTCTGCCATAGCCTTCGACTATATTTGATCTCACTGACTTTGCCGAACGTCTGATTTGACTCCCAGTTTCATACATTTCGAATTTAGGAAGGGTAAGTGACATAGCATGTATTTTATTTGATTGTGCTCTCGCTAATTTCCAGATTTCCTGATTCCTGTAACTCATGATGATTGATTTTATTCAGGTTTGATACAAAATCTAAAGGATCCAATGATTACTATCCAGTCTCCAGTCTCCAGTATCCAGAATCAATTTTTCTTCTTCTCTCTCCAAGTCTCATACTCCCTCTCCTGCTCTTCTCTATTCTTCGGAACCTCCCGCAACGGTTCACACTCTTTCCACTCGTTTTTCATATCTGATGGTAATTTCTGATACCAGGCTGTTCCCTCCGTTTTCCACTCCAGCATCTCATCGGATACATCTTTGATGATTTTTGCCGGATTTCCTACAACTACTTTTCGATTGGGAATCTCCATCCCTTCGGACACAAAAGTCAGAGCACCTACGATGCATTCATCTCCAAGATTTACATTGTCCATCACCACGGAATTCATTCCAATTAAACAATTCTTACCAATGGTTGATCCATGAATGATTGCTCCATGTCCGATATGGGCTGACTCTTTCAGTGTGACTGTCACTCCCGGAAACATGTGGATCGTACAATTTTCCTGAACGTTACAGCCATTCTCAATCACAATTTTTCCCCAATCTCCCCGAATGGCCGCGCCGGGACCGATGTAGACATCTTGTCCAATGATTACATTTCCGGTTACGGCCGCTTGTGGGTGGATGAATGCACTTTCATGAATAACTGGTTTATATCCTTTGAATTCGTAGATCATAAAAAATGGATTTTATAAATATTATTTTAATGAATCAATGTATCGGTCATGTTTCGAGGCACCATCCTGAACTCCTGTATTTATGGAATTTTTTCCGAATTGGTCGACGGGATCTGCTCCCTCGTTGGATAGAGATTCCAAATGCTTTTCAACCATCTTTGAAATGCTCCTAACGTGCTTTTTTGCATAAAGTTTGGCATTTTCAATTACCTTTTTATCGATCGATAATGTAATTTTTTCTTTTATACAAATTATTACTTATAACCTGTATTTATCATTCAACTCAATTCCCTGCCGTATCAAATCCAGTGATTTTTCCAGGCGTCTTTTTTGGTTGCATCCCATTTAGCCGATTCAATGTGTTCGATGAATTCCTTTTTCTTATAATCGGTAAAATTTTCGAATTTGGCTTTTGCATCAGAATCATTTGATAACGCTTTAGCCAAAAGATCGGACGTCAATTCTTTCTTTTCTTCTTTATCCGCGATTTCTAATTCCTCATCAATCTCCCGGTATTTAATCGCCTCCCGTATCGAATCATTCTGCCCTGGTCGAATCCGGTGATTATCAGAATGCCAGTGAAGCAGTCCGGGATGCGATTCGGTTTCATCAGATCTACAGAGATAAAATTGTTGAAGATTTGAGGAACGAAATTGAAAAAGGATGGGACGGCCCCGAGAGTTCCAGAAAAATTCAGGATATTATTTCCGCCAAGACCGAAGAAGGCGTTCATTAAATGGCTTCTCCAAAAGTGTATATACTTTCGGCTGAAGCCGACAGGGACTTTGAAGAGATTTTTGATTATATCGTGGAAGAGTTCGACTTGGATCAGACGGTGAGATATCTTACGGAATTGGAATCAATCATTTTGAAATTAACAGATACTCCCGAAATCGGCAAGAATCGTGATGAAATTAAACCCGGCTTAAAAAGTTTTCCCTTCTCGTCTCAGATTCTATTTTATTGAGTGAATAAAGATCACATTCGGATTGTACGGGTTCTGCATGCAAGGCGAGATATTCTCAGATTTTTCGAAAAGTAACTTTTTAAGGTTGATGGAACTCCCAGCGAGGGCCAATTCCAAAAACCAACACAATCAAATAGGCAGAGCTTATTAAGGACTATCTGTTTTACTTTCAACCTTCTTTTATCATCCGTTCATATTCATCGTGAGTGCCAATCCAAACCCATATAAAATCATTTCCATCTTCGACGGCAAGGGCTCTATAATTAATTCCTACTCTTGCCGACCAAAAGTTCCCAACTTTTTTAAAATGAAGTGAAGGATGGCGTGGATTAGCTTTTAAAAGCTCGAAATTCTGTTTTGCCAAGTTTTGAATTGAGGTAGGAAGTTTATCAAAGCACTTCCAAAATCGGTTTGTGGTTTTATGAATCTTCAAAGATTTTTGAGTTCTGAATGTCTTTTTTCACTCTTGGCTTCCTTAATCAGGAAATCTAACTTGCCGGCCTTCGAATCTGTTTCTATTTGTTTGTCCCAATCCCGCCAGTCTTTTTCAGAAAACCATTTTCTCAATTCTATATATTCATCTTTCGGAAGAGCTTCGATTTCCGATTTAAGCTGATCCATTTTAGACATATTATACACCCATCCTTTTAATTTTTTACCTTAATAGTTTGATTTCTTCTCTATGGAGTAACGCAATGTTCCATAAATATTTTCTGCAGCCAATCAAATTAATAAAAACTACATCTTCTCCAAAACAGTTGCATACCCCTGGCCAACACCCACACACATGGTAACCAATGCATACTTTTTGTTTTGTTTCTGTAACTCAATGCCGGCGGTTTGAAGAATTCGGCCCCCGCTCATTCCCAATGGATGTCCAATCGCAATGGCTCCGCCATTTGGGTTGATTCGGGGATCATCATCGTCAATTCCCATTTTTCTGGTACAGGCTAAAACCTGCGCTGCAAATGCTTCATTAATTTCAATGATGTCCATGTCATTAAGCGTGAGTCCTGCCCGTTCAAGTGCAATTTCTGATGCATATACCGGACCGATTCCCATAATCCGTGGTTCAACCCCGGCCACTCCTGATGAGACAATCCGAGCCATCGGTTCTAAGTGTTGATCCTTCACAGCCTGTCCTGAAGCGATCAACATGGCTGCGGCACCGTCATTCAATCCTGAAGAATTTCCTGCCGTAACACTTCCATCTTTTTTGAAAGCCGGCCTGAGTTTTGAAAGAATTTCAGGAGTGGTATTAGGTTTGATAAATTCATCATTCTCAAAGATAATTGGATCAGCTTTTCGCTGGGGGATTTTAACCGGTACAATCTCTTCGGCCAGCCGGCCGGACTCTTGAGCTTTTCCAGCTTTCTGCTGAGACCAGGCTGCAAATGTATCCTGATCTTCCCGGGAAATTTCATACTTTTCAACAAGATTCTCGGCCGTGCTTCCCATTCCATCGGTTCCATAAAGTTCTTCCATCTTCGGGTTGATGAACCGCCAGCCGAAGCTTGAGTCGTGCATTTCGGAGTCGTTCCCAAAAGGTTTAGATGTTTTTGAAATTACCCACGGCCCGCGAGTCATGTGTTCCACTCCTCCGGTTATAAACAGGTCGCCTTCTCCAACAGCGATGGCCCGCCGTGCATGAATAGCAGCAGACATACTTGATGCACATAAACGGTTTACAGTCTCACCCGGTACGGTGAATGGTAATCCCGCCAACAGCAATGCCATTCGGGCCACATTTCGATTGTCTTCTCCGGCTTGGTTGGCACAGCCCAAAATCACATCATCAATCAAATCCGGATCAATAGACTCATTTCGTTTCAACAATTCTTTAATGGGAATGGCAGCAAGATCATCTGTCCGAATAGGAGAGAGGCTCCCCCGAAAATTCCCGACTGGAGTTCGGATAGCGTCGATAATGAAGGCTTGTTGATGGTCAGACATGAGATATGAGATTTGAGATATTAGATAAAGGTGTGAGGTATGGGGAGTGGGGTATGCGGAAACTGTTAAATAATTCTATTCTGTAAGGAAATCGATTTTTTGGGTTCATACAATTGTAAACAGTTAAATAATCTTCAAAACATGAGCTACAGGAATTTAGAAATTTGGAAACTTGCAAGAAAACAATCGATTCTGATTCACAAAATGTCACTTTCACTGCCGCAGTTTGAGCTTTATGAAACAGGAAGTCAAATTCGCCGATCAGCGAAATCAATTCGTTCCAATATTGTTGAAGGCTATGGCAGACGACGCTATAAAAGTGAATATATTCGATTTCTGATATTTTCACATGCTTCGGCTTTAGAAACTCTTGACCATCTTGAAACGCTTGCAGAAACCGGATCTTTAACAGACATGGATCAATATCAAAAAATTTGGAATATTGTGGATGAATGCGGAAGAAAACTCAATAAATTTATATCGGGAGTGGAGCGTGAATATTAACTAAATTTTGTCCGCTCTCCGCATTCCCCAATCCTCAAATCTACGTTTCATTATCCGTTTCCTCAATAACTTCTGATTCCTCAATTGGATCCTCATTACCGCTATCAGCCTCCTGATTTTCCAAAAATTTCAAATACCTTGGCGGGAGTTCGAATGGGCGTTCTTCGGGTATAGGAGGGAGGCGCGGGATTCGAATTTCAGGCCGGACGGGACGCATATCCGGATTCCATTGGAAATTATCAAGCTTTCTTTCAACATTAGCAGGATCTTCAGGCAGATATGAACCGTTGATACCTTGCTCAGCTTTAAATTCATCAAATTCACCACTCTCAAAATGCATTATTGCCGGACCGGCTGAGATCAATTCAATTAAGCCGTCAGGTTCATCATTTTCATCTCGTTGGTGAAAGATGATCTCTGCATTATTGAAGATACGCAGTCTCTCCAGTTCTCCACTTTCGAAATAGGCATTGAGTGTGTCCCCCGTCATCTGATGTAAGCGGCCGGTTAGAGAATCTTCCTGAACAAGAATCGGGCGGGGGTAAGAGGTGAGGAAATCAATAGAACCCTCCTCCATATATGCTTCTGTGTAAGGCCCGCTGAGTTGAATTCTCTCGTGCCAGAGTATTGGTGATGATCGCAAAATAAACTGCTCAATATCATCGCGATAATTGGCGGTATCTGCAATGGCAGAAAATTCAGATGACCACATACGCACATCTCCAAAAGAATCCATGTAAGAAACAGTATCGGTTTCAGTGAGTTCAATGGTATCGGCAAAAAGATGGGTTGTGTCTTCTTTCGATTCGCTGATCTCCATCAGCCAGGCATCTTCTTTCAGCAATCGATAACCTGTAGAATCAGCATAGAGATACTGTCCCGTAAATCGAACGTCATCCTCAAAATCGTTGGCGTACACCTGTCCAAACATCTCATATAGATCCTGTTCCCGATTCATAAACAATGAGTCTGCTTCGATATATTGGGTGCTGTCTGATAGCTGCACATCACCGCGAAAAACGGCACTATCTAATTCCTGGTAGTAGAGACCATTTTGCGCAATTAGCGTACCATCTGCATCCTCAAACCGGACAGGCACGTTAAATGTGGCGATATCAGTTTGCATATTCACATCTATTGAATCACTGAACATCATGTTTTGCTCCGATTGAACGATTACACGTCCCCGAAGACGACTTAGCTCAGTTTTCGTGTTGTGGTAGAGTGTATCCGCCCAGATCATCTCATTATCCGTTTCGATCTGGATATTATAAGCAGTTAACAAACTGCGCTCTGTGTATTGATAAACACTATCCGTCTCTAAAACCATCTCTTCGGTGGTTAGAGTAACATTGCCAAGAATTTTGCGAACAGATTCTCCATCAATTGTGATACCCTCCGCTTGGTCGGCTTGGTCGATAATCACCCGATCCTGAGCCTGGAGATTTTGATGATTAGTAAGAAAGATCCAAAAAATAAATCCAATAAAAGCTGTGTATGTGCCGAGGTTTTTCATCATTCAACTATCAACCGGCCTCGTGGTTCTGTGATGGTGTACGAGGTTAGATCTGTTAATCCGCTGAAACCACGTCCGGAAATACTATCTGTTGGTGTGATAATGGTGACGAACTGAGGCGAGGAGATCCGGTCTGAATCCTGAATATATTTCAAATACTCCGTAAAAAGTTGGCGGTCATCAACCGTTTGAACCCGAACCGAATCTAATAGTTCAAATTCCCGGTCATTATCATAGTAGATAGCATCTTTACTCCAGGCTTCGGTTTCTAAGGTTCCGGTTGTATCAAAAAGTTGAACGTATACAGGACCGTCAATAGTGGTGCGTTTATTTTCTTCGGTTTGATATTGTACGGAGTGGGTACCTTCAATAATCATTCGGGTGCGTCCCTCACGCATGAGTGATATTTCTACATTCCAGCTTTCGGTCGTTGTGATCAGAGAATCGTTTAAAGCAGCCTGAACCTGTTGGGTATCGTATTCGGAGAGTTCTGTGCAAGAGATTGAAATGAAAACGACCGACAAAATCAGCCCGAATCTACGAATGGGTTCCAAAATAGCGATCTCCCGCGTCGCCCAATCCCGGAACGATGAAAGCATCATCATTAAGTTTTTCATCCACTGCTGCTGTGATAATTGGTACATCGGGATATTTTTTTGTGATTCGATCGAGTCCCTCGGGTGCTGAAACCAGGGAGATAAAACGGATATTTTCCGCTCCATTTTTTTGAAGAAATTTAATGGCATCATCTGCACTTCCTCCGGTTGCCAGCATGGGATCAACCAGAAGCACAAGGGCTTTGTCTAACCCTTCCGGCATGTTTGAATAATAGTCAACGGGCTGATGTGTTTTTTCGTCTCTGTACATCCCGAGGTGCCCCACCTTTGCATCCGGCACAAAATCGATAATGGCGTCTACAAGACTCAAGCCAGCTCGCAAGATAGGAACAATAACAATTTGCTGATCGATCTCATATCCTGTTGTGGTAGTGATGGGAGTTTCCACATCTGTTTCCCGAAGGGGCAGATCTTTGAGTGCAAAATAAGCCAAAATCGTAGCAATTCTGGCCATAGCAATTCGAAAATCTGCGGTTTTGGTTGTTGAATTACGAAGTATGGTAAGATCCCTGGAAACAATGGGATGTTGTATAACCGTAGGTTCGTTCGATTTATTCATCGTTTTCTGAATCTGCCATTCGTTTGAAATAATCTTTTGTAGTTCCATATACAACACCGGAGAGTGCAAAAAGTGCAATCAGGTTAGGGAAAGTCATCAACCCGAGAGCAATATCTCCGATCGCCCAGATAGTACCCAATGCCGTAATTGCTCCTATAAAATGCAGTAAAACATACACTGCTTTATAGTAAATAATCGACCGATCACCCAGGAGGTACTGTATGGAACGATCTCCGTAATAACTCCATGAAATAGATGTTGAGATTGCAAAGAGCAGCACCGAAATAGTAACAATATATTTGCCACCGGGAAAAAGGGGGGCAAGTCCATCTTCAAATCCTTGTGATGTTAATGTGGCTCCGTTATAAATCTCTTTTCCGTAAACAATGCTGTTTATTTCACCACTTCGTTCATACGTTGCCGTATAATTCTCGGTATTTATTACTCCATTAAACAGTTCCGTTTGCTCCATATTGGCAAAAACCGTATCGATAGCAAAATCACTTCTCAGCATTGTTCCATTTTGGATGATACCATCTTCCACAACCAGAGTATTTGGCTGATCCAGGGTTTCGGAAATCTCAAAATCAATATCGGGAGAACTCAGGTTTACTTCTGTCATATGTTTTGAATCCCAAACACCCGTGGATATAATTACAAGGCCTGTCATTGTACAAACCAAAATGGTGTCAATGAAGGGTTCCAAAAGAGCCACAACGCCTTCGCGTACAGGCTCTTCGGTTTTAGCAGCACCATGAGCAATCGGGGCGGAACCCTGGCCGGCTTCGTTGGAAAATAAACCACGTTTTACTCCCCAAACCATGGTGGTTATGAACAATCCGGAACCGACCCCCCATGCACCGGCCTGTGGATTAAATGCATATGAGAATATTGTTCCGAAGGAGGGGAGGATTTGATCATAATTGATCAAGAGAATAATCAGTGCGCCTAATACATAAATAATAGCCATTAATGGTGTTAAACGAGCGGTTACATATCCTATTCGCTTAATACCACCGATGATTACAATTCCGACAAGAGAAGCTGTAATTAACCCGGTAACATAGGGCGGAACGATAATGAAAAAAGAGTTTTCCATTACATCGGCTACGGTGTTCGCCTGGATAGCATTTCCGGTAAAAAAAGAGCAGATAACAGCAAGGCAAGCAAATACTACGGCCAGCCATTTCCAGTTTGGACCAAGCCCCTTCTCTATGTAGTACATCGGGCCGCCGGATACAGAACCATCAGCATTTTTAATTCGATATTTTACAGCAAGGGTACATTCTGAATATTTAATGGCCATACCGAAAAAGGCCGTAACCCACATCCAAAATAGGGCCCCGGGTCCGCCATAGTGAATAGCAATGGCCACACCGGCAATATTACCGATACCAACAGTAGCGGAAAGTGCCGTTGAAAGAGCCTGAAAGTGATTAACATCTCCTGTGTCATCCGGGTTATCATAAAAACCGCTGACAACCTTGATTCCATGAGTAAAACGCCGAACCTGGATAAATCCCATTCGGAGTGTTATAAAAATACCATATCCCAAAAGAAGAATTACCATGGCAGGTAACATTTCGGGGGTATTCCAAACGAGATTATTTAAAAACCCTACGACTCTTTCTACTACTTCCATCTGCTTTGGTTAAATTCCAAGTTGAATTCAAAAACGAAGGTATAAAAGATTTGGCAAAATTTTTGAGTAAATTTTCGATTAAAATGAACGATTTAAGGGGGCTTTCACATTTCCTCTATAGATTATGTACCGAAAAGCAAAAAAAATTCATCATATACAGTTGATTAATCAGATATACTATGACTAAAGCCGATATTGTAGATGTTATTTCATCATCCACGGGACTAACAAAAGTCGAAACCGAAGCTGTTGTCAATGGTTTTATGGATACTGTTATCGATGCCATGAAACGCGGCGAAAATATAGAATTGCGTGGTTTTGGAACTTTTAAAGTGGTAAAACGCGCACAACGAGTTGCGAGAAATCCAAAGACCAATGAGGAGGTAATTGTTCCCGAGCAATATGTGCCTCAGTTAAAGGTGTCTAAGGACTTTAAAGAGCAAGTGAATAAAGCGAATAGCTAATCTCACGAGATCCTCTAAATTTTACAGAGGATAATTGTTTGAAATGGCAGAACCACTATTTTTGATAGACTCTTACATAGTCTACAACAAATGCCTGCGGAAATTTCGTTGATTCATCCGGGTTAGGTAGAAAATCTCCGCCAACTGCGAGATTCAAAATAATGTAGAACGGTGTTGAAAACGGGTTGAATTCGGTTTCTATATCTTTATATCGTATTCGCTGATATACTTCATCATCAAAATACCACAATAGTTCCTCGTCTGTCCATTCAAGTGCGTATGTGTGAAAGCTCTCACTGAGTTTGTCCCCGTCAGTAGTATATTCATCTACTAAAAATTTACGGCACTCCAGGGTTTCACCTTCACAATCTCCTCTCCAGAAGTGTATAGCGCCACTGGTTGTAAAAGGTTCATTTCCGCGATACTCCATGATGTCAATCTCTCCGCCTTTTGGCCAACCAATATCCCGAATGGGCATCAACCAGAATGCTGGCCAGAAACCTTTTCCTTCAGGCATTTTTAGTCGGGCTTCAAATCGGCCATGTTCCCAACCGATCCGGGTACTGTCTGTAGAGATGCGGGCTGAAGTGTATTCCATACCCCGATAGTGTTCTCTGTGAGCTTCCAAATATAATTTACCGTCTTTGAGATAAGCGTTTTTATCCCGCGGAGTATAGTATTGAAGTTCGTTATTGTATGCTGGTCCCTCCCAGAAATTCCAAGTGTCTGTATCCAGTGAATCACCATTGAACTCATCTGACCAGACTAATTTATAATCCTGTGAATAAGTGGCCTGAACAGTACAGGCAAACAGAAGAACGGTAATAGCTATTATTCTTTTCATAGTGCATTAAATAAAAAAATCCCAATGACTTGTCTTCTCTAAAGATAGAAGTCATTGGGATACTTAAAAATTACCGTTAGAAATTTTTAGAAATCAATACCAATTGTAAAGTAGTGAATTGGATCTCCCTGGAATCCGCCGCGTCCATACGGCCAGCCGATATCATATCTCACAGGCAGACCAAGAAGGATGGTACGGAGACCGAAGCCTGCACCAATTAAGATATCACCATCTACAAAAGTGGTTTCTAAGTCGCCATCTTGTGGTTGGCCTTCACGTAACATACCCGTTTGCGGGTTGATGAATTCCGTACGTTTAGTCCCAATTTTTGGATCAAGTTTGGCCTCGTTCTCGTAATAAACGATTGGTTCTCCACTTTGGTCATTAAATCTAAAATAGGGTACGTCAAATCCCCAGGCCGCACCGGCATCCACAAAAGCCACACCGGTTAAGTTGTAGAGCGGCAATATGGGGAGGGGACCGGGCAAAATTGCAGCAAACAGAGGGAACCTGAATTCTGCATTCACCATTGTGAATCGATCTCCGAAAATGGTGTTGAATTCATGCCCCCGGAGTGGTGTGGCCGGCAGGGTAAAGAACGTGTCGGCAAGCCTGTCGAACGGAATTTCTGCATCCGACCATTTTTGATTGATCCAACCGAGCATACCGCCCATAAAAAATGTTTGGGAATCGCGGCCAAAAGATGCCGAACCAGATCCCCTGAGTGCGAATGAGTATCGTGAACCTAAGTTAAAATACTTTCGAAAATCACCGAGAACTGTTGCAAACTGTGGTACTTCACTGCCTAACGGAGGGCTGCCGGACAATCTCAGTGAATATCGGCTTCCGCCTGCTGGCGTGATGAATCCGGGTATGGTATAGTCTCCCGTAAATGTAACTTGTGGATAGAGAAACCAGGTATCTTCATTTCGGGTGTTTTGACCTCCAAAACCAGATACTGTACTGAAATCTCGGGCAATGCCAATAGCGGATATACCATAATCAAACCGTTGGTATTTATTTAAGGGGTATTGAAAATCCACTGAACCGCCAAATGTTCGAAATCTCAACAACTCGCCAAGAAAAGTTTGATAATTCCTGGATTGATGGAAGAACGATGCAAAGAAATTGGTTCTGTTTTTAAGAAATCCGTACTGGAATGTGTAATCACTATTTCGAAGGTCGAACACCAGGTTAGAACCAAATGAAATCTGGTGATCGCCAAATAGATCGGTTAATGATACATAGGCAAATGCCGAGGTTCCGTAATACGTGCTTAACTGGCCGGCTGAATAGCTGAAGTTTGGTGAGAATTCCAGTTTGTATTCTTTAGGCTGGAATAGTCCTTCTTCCGTTAAATTGCCTTCAGGTTCGAAATTACTTGGATCGTCGCGCAATTCGAGTGTTGAGTCTCTAACCACAGATTCGCCAAACTGGTAATTTCTGAAATCAATTCGGTCTGAGCTCTCTTCATCCGCTGATGTGTCAGGTTCATCAGGTTGGATATACCTGTTTTGTCCTGATGTGGCTGCATCGGGCAGAAAACGTGATGAAATAGCATTTCCCTGTGGCCTTGCTTCGATCATCTCCTGCACAAACCGCACCGCAGGAACGCGGTCTCCGGGACGCTCTTCCGCTCGTTCTCTCGCCCATGTATTTGGTTCCAGGGGAGCTTCTCTTCGTTGAGAAAGCGGAGATCTCATCATAAAAATGTCAGGGTAGCCCTCGTTCAGGGAGTTAAACGCAAGTCGTGTTCCATCGGCAGATACAGACATCTGCATCACCCCGGATTGCAGGTCGGTAAGCGGGTATACAGAACGGCTTGCCAAATCATACTCGTAAATATTTGGAATTCCATTCTGATCGGAAACGAAAAGCAACTCGCCATTTCGCGTTAATTTCGGATTTTTTTCATTCCAATGGGTATTTGTCAATCGGTCAATCTGACCTTCCTCAATATGAATTGAATAAAGATCATGCTGGAAGAACGTATCATCTTTCATTCCTGAAAAACCTGCCAGGTATGAATTGGGTTGTGTGTGTCCACCACGGTTCGATACAAAATATACCATTTCAGAATCAGGTCCCCATGCCGCTTGAATATCCGTAAAAACATCATTGGTTAAATTTATAAAATCACTGGTTTCAAGATTGTAAACAAAGATATCCTGGTAGGGGCCCACATTTCCATCAAATGCAATTTTATTTCCATCGGGCGACCATGCTACCGAATTAATGGCATCTACTTTAGGAAAGCGGATTATCTGCGTATCCAGGGTTTCGTAATCAACAATAGCAAGATTATACGATCCCTGGGATTTACTGGAGAGCGCAATTTGAGATCCGTCGGGCGACCATGCAACATTTGGATTAAGAATATTCAGCTCCTCGAACATTGGGTTGTCTGCACCACTCACAATCGTTTTTAATCTTTCACCGCTGTTCGCATCCACTACTTCAACATCAAAAACTCCGCGCCGGTTGGTAATCATGGCTATACGGTCGCCCCTTGGGGAGATAGATGGACTCGTGTTGTAAGATCCGGACCGGGCCCGGGTTGTAATCTGTGTTGCAACGGCATTCAGTGATTGCCGGTTTGCAACTTCCGGGAAGTATCGCTGACGGTAATACTCCTGCCACCGTTCAGAGATCTCCTCAATATTTAAGCCCAATGCCTGGACGAAAGACTGTTCGATATTACGGGTAGTTTTTATTCTCTGAAGAATCTCAGTGATTTTAGGTCGTCCGTATTGATCGGCAATGTAATACCAAAAAGATTGTCCGCCTCTGTAGGCGTAAAAGCCCCTAAGCTGTTTGATAGGGGGCAGATAATCGTTCAGGACGGCATCGCGAATGTACATATCGGTTTGTGTGTCCCATTCAAGCGCAAGATATTCAGCCAGTCCCTCTTCAAACCAAAGCGGGAATACAAGTTGTATATTATTCTGCATCATGGATTGTACAGAACCACCATAGTAAACATCATTGATGTAAGCATGTGTTAACTCGTGGTGGATGGTTCTTCTGAAATCAGCATAATCCGCCATAAAAGGCTGGGTCATTCTGTTTTTGTATTTATCGGTCACACCGCCGATACCCTGCGAATTAACAGGCAGAGCTACAACATTGGTTTGAGAAAAATCGCTGTGTGAATCATAGATAATTACAGGAATACGAGAGGTAATCTGATCCCCATAATCCTCATTGAGTTGTTTCAGACTCGACTCTACCGCTTCCGCCGTAAATTGAGCGAGGTGATAATTTTTGGAATCGTAGTAATAAATATCGAAATGGTCAGTCTCAATAAATCTCCAGTCGAACGTATCGTATTGGACTCGGTTTTTTCCAAAGTTGAAGAACTGGGCATTGAGTTCTTCAGCCGCTGATCCTGCAAACAGAAAAGCGGCCAAAGTGGTAAGTATAATTTTATAGGTTACGCGCATATTCAAAAAATTTAATTAAAAATCAGCAAGCACCAGGTCAATTTGCCTTTTTTCAAGGTCGGTTCGAGTCACTTTCGCTTTAATGCTGTCACCGAGCCGGAATTTCTTACCTTTTGATCTTCCAACCAGGCAATGCATATTCGGATTATATATATAATAGTCGTCCTTCAAATCACTAACGCGAATCATACCCTCGCAGTATATGTCGTCAAGTAAAACGTAAATTCCATTTTCGGTCACTCCGCTAATTGTACCCTGGAATGTTTCACCAAGACGGTCAGACAGATATTCAACTTGTTTAAGTTTTACTGAATCACGTTCTGCTTCCACCGCATAACGTTCTCTTTCGCTGCAATGTTCACCGGCATGTTCCAGCTGTGTGAACGTGTACTCGGTTGAGCCGGAATTGTACCGTTTTAGCAGTCTGTGTACTATTACATCCGGATAACGGCGAATTGGACTTGTAAAGTGTGCATAGTTTGAAAACCCAAGCCCGAAATGCCCGATATTTTTTGGCGAGTATTCCGCTTTAGACATCGCCCGGAGAATGAGTCCATTAATAATTTTCTCAATCGATGTATCCTCTACCTCTTTCAGCAACTCATTAATTTTTTTGGAAGAGATAGATCCGTCAACCTCAAAATTTATACCTAACGGTTTAGCAGTTTCGCGAATGTTATGAAGTTTTTCGAGATCCGGTTTATCATGCACCCGGTAGAGGAAGGGGTGGTCGTTTTTGGATACTCTGCCACCTTTTTTACGGAGTGAGTCTACATGTTTTGCTACTGTTTTATTAGCCATCAACATGCATTCCTCAATCAATTTATGGGCAAAGAGCCGTTCTTTTACAATTACATCCACCGGTTTGCCATCATCATCCAGAACAAATTTTGGTTCAGGTGTTTCAAATGCGATGGAACCCTGCCTGAACCGTTTATCGAGCAGGGTATTGGCAAGAGCTTGCAAAGTTTTTAACTGTGTTTCGTGAGGATGTGATTTCTTTCCATCTAAAATGTCCTGAACTTCATCATACACAAATCGCTCATTGGAGTGGATAACTGTCTCTTCGATGGAGTAGTCAACCAGTTTCCCATTTGGAGCAATTTCCATAAAGCAGCTATAAGCCAGTTTGTCTTCCTGCGGGCGGAGGCTGCACATATTATTACTCAACCGTTCAGGCAGCATCGGAATTACACGATCCACAAGGTATACACTGGTGCCACGGTTAAAAGCTTCATCATCTAAAACCGATCCGCGCGGCATATAATGGGTAACATCCGCAATATGAACTCCCAGGTAATAGTTTCCATTATTCAGCACTTCAATACTCAGGCCGTCATCAAAATCCTCGGCATCAGCGGGATCGATGGTAAGGACCACTTCGCCCCGCATATCACGGCGCCGCTGGATCTCCTGTTCAGGAATTTTGGCAGGTATACTGTTTGCAAACTCCTCGACCTCCGGAGGGAAAGCTGCCTGGAATTGCTTCTCCGCAAGGATTGATAACACATTGGCCTCGTTTGATCCGCTTTTTCCAAGCACCTGTACAATTTCGGCCTGTGGATATCCGCGGGCATCATCCCACTGTATGAGTTTGCAGGAAACTTTATCGCCCGGCTGTGCACCACTCAAATCATCACCTTCTACAAAAAAATCAATCCTGGAAGAGTGGGAATCTGTTTTGATGATATAGGTGTTTTTGGCGACCTCTTCAAGCGTACCGACAAACAGCCTGTCAGCTCGTTTTTCAACATTTTCAATTCGCCCTAATGGTTTATTACTTTTTTTATGATAACCCAGCAGCTTTACGGTTACAATATCTCCGTCGAGTGCCGTGTTCATAAATTTTCTGGCAATTTTAATATCCTGATCTCGTCCCTCAACGATTACATACCCATCGCCATGGCTGGTTACATCGAGCTTACCTTTTACAATGTTTTTGTCTTTAACGGCAGGCTCGTTCAGATGCACTAAATTGCCTTTTGAAACGATAATATGATCGAGTTGTTTAAGCCGGTTTACGGCATTTTTTAGCTTCTGGGTTTCTTTTTTGCTTGAGAGATCGAGTGCTTCAGCCAGTAAAGGTACAGGGATGGAAGCATCCGGGTAGGAATTCAGGATCTCTATGATTTTCTTTTCAAGTGAACTTAAATTGTTATTAGACATTAAATTAGATTATAAATTCGGTCAGTTATTTTCAGCGATCGTTTCTCGATCATCTTCTTCAGATTTTTCTTTAATTCCAAATAAAGACCGAAATGCATTAGAAATTCTTGTTTTTAAATCTTGCCAGGTATTGTATTGTACCTGGGCTTCTACACCAACTCCGTTCATCTCCTGGGCTTGTTGTTCCAAACCGCTTGTATAATTCAGAGTTGGATCCTGCCTGTGAAAAGCAGTTAGTGAAAATGTTTGGTTGATACGATATGTTGCCCCAATATCACCGATATCGCTCTGTTCCCCGGTTATCTGCCCTTCGCGCCGAAGAACAATGCGATCATCAAAAAATCGGAGAGCAACTCCCAAATCTACTTCATTAAAAGAGTTCAGGTTTACGTCGATATCAAATGTTATGTCGCTTCTCAACAGCGAATTTATCTGGTTTGAAAGTAATGGATTAATCAGTTGGCTCGTCAACAGGGGATTTACAACAACCGCTGTTCCGGAAAAACTTTCTGTAAGTCCAAGCCCTTGCGTCTGTGAAGGCGGCAAAAAATTACCGCTTAACAAAATACTGGTTGCCTGGATTAATTTCTCATCCTCATTCTGATTCAAATTACTGATCTGTGTTGCAATGGTTGGATCTACATTGGTTTGTATACCTGTAGGTATGCGGAAAAAGAAATCATTCTCAACGGAGGTCATTGTTCCGCCGATTTCCAGTACTAACTCAACAGGTACTCGCTGAGCGGGTCCCTGGTTTGCAGCTTCAGATGTTGCTGCAAGTAAGGTATTAATATTTGGCCTCGAACGATAGGTGGCTGTTACATCCAGGTCGGCATCGGTTAAATCACCCGACCAGGTTATAGAACCACCTTCTTCGAGCGAAAATCTTCGTGTGAATATATCCCCGCTAACAAATTGGTAATTTCCGCTGGTGATATTAAATCGCCCAAACATACTAACATCCTGGTCGGCTAAAAGAATACGCATCTGACCGGTACCATTGGCATTGATCATATCGTTGGTCACTCGATCGAAAATCAGTTCCACATTGATCGGGTTACGGGCCTGGAACTGCAGATCCATTGTGAATCTTTCCATGAAAGAGAACTCTTCAGATTCTTCATTCTCACCGTTTCCGCCATTTAAATTGTTGGATAAATTACTCCAATGGGGAATATCAAATGAATCCACAAAACGAATAAATCTTTGATCTTGCTCATACTCTGTGGTCGGTTCAAGCGGAACTGAAATACTGGAATTTGATGAAACGATGAGTGGGCTCGTAGTACTTAGAACCGGCGCGAAATTTGTACCGGTAATTTGAGCCTGGCCGGTTCCAAAAATACTGCCATAAAAGGGTATATCGGGATCATACGGATTATTCATGAATTGAAGATTGGACAAATCGAGCGTCAGATCAATATCTGTAGTTTCAGAAAAATTGTTCAGATCAACCTGTCCGTTAAGAGCACCACTGCCGCCAAAACGGTCGGCCAATTGAATATCCCGGAAGAGCAACCCGTCTGATTTGTTGAACCGGATATCGCCATTGAGTGTATATTCTACGTTGGTAAATGCCGGTACACCATAAACATCGGCAGCATGGAATGTAGCATCAAAATCAAAATTGTCGGTGGTTCCATAGATAACACCGCTCCCCGTAGAACTCCCTTCCATCTCAACAATAATATTGGGAACAATAGCTGTAACAATCCACATATCGATCTGCCGGAACTCCGCATCAAAATTAAATAGCTCCTCGTTAGCAGGTGTGTCTTCATCGGGAATTTTAAAATATCCATTCAGCCGAATATCCTGCCCAATACCGTCGTTCCGGTTATAGTAGCGCTGATATTTTTCGGGATCGGTATAGATGTGTACGTTAGTATCAAACCGTTCTTCTTCACTGTTAAACGTACTATTAATGGACACATCTCCAATGACGCGACCCAACATTCTGCCCTCTTCAATACTCAGATTTCCCTGAACGGATGGAATTTGGGTAAGAGTTCGGGTTTGGAAATTTCCATTCAGTAATCCTGAGAAAGAAACCCTGCCGCCAATCAAATTGGATATTCTACTTAAATCGAGATTTTGAATTTCATAATTCACGGAATCATCAAAATCTCCGCTGTAAGTACCATCAATGGCAATGTAATCTGTATCGCTGATGAGGACGAGGCTATCCACCTTAAAACTTTGTTGGCTGGTGTATGCCAGCTGAGGATTGTCTTGTGCAGACCACCTGTAATCGGAACTGCCGATTTCAAACTTATCCAGGGAAACTTTTACAGTATCGCTCTGCAATTGACCTGTAAAGGACGATTCTAAAACAAGATCATCCTCGAGACGGGCAAAATTTTGTTGCACACGGAAGGAATCGTCTCTCATAGAAAAATCAATGAAACTCTCCTTTAAATTATAATTTCTGAAACCGGCCTCGGCACTGTTTATTTGAAGGTCAATAGTACTGGATGATTTAAGATCTGCATTATGGAGCAGGCTGGCTGTAAATGTTGTATTGAAATCATTGGCACGGAGTTGCTCTGTGTGGAAATCCTGGTCGGCAAAATTCCCGGTGATCAAGCAACCTGTCCCGCGATGAATTGACCGTTGCATTGAAACGAGCCTGGCTCTCAACCTCCGGAAATTCCGGATAATATTTTCTAAAGAGAGACAGATCCTTCACATTCATCTGCACAGATATATCAACAGAACTGCTGTCTGAGCTATTAAAACCGGGAGATGGTAATTCGCCGAAATACCCGGGATCGAATAGAAATTCTTCTGAGATTCGCTCTTTCAGATATACATTCCAGTATTGAATGTGGCTCCGGATCAGGCGGTGATCGAGGGTCCCCTGCATCTCGCCATCAAAGAAAGAGGAGGTAAAACGAAATGTACGGGTACCATCGGGATTTGGATTGATGTCTGCATAAAATTGATGAGGCTGAAGTGTATCCGCATCAATAGTGGACTGCTCCATTTCAAAACTAATCCGCCCGATCAAATCGTTGAGATCTGATGCTTCAATATCGGCAGAAAATGTACTGGTAAAACTGGTGGAGTCGGCGTGAAAAGCGGGGTAAAACTTTTCGATATCCAGGTTCTGAACCGTACCATCTCCCGTGAAAATATGCCGATTTGCATCATTTCTGTAGGATCCGTCTGCCGATACAAAAAACTCCCCATCACCACCATTGATATCGTAATCAAGATGCCCGGAATCGTAATTGAAATCAGCAATAAACGAGGACAGGTCAACTCCTAAAAGTGTACTTCTGCTCAAATCAACAGAGCTTGCAAACATGGCTTTATTTCCGGTTCCTGTACCATCAAAAGTTACATCTCCCTGGATGATACTGCTCCGGGTTGTATCGTTCGTAAACGGAGTAATATCCAGAGAATCGACTTGAAATAACAGATTGTAATCCAGCGGCTGTTTCAAAGAAAGTGATCCATTAAGTGCAAAAGAACCTGCCTGTGTTTGAGCTTCGAAATCACTTGTTAATTCGTTAAGGTTCCCGTCCAGTTCTCCCCGAATAGTACTGAGCTGATAACGCTGAAGATTATACTGACCATCGAAATAAGTTTGCGAAACCCAATCAAGCATTGAGGGTTGAATTACCACATTGTCTAATTGAGCATGGTAGGAGAAATTATCTGTATTGAGATTTTGTGCGTTCGCGGTAATTAAAACAGATGTCTCTCCAAGATTAGCCTGGAAACGATCTAAATAGTATTCATTGAGGGTTCCTTCCGACTCAAGTACAAGGTCCAGATTTTCCTGAAAGGGAGGGTAGTTTTCGGCAAAAAGCTGTATAAATTCAGTAGAAAATGAACTTTCCGTAATTTGAAAACGATATTCAGCATTTTCAAACTGGTGGGGTAAACTGTCCCCGAACAGGGTTACAGGTGAGGCTTCAAAACTAAAGTCTGCTTCGCCGATATCTGTGCTTACCCGGAAGCGGTTGAGTTCAAAAAATTCATCGTCGTTGTAAAACTGGCCGCTCATCTGAAAAAACTCGTACGGTGTACCTGGAATCTCGGCAATAAAATTGGGCAGGTCGAAATAGATTTGTGAATCGGTAACTTCCAGGAAGAGATCTAAACTGACATTCTCTACATTCAACGGAGCCTGTACATGGAGCTGTTCCGGCAGGCTGATCGATTCATCCACTTCAATTCGCCCGTTGTTTACAGAAATGGATGGCGCAAAAATATTGATTCGTTGCAACAGGCGAATTTCACCCTCTTCAAATACATTTCTTTCATCCTGGGTTTGCACTCTTTGTTGACTGAGGGCATGGAAAAAGGAAATTTGGTCATCTGCTTCATTCAGGTAGATAGTAGGCTCGGATACTTCAAACGTAGTAATTGACAGATTTTGCTGAAGTAGCTCCCAAATATTCACGCGGACCTCTGCTCTTTCAAATGAAAAAACAGGTGATGTTGAATCAGATGGAGCGTATAACCGACCATTGTTTACACTTGCTGAGAATGGCAGAAACCCACCGATCTCTCCAAGTTCCAAATTCCCGTGGAATTGCTGATTAAAAGCGGTGATGACTTCCTTTTTCATATAATCCTGGCTTGCCGGCAATTGCAGTAATCCCAGGAGCACCGGTACCGAAATAAGCAAAACGGCTAAAAGTGCAAACACCGTGCGCCAAAAGAAAATCCAGATTTTATGTATATATCTAAGTAGCAATCGAGATCAGAGTCGTTGTTATTTTTTTATAATTCGTTAAAAGCTGCATCCCAAGCCTGGTTGATAAGCTCTTTTTCTTTCACAGTTTTTACTTCTGGTTTTTGCCAGTCATTTAACAGAACAAACTTAATATGTTCATCAGTTCTTTTTTTATCCGACTTCATATATTCGTTGAGCCGATCACTGGATAAATCCTCTTTTGAAATTTTGAAGTTATACAAAGAACGATAAGGGGAGAGTTTAGTTGCTTGAAGATTCGAACCTGTTAGGTTTGCTAACTTATGAGCGGCAAGCATCCCGAGAAACACTGCCTCGCCATGGCTGATGGTATCGAAATCACATGCTTTTTCCAGGGCATGTGCAAACGTGTGTCCATAATTTAAAAAAGCCCTGATTCCACCTTCAAACTCATCCTCCTCAACTACGTCTGCTTTTATCTGAATACATTTAGCAATAAGGTTCACCAGTTTGGTTTGATCGATGGAATGAAGGTCTGGTTCCAGGAAAATTTGTGCTTCCGAAAAGATCTTTTCATCCCGGATCGCTGCATATTTTAAAATTTCACTGAGTCCGTTCACCCATTCATTTTTTGGCAGAGATTCCAGGTACCGGGTGTCAGCAATCACTTTATCCGGTTGATAGAATGACCCGATCAGATTTTTTCCTGTTGTGTGATTTACACCGGTTTTGCCGCCGATGGAGCTGTCTACCATCGCCAGGATAGTGGTTGGGATGTGAACGAGTGGAATTCCGCGCAGAGCCGTTGCAGCGGTAAACCCACCGAGATCTCCGGTTACGCCGCCGCCAATCACAATTAGCGGTATATTTCTGCGCACTCCCTCATTCAAAAGAAAATCGAGAGTTTTACTCCAAAAACGAAGCGATTTACTGCTTTCACCCTCAGGCACTTCCAGGAAATGAACATGGTTTACGAGGTCAGATAAACTCGCCTGAATTGTTTTCCAGTGATACCTGAATACATTTTCATCTATCAGGACAAAGAGCTTATCTGTATGTCTGTCTTTTAGATAATCAGCAAGTTCTTCTTTAAAAATGTTTTTGCCAACGGCAGCTTTATAACTGCCTGATGAAGCGTTAATGGTAATTTCGGCCTTCATAGATCGTCAGTTTTTTCACAATTTCGGTTGTAGTCTCTTCAATAGATTTGTTCTCGGTTTGAACGGAAAAGTGTGCCTGCTCATAATACTGCATTCGTTCATCAAACAGGGAATCGATCCGCTTGGCCAGCTCATTTGAACTCTCCAGCATGGGTCTTCCCGACGGATCGCTCAGTCGATTGAGAATCTCATCCATGGATGTATCAATAAATATAAGCCAACCATAGATCTTCAGATGGTCAACAATCTGTTGATTTTGAAGCGAGCCGCCGCCGAGAGCCAATACACCCTCCATACCTCCGGCCAACTGAATGAGCTGCTTTCGTTCGATTTCCCGAAAACCGGATTCGCCCTTCTGCTCAAAAATTTCGGGGATGGTCATACCTTCAGATTCTTCAATTACAGTATCTAAATCCGTAAATGGCAGATCGAGTTTGCCGGCCAGTTTTTTTCCGATCGTGGATTTTCCCGAGCCCATCATGCCACACAAAAAAACCGGATGCGAGGTAACTGGTTGATTCATGCTGGTATTTTTTGAGGTTTTACCATTTCAACTTCTTCCTGGTTAACACGGACAGTACCTGCAGGAGCGCCTTTCGGTTTAACGACATATTTACGCTTGGTGATGATGACCGGTGCCAGGCCTGAACCCCTTGCTTTTGAATTCCAGGCGGCAACTGCGGCCGCTTTTAAAAGTGTTTTTTTGGGCGGCATCTCCTTGTGATTATCCATGCGAATTACAACATGAGACCCGCTTACACCGCGAGCGTGCATCCATACATCTTCTTTATGAGCATCAGTTGTCAACTGATCGTTACTTTTTGCATTTTTTCCAACCCAAATAGTGTAGCCGTCAATTTCAAGAATGCGATAAGGTGGTTTCTTCTTTTGGGTTTCAGCTTTCAGCACGCCTGCTTTAAAAAGTGCATCTTCGTTCTCTTTGTACCAATCCCGGAACTCATAGATTTTATCAATTTCATTCAGCGATTGCTGTAATTTTTTCAATTTTTTTAATTTAATTTTGATTTCCCCAAGCCGCCGTTTCGACTCCTCTACATTTCGTCTCGATTTATTTGCCTTCTCGTAATAATACTGAGCATTTTCAGCCAGTGATAATTTGGGTTTCAACTGTATTTGAACCTTTTCATCAGGATTGTAAAGATCGGGAAATGTAACGGATTCATTAAATTCATTTTTTTCGTGGGCATGGGCCATCAATATATGCCCGTACCGTTCATATTTATCGGCTCGTTTTAGTCCCTTGTCAGCATGTTTTAATTGTTCAATTGTAGACTCGTACTTATTGATAATTCTATCGATTTTAGGTTTAATCGATTGCCTGCGCGACTCAAGCCGTCGTTCATTCGAAGCTTTATAATAGGCGTGCCGAATGGCGCTGTTGATATTCTCAAACACCTCCAGGTTTTCGGCCGGCAACAGGTCCTCCGGAATCAGGCATAAATTGCCGTTATCAAGAACACGAAACTCCGGGCGGTTTAACATGGCTTCAATCAGCGTATTTACAACTTCTTTTATTTCAGGTACTGTTTTTTTCTCTAATCCATACTCATCAATAATGAATGGAATGAGGTGACGTGGAAATTTCGGGTCCAGTTTGGTGATGACTCGTTTTGCCGAATCATCCTCCGATGGAGTTTTTGTTGGTGATGCTTTTCTCGGTTCAGGCGGTGTCTGACCTTCAAAGTCATCGGGAGATTTGAACGATTCAATAATGGTATTATCCCTGATCAAAAAAATATTCGGCGTATTCCCAAAAATCTGGAACATTAATGAATACTCATTGTCAAATGTAATGGTGATAAATCGATCATTCTCTGCCATGGAAATTTCCTGAACAGATTGGCCGGACAAAACCTCGAAAAAAGGTGTGGTGTTTGCTTTTTTGGGAGGGCGGTAGGAATCGATGAAAAGTGCCGTTTCTTCCGGATTTGTTGAAAATTTTAATCGAAAACGAGAATTATTCTCAGAAAGGTAACAATCCCAAA
The DNA here is from genome assembly GCA_034521495.1 of Balneolaceae bacterium. Classification (NCBI taxonomy): domain Bacteria; kingdom Pseudomonadati; phylum Balneolota; class Balneolia; order Balneolales; family Balneolaceae; species Balneolaceae bacterium. Next base: position 861,846 of record JAXHMK010000009.1, read on the forward strand.
CATCTTTATGCGGTGAAGTACTAAACTGAAAGGTTTTGCCTTTACATTTGTTTTTTAGTGTCTCCGTTAAATATATTAAAGCATAGAAATTATTCATTGAGCGGTGGGATAAAATAAAACGTTTTCAAATTTAAAATCGAAAATGAAGTATCCAATATTTCAGTCTGTTGTTAATAAGATAAACAGGTCATTAAACAAGAGGAATATAAATGTTGTAAAGTTCAAAACATGGGAAGAATCGAAGATCAATGCAGCAGGACTTGAAATTCTTATTGACCTTGAGGATTCTACAGAGCATTTAACGCATCTGTCCATCAATTTTGACTGGGATCGTTTCCGCGAAGCTGCTCTTGCCAATAAATTAGATGGTACGGGCGGTCATCCAATGTTAAAATCTAAACGCCTGATTGAAGCCAACGTTGTTCCCTCTATCGACATTGAATTGGTTTGGCATTTTGATGTTCAAAGCTGTCAGCCGGCAAACGGAACAGAAGATGATAATTTCAGAATCCAGATGGCCAGTGAATGGATGGACCAGGCCAGCAAGAAGGTCAATGAACTTTTAATTTCAGATGATATTATAACACGCTGGCATATTGAGATTGATGGCGATGAATATGGAAAATACCTGACAGCTATCAACTTACTTTCCTATTTCCAATTCTCCGTTGGAGAGTTAAACAGCCTGAACGAAGTGCATGAGTATGTTGGCAGGAAGCTTACCCATCTTCTCTTTAAAGCTAACAGAATTATAAAAATAGCCGACAGTTCTGTTGTGGTTCAGGCAGCATAGCAGGCCTCAAGTTACAAGTCTCATGATATATGATATGATTCGGGTGCTGATTTTAGTGTCTGTTAACCTGTATCCTGAAACTTGCACCCTGAATAAAAAAAAGGGCACAATCAATTGTGCCCTGAAATGGTTTAAAGCTGATAAACTACTTTCTCTTTTTATGCCTGTTTTTTCTCAGACGTTTTTTTCGTTTGTGTTTCGCGATTTTTGATCGTTTTCTTTTCTTTCCGCTTGGCATAAAATCACCCGCCTTGGTTTAATTTAACTTCTATTTCGTCTGTTATGGGTTGAACTATAACTTCAAACAGACTTCAAAAATACGAAATGTTTTACAGAAATCTATGCTGGGTTGTGAATTTTGAATTCAGGTGGCTCCACTGGGGCAAAAATTCTCCAATGTTCTCTCTTTCTATAAACAGGGCACTCCTTCGAAGTTTTTTAAATTGTAGATACATCTATGTAAAATCGGCAGCACTCTGAAAACAGTTTTTGTTGAGGGCTTTGCAAAACCGTGGTTATTGGTCAATCTGAACTCGATTCAGATTCTCCATTCGTCTTTATAGCCAGTATCTGGAGATCCTGAATCCCCCGGAGGGAACCGATGGGAAAGTTCAGGATGACGGTCAGAGTTTTGCAAAGCCTTCTTGTTCAATATTATGCAAATTTCATGCATGTTAAAATTTGCATAATATCAAAAAAATGTAGGTTTACTTGGTTTTTTGTGGGCTTTAAAATATTATGAATCGTATTCGTACGGATTGTTAAATCTGCTTAATCATATGTT